>DATNNX010000049.1:0-14805 GCA_035601615.1 Xanthobacteraceae bacterium
CTTGCAACATTGATCCACCAGCGTCGTCTTACGCCATCATGCGGAGGGCAGGCCCCTACCGCGGAGAGAACAGTGGGCCCGGCAAGGATGATCGCGGAGAGCTTGACACCGAAACCCGGAATTAGAGAACACAATCGGCACTTGTGCGACATCCACCGATGTCCGCTCTACGGCCGCTTTGGGAGGTAACGCGGACATCAAGCCAGCGATTGACGTGCGTCCCGGCGCGGATTTAGCGCCGCGCCTGCCGCCAGCGCGTCATTGAAGAGGGTTGGCACCATCGCGGGCGCGAGCCCCGGAGGGCTCTGCTGATCGAGCACACGGTTGACCGCGATGACGGCTCTAGCAGCCCGGCTGGGAGGCCTCTAAACGCGTTTTTCAGGGCTTGGGGCACCCCGACAGGCACCAAAACGCGCCTAGGGGCTCCTAATGGCTGGCCTTTCGTTGGACACCGGCAAAAATCTATAGCAATCTCAAGGCATCTATCCGGGTCGGCAAGCCGGAATTCGGATTTTTCCCCGTCATCGCCGCTCAATAGGAGCGCGGGAGCCCGAGAACGTGTTCGGCGAGGTAAGACAAGATCAAATTGGTCGAGATCGGCGCCGTCTGGTAGAGCCGCGTTTCGCGAAATTTGCGCTCGACGTCGAACTCCTCGGCAAAGCCGAAACCGCCGTGGGTCTGCAGGCACATGTCAGCCGCTGCCCACGAGGCATCCGCGGCGAGGAGCTTGGCCATGTTTGCTTCCGCGCCGCAGTCGCGGCCGGTGTCATAAAGGGATGCGGCCGTGCGGACCATCAGCTCGGCGGCGCGCATCTGCGCATAGGTCCGCGCGATGGGGAATTGCACGCCCTGATTTTGCCCGATCGGCCGCCCGAACACGATCCGCTCTTTGGCATAGCCGGTCGCCTTGGCGATGAACCACTTCGCGTCGCCGATGCATTCCGCCGCAATCAGGATGCGCTCGGCATTCATGCCGCTCAGGATGTAGCGGAAACCCTGGCCCTCTTCGCCGACGAGATTTTCCGCCGGGACGCGCAGATCATCGAAGAACAGCTCCGTTGTTGCGTGATTCATCATGGTACGGATCGGATTGATGCTAATCCCGGTGCCTTGCGCGAGGCGCATGTCGACGAGGAACACCGAAAGGCCGTCGGTGCGCCTCTTCGCGGCTTCGCGCGGAGTGGTGCGGGCAATGAGCAGAAGAAGGTCCGAATGCTCGGCACGCGACGTCCAGATCTTCTGTCCATTGACGATGTAGTGATCGCCCTCGCGCACGGCGGTCGTCCGCAGATTGAGCGTGTCGGAACCTGATGTCGGCTCGGTGACGCCGAAAGCCTGTAACCGCAGTTCGCCCGCTGCAATCGGCGGCAGCCATCGCGCCTTCTGCGCCGGGCTGCCGTGCCGCAACAGCGTGCCCATCGTATACATTTGCGCGTGACAGGCCGCCCCATTACAGCCTGAGGCCTGGATCTCTTCCATGATGGCCGCGGCGGCCGCCATGCTAAGGCCGCTGCCGCCGTACTCTTCCGGGATCAGCGCCGCTAGGAAACCCGCTTGAGTGAGCGCTGCGACGAACTCGGTGGGATAGGCACGCTCGCGGTCGAGTGCGCGCCAATATTCACCAGGAAATTTGGCGCAGACGGCACGCACAGATTCGCGGATCTGGGCGAGCTCGTCGTTTGCAGGATTAAGCTCAGCCTGGGCCATGTGGTCTCAAAACCCGTCCGCTTGATCGGTTCCACCTCACCGACCCGGCGGGCTCAAGCAAGCGATGGTGCATTCGGCTCCGGAACGACGTCGCTGCCGGGCAGTTTCGAAGGCGATCGGCAGAGGGCATTTATGGACTTATATCGGGTCCCAGGAGAACACGTCGCTCGAACGTTCGAGCGGCGTGAACGAGGGCCCAAGCGCGCCCTTGAGTTGCTGGGCGATACTGTCGGGCGTCCAGCCCTCCGAGCGATGGATCGTACGGACCACGCGAGGCTGATCGAACAGGAAAATCTCGTTGTTGCGCACGCCGAAAATCTGGCCGGAGATGCCCTCGGCGCTATCGGAGGCGAGATAAACCGTAAGCGGGGCGATCTTTTCCGGCGCCATCTGCTGCATGCGCTCTACCCGCATCTTTTCCTCTGGAGTGTCCATAGGAATCGAATCGATCATGCGCGTCCAAGCAAACGGCGCGATGCAATTCGAACGGACCTTGAAGCGCTGCATGTCGAGCGCGATCCCGCGAGAGAGCCCGACGATACCGAACTTGGCCGCCATGTAATTGGCCTGCCCGAAATTCCCGACCAGCGCCGAGGTCGAGGTCATGTGTACGAAAGCGCCGCCGTTCTGCTCACGGAAATGAACCGCGCAGGCGCGGCTCATGTTGAAGGAGCCGTTGAGGTGGACCGCGAGCACATCCGACCAATCCGACCAGCTCATGCGATGGAAGATCCGGTCGCGCAAAATGCCGGCATTGTTGACCAGGATGTCGACACGGCCGAAGGCAGCGAGTGCGGCTTTCACGATCTCCTCGGCGTTCTTCGGCTCTGCGATCGAGAGCGTGGAGGCGATCGCCTCGCCGCCGCTGTGCTTGATCTCGTCGACAACCTGTTGCGCGGGAGAGGGATCAGTACCTGCCCCTTCGAGGCTCGCGCCGATGTCGCAGACGACCACACGGGCGCCCTCACCGGCCATCAATAGCGCGATGCCGCGGCCGATGCCGCGGCCAGCGCCCGTCACGATGGCGACTTTGCCGGCCACCATGCCTGTCATGAGTTTTCCATTCTTTTATTCGCTGCCGGCGCTCAGTATTCGCTATTCGCTATCGGCGTTAGCCCCACACCTCGTCCGCAACCACGACGATGCGGCGCAGTTTTGCCCACTGCTCCTCCTCGGTCAGTAAATTGCCCTCCTCGGTCGAAGCAAAGCCGCATTGGCCCGAAATGCAGAGCTGATCGAGCGGAGCATATCTCGCCGCCTGATCGATGCGGCGCTTGAGTTCGTCTTTGCTCTCGAGCTTGCCCGTCTTGGTGGTCACGATGCCGAGCACAACGAGCTTGTCCTTGGGCAGCATGCGTAGCGGCTCAAAGCCGCCCGAACGTGGATCGTCGTACTCCATGAAATATCCGTGGACCCTGATCTTGTTAAAAAGAATTTCCTGTACCGCTTCATAGCCGCCGGTCCCCATGTAAGTTGATTTGTAATTGCCGCGGCACAGGTGCATGGTGATGGTCATGTCGGAGGGGATATCCGACATCGCGGTGTTGATGAGATCGCCGTAAATTTCAGCGAGCCGCTCGGGATTGTCCCCGCGATCGACCATCTGCTGGCAATATTTCGGATCGCAGAGCATGGCAATGAAAACCTCGTCGAGCTGTAGATAGCGGCAACCTGCATCGGCGAAGGCGCGCACCGCCTTGCGGTAGGCCTGGCCCAGATCGGCGAAAAATCGATCGAGCTCGGGATACACGCTCTTGTCGATCGGCGTCTTCAGCGGACGGCCGTAGATCGCCGAGGGTGCCGGTATGGTAATTTTCGGCATGTGCGTCGTGTGCGCCTGCACGAATTTGAAATGCTCGATCATCGGATGGGCGGAAAATCCCAGCTTGCCGGTGACCCGCACTCCCTCGTTGCGCGTAGTGACGCCGGCAAATGCAATGCCGGTATCCATGACGTGGCGCTCGACGCCATCAAGCCCCCAGAGAAAATCGAGGTGCCACCAGGAGCGACGAAACTCACCGTCAGTTACTGCCTGAAGCCCTACCTCCTCTTGTTTCTTGATGACCCGCTCAATCTCCCGGTCCTCGACCGACTTGAGATCCGCCGCGCCGATCTCGCCCCGCGCGCATTTCTCGCGCGCTGCCTTCACCGCCGCCGGGCGCAATAGGCTGCCGACATGATCGGCGCGGAACGGTGGCCTGGATCGCTTCATGGGCGGGCCTTCTGGTGGTTATCCCATTTCCACACTCTCCGACCCGCTCCACCACCAAGAGCCGAGACGAAGCCGGAGTGCGTGGAGAGCCAGAGTTGATCGGGAGCGATGGATTGCGCCAGCCGTTCGATGCGGTGCTTGACCACGTCCTGCAAACGATGCGTTGAGTTACTCACTCGGCCGCGGCGAGGACCTCCACCCGTTTCGCCAGCACGAAATCGTATTTCACCTCGTAAAATGGCGTCGTCACGATTTCGCCGGTTGCCGCCTTTCCCGGCGGCTTTTTGACGAAATCGACGATCAGCGGCTCCTTTACGGCATAGACCACGTCGTTCTCGATATACTCGTCACCTCTTTGAAAGAGGTGCGTCACGAGACCATGGTAGCCCGGCGCAGAGATCGCGAAATGGATGTGCGCGGGACGCATGTGGCTGATGTTGGTTCGCTCCATGAGCTCCCCAACAGTTCCATCCATCGGGATTGTGTAGGCGATTGGCGCCACCGTTCGGATCACATAGCTGCCGTCGGCTTGCGTGTGGTAGAGGCCACGCATCCAGGGACCATTCACATCGCGTTGGTCCTCGTAAAGGCCTTCGCCGTCGGTTTGCCAGAGATCGAGCACCGCCCCCGCGATCGGCTCGCCGTCTAGGCCACGCACCTTACCGGTCACGAAGCAGGGAATGCCGGGCGCACCCTGCGCCATGTTGCCGCCGTGCGCCATTGCCGGCGCGTTGGGTACGTGGAACGGGCCTTCGACGGTGGTCGGCGTCGCTGCGCTGGGCCGGCGATGGTTGACCGTGTCCATCAGCATGCTCACGCCCAGCACGTCCGAGGCGAGGACGAATTCCTGTCGCTTCTCCGAGCAGAGCTTTCCGGTGCGGGTGAGCCAATCGATCGCCGCTGCCCATTCCTCCTGCGTCGGCTCGATGTCGCGCACGAAACCATGAAGATGTCTGATCAGCGATTGCATGATCCGCCGCAAACGCGGATCGGGAATGTCCTTCCACCGCTCCATCACCACATCGGTTAAGTTGTCTTCGGTCACGTAGGGCATGGCTGGCTCCTCATCCTTCTTGCGGCCGATCTCTCATCCGGCAAGCTCGTGGCGCACTATGGCGGCGCCTTCGACCATTGCGCGCATTTTTCCGAATGCGACCTCGCGCGGAAGATATTTAAGGCCACAGTCCGGCGCCACCACGATCCGATCGGCTGATGCAAACGGCAATGCCTTGCGGATGCGGCCGGCCACGGTTTCGGGCACCTCGACGGTAGGGTCCGAAAGGTCGATCACGCCGAGAATGATCGTCTTGGACGGCAACTGTTGCAAGACCGAAAGATCGAGCTTGGGCTGAGCGGCCTCGATCGAGACCTGATCGACCGCCGAGCCTTCGAACTCCGCCAGGAACGAATAACCGGAAGGCTTGTCCTTTACCACCGCGGCATAGCCGAAGCAGATGTGCACCGCCGTCGTTCCTCTGACCCCCGCGAGCGCACGGTCGAGTGCTTCGAGACCGTATTTGCGCGCCTTTTCCGGTCGCGACTGCATCCAGGGCTCGTCGATCTGCACGATATCGGCACCGGCCGCGAACAGATCTTTGATTTCGGCGTTGAGCGCCGCCGCATAATCGAGCGCCAGCCGCGCCTCGTCCCCATAGAAGTCGTCCTGGCACTGCGCCGACATCGTGAACGGCCCGGGCACGGTCATCTTGATTGTCCGGTCCGTGTTGGCGCGCAAGAATTGCACATCGCGGACCTCGACCGGGTGCTTGCGTCGAATCGGGCCGATAACTCGCGGCACGGTGGAAAACCCGCCAGTACGGTTCGGCGTCCTGCCGGGATTATCCAGATCGATGCCGGCGAGCGCCGTGGCAAAGCGGTTGGAATAGCTCTCGCGGCGCTGCTCGCCGTCGGTAATGATGTCGAGTCCGGCGCGCTCCTGATCGCGGATGGCAAGCAGTGTGGCGTCGTCCTGCGCGGCCTCGAGTCGTGGCGGATCAATGAGCCAAAGGTCTTGCGCGCGCACGCGCGGCACTTGCTTTGAAAGCTTCGCCTGGTCGATGAGCCAGACCGGTTGGGGATAGGAGCCGACCAGGGTCGTTGGTAAGAGCATCACGCCTGCACCAAGGACGTTCTCAGCGTCCCCATACCTCGCCCGCGATGTCGACGATCATCCGCAATTTCGCCCATTGCTCTTCCTCGGCCAAGATGTTGCCTTCCTCGGTGGAGGCAAAGCCGCATTGTGGCGACAGACAGAATTGCTCGATTGGAGCAAATTTGCCCGCTTCGTCTATACGGCGCTTTATGTCGTCCTTCTTCTCGAGCGTGCCGCTTTTCGAGGTCACAAGGCCCAGCACCACGATCTTGTTACCTTTGGGCAGAAACCGCAGCGGTTCGAATCCGCCGGCGCGATCGGTGTCATATTCGAGGAAATAACCGTCATAGTTCACCTTGCCCAACAAGGTTTCAGCCACCGGCTCGTAGCCGCCTTCGGCAATCCACGTCGAGCGGAAATTGCCGCGGCAGACATGAGTCGTGATGGTCATGTCCGCGGGCTTGGCTTCGAGCGCGGTATTGATCACGCGCGCGTAAATGCCCTGGAGCTGATCGACGTTGGACATCCGTTCCCGTGCTTTGCGGAGTTCCTCCTGCGAGCAAAGATAGGCCCATACCGTGTCGTCGAATTGCAGATACCGACAGCCGGCATCGTAAAATGCCTTCACCCCCTGCTTATAGGCATTGCCGACATCCTGGAAGAATTGATCGAGATCGGGATAGACGCTCTTGTTCACGCCGTCTTTGGGCAAACGAAAGTGCAACACCGGCGGCGCCGGGATGGTCATTTTCGGCATGATCTTGGTGTGCGCCTTGAGAAATTTGAAGTGCTCCAGCATCGGATGATTGGAGAAGGCGACCTTGCTCACGATGCGCAGGCCCTGCGCCTTGGTTTGTACGCCATGGAATTGGATGCCCTGCTCCGCTTCGTAGATTTCAACGCCCTCGAGCATGCCGAGAAAGTCGAAGTGCCACCAGGAGCGGCGGAATTCACCGTCCGTTGCGAGTTGAAGCCCGAGCTCCTCCTGTTTTTTGACGATTTTTTCGATCTCGCGGTCCTCGACCGCCTTGAGCTCGGCTGCCGTGATTGCACCCTTTTCGCGCTTGGCGCGCGCCTCCTTCAGCGCTGCCGGGCGCAAGAAGCTGCCGACATGATCGGCGCGGAATGGCGGTTTGGTCCTCTTCATTGAACAGGCTCCCTGGGCAATTTAGCGCGAGCAAAGGCATGTCAACCGAGGGATCGTCAACCACAAAACGATGGGCAGATTGTCCCGCATCGCGTGGGATGCGTCCCATCCTGCCACGAGGGCGAGGCGCCAGGATTAGCGTCTCCCCTTGCGGCGTGACCCGGCGGCGGTGACGCCGAGATAACTCTCGAGCACCGCGCGGTCGGCGGCTAGATCGGCACTCGCCCCCTCATATACCACCGCACCGCGCTCGATGATCGCCACCCGATCGGTCACGCCGAGTACCTTCTGCGCGTTCTGCTCGACCAGGATCGCCGACATGCCTTCGTCGCGAATGATGCGCCGCAGCGCCAGCAAGAGTTCCTCGACCAGAATCGGGGCGAGCCCCTCCAGCGGCTCGTCGAGCAGCATCAGACGCGGGTTGAGGATCAAAGCGCGGCCGACCGCGAGCATCTGCTGCTCGCCGCCCGAGAGCTGATTGCCAAGATTGCGCCGACGCTCGCTGAGCCGCGGAAAAAGCTCATAGATGCGGTCAGCGGTCCATGGGCCGCGCCGCGCCACGGCAGTGAGATTCTCCTCGACGGTCAGGGATTTGAAGATGTTGCGCTCCTGTGGCACCCAGCCGATGCCGGCGTGAGCCCGTTGATCCGGGCGCAGCGGCGTGACGTCGCGGCCACCAAGACTGATACGACCGGCAATATAGCGAGTCACACCCACAATTGAGTTGATCAATGTGGTCTTGCCCATGCCGTTGCGGCCGAGCAGAGCCAGCGATTCACCCTCGGCAAGGTCGAGCGAGACTGCGTTGAGCACGACCGCTTCGCCGTAGCCCGCGCTCAGCTGCTCGATGGTCAATAGTTCAGGCATCGAGCGACTCGCCTAAATAGACCGCCTTGACGCGCGGATCGCGCGCAACCTCCTCAGGGGGCCCGTCAACAAAAACTGCCCCATTCACCAGCACTGAGATGCGATCGGCGAACGAGAACACGATATCCATGTCGTGCTCGATCAGCAGCACGGTCACGTCGGCCGGCAGCGCCGCGACCGTCGCCAAGATCTCGTGCCGCTCGTCCTCGGGCACGCCCGCGGCCGGTTCGTCGAGGAGCAGCACGCGAGGGCGGCAGGCGATAGCGAGCGCGATCTCGAGCAACCGCTGCTTGCCATAAGGAAGATTGCCGGTGCGCTCATGCATGACGTCGGTGAGATGGAAGCGGGCGAGGATTTCGACGATCTCCTCGACCACGAGGGGATTGGTGCCGACCAGACGCCACCACTGCGCGCCCGAACCCAGCCGCTCGGAGATCGCGAGTCCGACGGTCTCGAGCGGGGTGAGGTCGAGAAACAGCTGGTTGATCTGAAAGGTACGCGCGAGCCCGCGCTGCACCCGCTTGTAGGCTTCCAGCGCGGTGATGTCCTGTCCTTCGAGCAGGATGCGCCCGGCCGTGGGCCTCAGCACTCCGGTGAGCAGATTAATGACCGTTGTCTTCCCGGCGCCGTTTGGTCCGATCAGCGCGTGGCGAGCGCCCTTTCCGATGCTGAGCGAGACGCCGGCGACCGCAGCGATGCCGCCGAAACGCTTCTGCAAGCCGATGGTCTCGAGCACGACGGGCATGGCTTAGCTTCCCTCGCCGGGCGGGACCGGCACGGGTGCGGCGCCCGGCGCAAATCGACGCGCCACGCGCTCAGCGAGTACGCGCACGCCGCCGGTCCATAGCCCGATGCGCTCGCGGCCGATCAGCACGATCAAGACCAGAACGAGACCGATCCAAAATTGCCAATACTGCGGGGTCAAATTGGCAATCCAGTCCTGCATCAGCTTGAAGATCACCGCTCCGATCAGCCCGCCGTAGAGATAGCCGGTACCGCCGATGATCAGCACGAGCAAAAGATCGGCAGAACGTTCGAAGGAAAACACGTCGAGCGAAACAAAAGCCGTGGTCTGCGCCAGAAGCGCGCCGGCAATGCCGGCGTAGAAGGCCGCGAGCGTGTAGATGGCCACCAGCCGGGCGTTCACCGAAATGCCAATCGAAGAGGCGCGCAGCGGATTGCCTTTCACCGCCCGCAACGAGAGGCCGAAGGGGGAATAGACCACCCGCCGCGCCAGCAAAAAAAGGATGAACAGAACGATCAGGCAATAGGCGTAAGCCACGTGGCCGAAAATATCGAAATGGAACTGACCGAGGATGGGCGCCACGATGACGCCCTGAAGCCCGTCCGCGCCGCCGGTGACATCGGGAATTTGGTTGGCGATTTCGCGCATGATCAGCGCCACCCCGAGCGTCACCATCAGCCGCGTGAGGTCGGAGCCGCGCAAAACGAGGAAGCTTGTTGCGAACCCGAGAACGGCGGCGCAAAGCCCCGACAGGACGAGCGCGAGCACCGGCTCGTTGATGATGCCGTGCTTGGCCAAGAGCGCGGCCGAGTAGGACCCCAGACCGAAAAAGGCGGCGTGTCCCAGCGATATGATGCCGGCATACCCGAGAATGAGGTCGAGCGAGAGCGCGAACAAGGCAAGCCAGGCGATCTCGGTGAGGATCAGGTGCCGGCCCGGTAGCAGGAACACGCTCGCCAGCGCCGCAAGCCAGAAAGCATATTCGAGGGGACGCCAGCGCGCGCGTGTGGCGAGGCGGTGGGCAACCTTTCCGACCAGCGCCGATGGCATCGCGAGCCTCGAGGCTACTTGCTCGCGGCGCGGGCAAACAGGCCCTGCGGCCGCAGGATCAAAACAATGATCATGATGGTGTAGATCACGAACGCCCCGAATTTGGGCGCGTAATACTTGCCTGCGACGTCGGCGATACCGATCAAAAGCGAGGCGGCGAAGGGACCGGTGATGCTCGACGTGCCGCCGACCGTCACCACAATCAGGAAGTAGACCATGTATTTGAGCGGGAAGGTCGGATCGAGGCCGAGAATCTCAGCGCCCAGCGCCCCACCGAGGCCGGCGAGACCCGATCCGACGGCGAAGGTCAAGCTGAACACCGCGTTGACGTTGATGCCCAATCCGCGGGCGACGCGTGCATCGTCGACCGAGGCACGCAATCGGCTGCCAAAGCGGGTGCTGGAGAGGATCAGCTGCAGCGCGAGCGTGAGCAACCCGCAGGTCACGATGATCAGCAGCCGATACCTGCCGACACCAACGCCGAAGATTTCGAAGCGGCCCTGCAACGCGCCCGGGATCCGGATGAAGACCTGCTGTGATCCCATGACGTAGTCGACAGCGGCGACCGACATGAAGACGAGGCCAATCGTGAACAGGACCTGATCGAGATGACTTTTGCCGTAGACGTGCACATAGAGGGTGCGTTCGAACAGCACGCCGATGAGCGCGGTGATGAGGAAGGCAACGGCAAGCCCGGCGAAGAATGGCAACCCGGCGCGGTTGACCAGAACAAGCGTGATATAGCCGCCCGCCATGGCGAAGGCGCCATGGGCGAGGTTGACGAAATTCATCAGCCCGAGCGTGACCGACAGCCCGCATGCCAGCACGAACAGCAGCATGCCGTAGGCGATTCCGTCGAACAAAATGGTCAGCATCGCCGTCCCCCGCCGACGGAAGCAACCGGCGCGCGGATCCGTGCAGCCGCGCGCGCCGGCATTGCTCGGACTACTTTTTCTTCAAGGGGTCCTTGACTGCTTCGAAGGTCGCAAACTCGACATTGTAAAGCTCGCCGTCGACCTTCTCGACCTTGCCGATATAGACATTCTGGACAATGTCGCGCGTTTCCGGATCGATGGAGATCGGTCCGCGCGGGCTCTCCCATTTCGTCCCCTTCATCGCATTGATCAGGCTCTCGGCGTCGGTCTTGCCCTGGGTCTTCTTCAGAGCCTCATAGATCAGGTGCATGCCGTCGTAGCCGCCGAGCGAGATGAAGTTCGGGCGGTACCCGTTCGCTTTCTTGAAAGCGGCGACGTAGTCCTTGTTGGCTGGCGAGTTGTGATAGGCAGAATAGATATCGGCAGTGACCACGCCCAACACGGCATCACCCATGCCGGGAAGATCGTTATCGTCGACAATGTCGCCGGGTCCGATCAGCTTGATGCCCGCCTTGTCGAGCCCGCGCTCGGTAAACTGCTTGGCGAAGGTGCCGGCCTGGCCCGCAGGCACGAAAACGAACAGCGTGTCGGGATTGGCGTCTCGCGCGCGCTGCAGGAAGGGCGCGAAATCGGGATTCGCGAGTGGCACCTTGATTGTCTCGACGATCTCCCCGCCGGCCTTGGTGAAGGCGTCGGTGAATACCTTGGTCGCTTCCGCGCCCGGCGCCCAGTCCGACTGGACGATGGCGACCTTCTTGCTGCCGTTCTTGGCTGCCCATTCCGCGATGATGCCGGATTGCTGGCCGAGCGTGAAGCTCGTGCGCACCATGTAAGGGTTATTAGGATTGATGACGCCCGAGGTGCCGGAGACCATGACCACGTTCGCGGTCTTGCCTTGCGTCGAGAGGGGTCCGATCGCCATCGCGCTCGGCGTGAGCGCAGAGCCGATGATGGCAACTTTGTCGTTGACGATCAGCTCCTGTGCCAACCGCTTAGAGTTGTCGGCACTGCCGGCGTCATCCTTGATGATGAGGTCGATCTTCTTGCCGGCAACGCTGGCGCCGTTCTTGTCCATGTACATCTTGATACCGGCCTGGACCTGCTTGCCGACCGGGGCGAGTCCGCCGGTGAGCGGCAGCACCACGCCGACCTTGACGTCCTGGGCCAAGGCGCCGGTGGACGCCATCGTGCCCACCGCCAATACAAGTGGGATGATACGCAGCATGAGGTTTCCTCTCCGTAGGATGAGTTTGCGGCAATCTATATCGGAAGTGGCCGCCGGTCATGACTCAAAAGATGGACTTTTCGTCATCCTGCGACAAGTCGATGCAGGTTCGTCGGCAAATCCGCCGTGCCAGATCGGTCGTGCGGAATGACGAACTCGACGACCGCCACGTCTATGCGTGCGCCTTACGTTGCGGGTCTACGACTTGCTCGAGTCTACCGAGCACTCGCATGCAGGGTAGCAGCTGTACGAGCGCCGCGTTCGGCTCGCGCTTCTCCTTGATCGCAGCGATGAATTCGCGGTCCTCGAGCTCGATACCGTCCATGGAGACGTCCACCTTGGAGACGTCGATCTTGTTATCCTTGCCGTCGCTGAGATCGTCGTAGAACGCCTTGAAGGTCCCGTTGTCGCAGATATAGCGGAAGAAGGAGCCGAGCGGCCCGTCGTTGTTGAACGAGAGCGACAACGTCAGTATTGCGCCCGATGGCACCTTGGCGACGATGCCCATATCCATGGCGATGCCGAGCTGCGGGTGGATCGGACCCTGCACCGCGTAGCAATCGGAAATCGTCTCGCCTGCCTGATACTGGAACAGGTCGATGGTGTGGGCGGCATGATGCCAGAGCAGATGGTCGGTCCAACTGCGCGGATTTCCCGCCGCGTTGATGTTCCGCCGGCGGAAGAAATAGGTCTGCACATCCATTTGCTGGATCTTGAGCTCGCCCTTCTTGATGCGTTTGTGAATCCACTGATGGCTCGGATTGAAACGGCGCACGTGCCCGCCCATCGCCACGACGCCCGTTTCTTTCGCGATCTTGACCAGCTGTTCGGCGTCCTCGACGCTGTCGGTGACCGGGATTTCCACCAGCACGTGCTTGCCGGCACGCATCACCTGCTCGCCCTGCCGAAAGTGCAACTTCGTCGGCGTGGTCAGGATCACCGCGTCGGCGTGCTTGATGCCCTCAGAAAGCTCGCCGGTGAAATGGGGGATGCCGTATTTTTTCGCGACTTCGGCGGTGGCGTCCCGATTGCCGCCGACCAGCGAGGTCACCTCGACGTCGGCGATGCGCTTGAGCGCGTCGAGATGCTTTTGGCCGAACGCACCTTGGCCGGCGACACAAATCTTCATCATCGCCCCTTGCTTGCGATGCGGTGAGTGGCTTTGCGGGCCGCCGCCTGCTTGCTCCTGGCGGCGGGCTTGCTCTTGCCGGCGGCCTTGCGCCGGTTCTCCAGGATGATGTGCCCGACCGCGGTGTTCGAGGCCGGCACGGTGTAGAAACGGTAGACCTCCTCCACCTTGTCGTCGAGCGCGCCACGCATGATCAGCCACATCACCATTTCGATCCCTTCGGCGCCGGCCTCGCGCATGTAGTCGATGTGCGGGATGCGCGTGAGCTTCTTGGGGTCCTTGGTGAGGTTATCGAGAAAGCTCTTGTCCCATTTGCTGTTGATCAGCCCGGCGCGCGGGCCGCTGATCTGGTGCGACAAGCCGCCGGTGCCGAAGATGACAACTTTGAGATCTTCCGGATAGGAGGCGACCGCCTTGCGGATCGCCTTGCCCAGCATGTAGCAGCGGTGCCCGGTTGGCGGCGGGTACATGACGACATTCACAGCAAGCGGGATGACCCGACACGGCCACTCCTTCGGCGTTCCGAACAACAGATTCATCGGCACCGTCAGGCCATGGTCCACCTCCATCTTGTTGACGATGGTGAGATCGAATTCGTCGAGAATGACGGACTGCGCGATGTGCGCGGCAAGCTGCGGATGACCCTTGAGCACCGGCACAGGCCGCGGCCCCCAGCCCTCGTCGGCGGGAGGAAACTCGGCCGCGCAGCCGAGCGCAAAGGTCGGGATCATCTCCACCGAGAACGCGGAGGCGTGGTCGTTATAGACGACGATGGCGACATCCGGCTTGGTCCTCGCCATCCATTCCTTGGATTTCTCAAAGCCCGAGAACACCCGCTTCCAGTAGGGTTCCCCGGTCTTGCCGTTGTCGAGCGCCGCGCCGATGGCCGGCACATGCGACGAGCCTACACCTGCGATGATCTTTGCCACGGCTCACTTCCGTTTTGCTGATGATTTGGATTTGGACTTCGACTTGGCGGGCTTGCCCTTGCCCGACTTGGTGCGATTGCCTTCCACCGAACGGCCGCCGGAGAGCATCATCTTGGCATAGTCCTGCTGCGAGGAGCCGGTCATGAGCGCGGCGAGATGCTGGAACGAATGGCCGTCGGTCGCGCCGAGCTTGGCGGCGAAATAGATGTTTCCGCCGAGCTCCAGCATCCGGTTGTAATCGCGCTTGAGAACGGCCTGCGTCTGCGCCGGCGTGAGCTTGAACCTCTTGAGATACTCCGCCTCGTTCGCCTTGAAAGCTTTGCGGTTCTCTTCTTTCATCAGCGACATGCAGAACATGTTGATGCCATAGCCCTCCCTCGAGCGCTCGGCATCGAACACGAAGGTGCCGGGAATGTCGTCGTAATCATGCTGGGCGCGTGCCATCGGCTTTCCTCCACCCGGGCGGCCATTCGATCGTTTCCATATATAGCGCAGGGCGCCGCGGCAGCGAAGGCTGTGCCCGGATGGCAAGGGGCGGACCTGTTCCGGGCGTTGCGTCGTTTGACCCAAATCTCTGCGCGTACGGTCTCATTTCACCCTCTCCAGACAGCCGGTCTTGTTCCCGCGGCGCGTCTTTGCGCCCGGGTTTTGCTTTTGGCTTCGCGCACCCGGATGAGGGGTGGCGGAGCGCCGAGAGACGTACGGATGCTTGCGAGGCATCCGTTGGGCCTGCACGTTACGCGGCAGGCCAGGCACCTATCGAGGCGCCTTGCGTCCCATAACGCGGGACGCCCGCCTCCCGGCGCTCCACCGTGGCGATTTTAGGC
>DATNNX010000050.1:0-15767 GCA_035601615.1 Xanthobacteraceae bacterium
TCGCGCAGGATGCGGTCTATCCGACGCACGCGATCGTCATGATCAACCCGTTCCCGCCGGGTGGTGCGGCGGACGTGGTCGGGCGCCCGCTCGCCGCTGTAATGGAGCCGATGGTGCAGAAGCCGGTGGTGATCGAAACCAAATCCGGCGCCGCAGGCGCGGTCGGCGCGCAGTTCGTCGCCAATGCGAAGCCAGACGGCTATACGCTGCTTCTGCATATCACTTCGATCTCCGGTTTCGCCGAAGTCGACAAGCTGTTCGGACGCACGCCAAAGTTCACGCGCGCCGACTTCATCCCGATCGCGCGGTTCGTGGCCGATCCATGCGTGTTGATCGTCAATGATCAGCAGCCCTACAAGACGCTCAAAGAACTCGTCAACGACGCCAAGAAGCGCCCAAACGAAATCGTCTTCAGCTCGTCAGGGCTTTACGGCGCGCTCCACATCCCGACCGCGTTGTTCGCCGCCGCTGCCGGCGGCTTGAAGCTCAGGCATTTACCGACCCAGGGCGGCGGCCCGGCGCTAACCGCATTCCTCGGCGACAATTCGCAGATGCTGGTGTCGTCGATTTCGGCGAGCCTCTCCCAGATCAAGGCGGGCAAGGCGCGGCCGCTTGCTTTGTTCGGCGCGCGACGCTCCAAGGCGCTCCCCGATGTGCCGACGATGAAGGAGTTGGGCTACGACATCGAATATTATCTCTGGGTCGGCCTGTTCGCGCCCAAGGGCACACCGGCGGATGTCATCACCTATCTGCGCGAAGTGGTCGATAAGGCGTCGCACAGCGACATGTTCAAGGCGGCCCTTGCCAATCTCGGACAGGAGCTCGCCTACATGGATCAGGCGGAATTCGCGGCATTCTGGGACGCCGACAGCAAGCGAATCGAGGCGGCGATCCGCTCGATCGGCAAGGTCGAGGGGTGACTTCGGGCCGCCCACCATTGCAAAGGACGATAAATCGAGCGGGTTGAACTCCGTGCAGGGCTTGCGCCGGCGAGAGGGAACGGAAAGAGCGTGACTCTGCGCAGAGACCACATCGCCGGCGCCATCTTTGTCGCCTTCGGCCTGCTCGTGTTCGCGCTCAGCGGCGATCTGCCGGTCGGCACGCTGTCGTTCCCGGGCGCGGGCATGATGCCGAAGCTCGTCGCCGGCTTTCTCATCTTGTTCGGCCTGCTGCTCATCCTGCGCGCGAACGAGAGCGCGCCGGTCGCGACCGTTGCGTGGGGGGACCTGCCGCACGCCGCGCGGGTCGTTGCGATCACTGCCGCCGCCATCGCGCTCTACCAAACGCTAGGCTTCCTCGTAACGACGGCGCTGCTGCTGTTTGGGCTGACTTTCGGCACCGAGCGGCGCCACCCGCTTGTCGCCGCCGCTTTCAGCATCGGCGTTGTCGCGCTGACCTATCTCTTGTTCGCCGTGGCGCTCAAGACGCCGCTCGAACGCGGCATTCTCGGATTCCAGTGATGGGCACCGTGGAAAGCCTTCTGCTCGGCTTCTCGGTCGCGCTCCAGCCCGATGTGTTGTGGTATGCCTTTCTCGGCTGCCTGGTCGGCACCATCGTCGGCGTACTTCCCGGCATCGGGCCGCTTTCCGGCATCAGCATTCTCCTGCCCGCAACCTTCGGTCTCGACACCACCAAGTCGGTGGTGATGCTCGCCGGCATCTACTACGGTTCGCAGTACGGCGGCTCGACCACCTCGATCCTGATGCGGATTCCGGGCGAAGCCTCCTCGGTCATGACCTGCATCGACGGCTACGCCATGGCGCAGAAAGGCCGCGCCGGCGCAGCCTTGTGCATCGCCGCCGTCGGATCCTGGATCGCCGGCACGTTCGGGGTGATCATGCTGACGCTGATCGCGCCACCGCTCGCAACATTCGCGCTGCGCTTTGGGCCGCCGGAATATGCCGCGCTGCTCGTGCTCGGCCTCATCTTCCTTGCCTACATGTCGGCGACGTCCCTGCCGCGCACGCTGCTGATGGCGTGTTTCGGGCTCCTGCTGGGCACCATAGGCATCGACAACATGACCGGCCACTTTCGCTACTCCTTTGATATCGCCGAGCTTGGCGACGGGATTGGCATCGTCCCGGTCGCGATCGGCCTGTTCGGTCTCGGCGAGATCTTGTCGACGCCGTCCGCGACCGTCGTTGGCAAGGTGATCGCGCCCAGGCTGCGCGAACTGCTGCCCAGCCGGGACGAATGGCGGCAATCGGCCATGCCGATCGCGCGCGGTTCGGTGCTCGGCTTTCTGATCGGGCTTACGCCCGGCTCCGCTCACATCATTTCGAGCTTTCTCTCCTACGGGGTCGAGCGGCGGCTTTCCAAGCACCCGGAGGAATTCGGAAAGGGCGCGGTTGCGGGCGTCGCCGGACCAGAATCGGCCAACAACGCGGCCTCGACGGGCGCGTTCGTGCCCATGCTGGCGCTCGGCCTTCCCACCGGCCCGATCACCGCCGTGCTGATCGCGGCGCTGATGATCCACGGCGTCCCGCCCGGGCCGACGCTGGTGAACGAGCACCCCAACGTGTTCTGGGGCTTCGTCGCCTCGATGTATGTCGGCAACCTGATGTTGCTCGCGCTCAATTTGCCGCTTGTCGGCATTTTCGTGAACGTGCTGCGGATTCCCTACGCTTATCTCTATCCATTGGTGATCATGTTTTGCATCATCGGCGTGTACGAGGTCAGCCACTCCATCGTCGACGTCTGGATCATGCTGATCATGGGCATCATCGGCTATGGTTTGCGTAAATTCGGCTTCGATCCCGCGCCGCTGGTGCTCGGCCTGGTGATCGCGCCAACCTTCGAGATGTCGCTGCGCCAATCGCTGATCATGTCGAACGGCAACTGGGCGATTTTCTTCCAGCGTCCGATTGCGGCGGCGCTGCTCGGCCTGTGCGCCGCGCTGCTGGCATTGGCAGCGCTGTCACTCATCCGCAGCCGCAAGGACTGGCGCAGCAAGCTCGCCGAGGTAGAAGCGGGGGAAAATCCGTAGAGCGTGCTCAGCGCGGCGGATTGCGCCCGAAGCCCGACGACGATCGCGGATCAGCGGCGGCTACCGGATCAATCGGCTGCGCCGCGACCGGATGAGCAGGCGATCGCTCAGGCCCAGAGCCGCTCCTTCTCGAGCCCCTTGTAGAGATCGGCGACATACTCGCCATAGCCGTTGAAGATGAGCGTCGGCCGGCGCTCATTGCGCCCGATGAGCTCTTCGGTGGCCTGGCTCCAGCGCGGATGCGGGACCTGGGGATTGACGTTCGCCCAGAAGCCGTACTCGGACGCCTGCAACGCCTCCCAGTAGCTCTTCGGGCGCTGATCGGTGAAGGTGAAACGCACGATCGACTTGATCGACTTGAAGCCGTATTTCCAAGGCACCGCCAGACGCAACGGTGCGCCCTGCACTTTGGATACCGGATTGCCGTAAGCGCCGGTGACGAGGAAGGCGAGCTCGTTGGTCGCCTCGGCGATGGTCAGGCCCTCGACATAGGGCCAGGGATACCAGCTCTGCTTCTGGCCGGGCGCGACCGAAGAATCGAGGAAGGTCTCCATCCGCACGTATTTTGCCGCGGACAAAGGCTTGGCCAATTCCACCAGCTTGGCGAACGGAAAACCGCTCCACGGAATGGCCATCGACCACGCCTCGACGCAACGATGGCGATAGAGCCGCTCCTCCAGCGGCATCTTGCGGATGAAATCGTCGATACCGATCTCCTGCGGCGTCTCCACCATGCCATCGATCTTGACCGTCCATGGCCGCGGCTTGAGCGCCTGCGCCGCCTTCGCGACAGTCTTCGTCGAGCCAAACTCGTAGAAATTATTGTAGTTGGTATTGATCTTCTCGTCGGTGACCGGTCGATCGAGCGCGTATTTTTCATTGCGGTCGACCGGATAGAGGTCCTTGGTCGGGTCCGGCAGGTCGCTGATGCGCTGCGCGAGCGCAATCTTGGGCGCGAGCGAGAACGCGGCCGCGCCGCTACCGGCCAGCAAAGCGCGGCGGTTCAAGAAGAGGTGCTCGGGCGTGGCAAGGCATTCGGGGATTTCCCACCCGCGGCGGCGAATGACGTGCATGGCTGGTCGTCCCTAGAAGATGCAGACGCGCTCCTCGATACGCCGGCACGCCATCACGGGCAAGTCACGGCTGCGCCAGAGTTCAGTGATGATGCACGGCAACAAGGTGGGAACCGAGACAGCCAAGCCCGCGTTTCCATTGAGTGCGGCGCGGCCATTTTCATGCGCGAGCGCCATAATCGCAATTATCCCGTCCTGGAGAACATGTGGCTCCAGAACGCGTTCTGGGGATCGGAGCGCGCGACGTGGATCGTGCTGGCAGTCATCCTTCTGGTCGCCCTTAGCGGATTGTTGGCACACGGGCCGCTGAGCAAGAGCACGGTGACGGATGGCGGACTCTCGCTGACTTATGAACGATTCCAGCGCGTCACCGCGTTGCCGCGTTTCAACGCGAGAATTCTCGTCTCCTATGGCGATGAAGCCAGTCTGCGCCGCGCCCGCATCAGCGAGGAGGACGGGCTCGAGCGCATGGACGAGATCAAATTTGCGATCTTCGAAGCGAGCGGCCGGATTTCCATCATTCCGAAACGAAACATCGTCACTAGCGAGGACGGCAGCGCTCCGGGCGGGGATTAGCGCAACGCGATCACGGCCGCCGCAACCCCGATTAAGCCGCGGCCGCCTTACGCGCCGCCACGATCTGCTCGGCGGTGCGCCCCATCAGTTCGGCCATGTGATCGAACTTGAAGGTGAAGCTGCCCACGCCGGCAGTGGCGGAGCGCACCTCCACGATGAGATCGCCGATCTCCGATTCCGGCATCTGCACCCGCACCACGTCCCAGCCGTCCCACCCCTCGCGCGTGTCGAAGCCGAGGATCTGGCTGCGCCGACCCGACATGAGGGCGTTCATTTTGGCGGTCGCCTCGGACGGGCAGACGATCTCGACCTGGTAGATCGGCTCGAGCAGCACGGGCTGACACTGCGGCAGTCCCTCGTGGATCGCGAGCCGCCCGGCGAGCTGAAATGCCATGTCCGAGGAATCGACGGTATGATATGAGCCGTCGATCAGCTTCGCAGCAATGTCGACGACCGGAAATCCCAGTGGCCCGTGCTTGAGCGCCTCGATGACGCCTTCCTCTACTGAAGGAATGTAATTGCGCGGCACCACGCCGCCCTTGATCTCCTCGCTGAAGCTGAAGCCCGACCCGCGCGGCAGTGGTTTGATATCGAGAACGACGTCGCCGTATTGGCCGTGGCCGCCCGACTGTTTCTTGTGGCGACCGCGCTGCACGATGCCCTTCTTGATGGTCTCGCGATAGCCGACCGTGGGCTTGTGCGCGCTCGTGGCGATGCCGAAGCGGTCGGCCAGCCGTTCGGTGGCGACGCGCAGCTGCATCTCACCCTGCCCCCAAAGCACCACTTCATGCGCCTCGGCATTGTGCACCACGCTGATCGAGGAGTCCTCCTCCAGCAGCTTCGCGAGCGCCTGGCCGAGCTTGACGTCGTCCTTGCGCTCCTTGGTCACGACTGCAATGGACAGCACTGGCGGATGGGGGACGACTTTGGCGACCGGCGGATGCGGCTTTTGTCCGTCGCTCAAAGTGTCGCCGGTCTTGGCGTGATCGAGCCTGCCGAGGGCGACGGTATCGCCCGCTTCGGCGGCGCCGCGTTTCTCGGTCTGTTGACCCATGAGCTTGAAAACAGCCGCGACGCGCGCGACTTGCCCGTCTCCATTCATCAGATTGGCACCGTCTGCGATCTTTCCGGAGAGCACGCGGACGGCGGACATCTTGCCGCCGTGGGCGGTATTGATGGTCTTGAGCACGTAAACGACGGCTTGGCCTCCCTTGACGCCGAGCCGCTTCGCGGTCTCGGCAATGCCGGGCGACTCGTGACGCAGCGCCTTCATGAGGCGCAGAACCCCGTTGGTGCGCGTGGCCGAGCCGAGCAGCACCGGGCAGACCAGGCTTTCGCGCAATTCCTTCGACAGATCGTCGAAAATCTTGTCGCGCGGCGGCTGGATGTCTTCGAGCAGCTGCTCCATCAGCTCGTCGTCGTGATCGGCCAGCGTCTCGAGCATCGAGAACCTTGCCGTCTTCTCGCGGTCGAGCGCGTCACCTTCGAGCGGAACAACTTCCGAGGGCGCGTGCTCTTTGTAGACGAATGCGCGCTCCAGCGCGAGATCGACGAAGCCGCTGATGATATCGCCGGAGAACGTCGGTATCTGTCGCAGAAGCAACTTGCCCCGCGAGGCGGGCTGCAAGAGTCTCAGCACGTCGTGGATGGTGGAATCAGCCTTGTCGGTCTTGTTGACGAACAGAAACCGAGGGATTTTCTGCTCTTCAAGCTCGCGCAGAATGAGCTGAAGCTGCGGCACCTTCTTTTCGTCCAGCTCGCATACGACAACCGCGGCGTCGACTGCCGGCAGCGCCGCGCGCATGTCGTGGACGAATTCGACCGAGCCAGGACAATCGATGAAAGAATAAGTGTCGCCCATGAAATTGGTGCTGGCGACGGAGAGTTCGACGCTCATTTTGTGATGACGCGCTTCCTTGCTGGCGTCGCCGACCGTGTTCTCCGCCTCGGCCGTGCCTTGACGCTGGATCGCGCCGGTGCGCGCGAGAATCGCCTCGAGCAGCGTCGTCTTGCCGCTCTGGAACGGGCCCACCAGCGCGATGCACCGTGGACCCGTAGCCCGTGTGCCGTTCTGTGCCATTCTGCGCCTCCGATAACGAGCGAGATACGGCCCGTTCTGTGAGACCGTTTGAGCCATCGTTTCAGGCCGAAGGGGGACTTGGCAAGAGGCGCCGGTGTCCCACGCACGACGGCAAAGCGCGTAGAACGACAGACGCTTCATCCCAATGAAAACGGCCGCCTCGAGGGCGGCCGTGATTGCGCAGAACTGCACCCTGATCAGGGGCCGGAGCGCAGATGTAGTTCCGCCACACCCACTGCGAGGTTGAGTCCGACCGAAGTGGAGACCGAAACCGGCTGCAATGCGACCGTACTATTGGAACCGCCGATGAGAACGTTGGCGCCGAGACCCGCGGCGACCGTGACCTGACCTGTCGCACCGAAATAGTCACCGGCGAGAAAGCCCGGGCCAGGAGGCGCGATGCTGTCCGTGAACACGGCCCACACCATAACCCCGCCGCCGGTCGCACCGATATCCAGCCCGAACTTGCTGATCGAGCCGTTGTAGACCTGTTGCGGTCCCGGTGGCTCGGGCGCGAATGTGCAGGCGACCGCCTTCTGCGAGCCGATGATGAAGCTCATGCCGGCCGAGATGTCGCAAGTCAGGACACCGGCCCGCACGCGCTGGGCGGCCGCTGGATCGGCGCACGCAACAGCGAGCGCCAGGGCTGCTGCCCCGACGGCAGAACGAAACATATGGACCCTCCTTTTGCTTGACCGCACAAGCCCGATCGGGTTGCGCGTCACCGGCCGACCTTACGCAAGATCGTGATCATCATGTCAAGTTGCCGCAAAAGCGCTGGATGCGCCGGCATGCTTCCTCCACGTCCTCGGTCTTGGTCGCATACGAGATGCGGAACGCGGGACCGAACCCGAACGGCGTGCCCTGCACCACCGCCACGCCTTCGGCCTCCAACAGCTCGGTGACGAAATCCTCGTCGGTGACGAGCTTATGACCGGTCGGCGCAGTTCTGCCGATTGCCCCGGCACAAGACGGATAGACGTAAAACGCGCCCTCCGGCTTCGGACATTGGATGCCGCGCGCCTGGTTGAGCATCGACACGCAAAGGTCGCGCCGCTCTTTGAAGATGGCGTTGTGCTTGGCGATAAAATCCTGCGGTCCATCGAGCGCCTCGACCGCCGCCCATTGCGACACCGCCGTCGGATTCGAGGTCGACTGCGACTGGATCATCGCCATTGCCTTGATCAGCGGCTCGGGCCCGCCGGCGTAACCGATGCGCCAGCCGGTCATGCAATAGGTCTTCGAGACGCCGTTCACCGTCAGCGTGCGGTCGTAGAGCCGAGGCTCGACCTGAGCCACGGTGGTGAACTCGAACTCGTCATAGACGAGATGCTCGTACATGTCGTCGGTCATCACGTAGACATGCGGATGCCTGACCAGGACATCGGTCAGCTGCTTGAGCTCGGCGCGGGTGTAGGCCGCGCCGGTCGGATTCGACGGAGAATTGAGCAGCACCCATTTGGTCTTCGGCGTGATCGCGCGCTCGAGCGCCGCGGCGGTCATCTTGAAACCCGACTCGAGCGTCGTGGGCACGCCGACCGGCTCCCCGCCGGCGAGCATGACCATCTCGGGATAGCTCACCCAATAGGGCGCCGCGAGAATCACCTCGTCGCCCGGATCAACCGTCGCGACGAGCGCGTTATACAGCACCTGCTTGCCGCCGGTGCCGACGATGATCTGGCTCGGCTTGTAATCGAGGCCGTTCTCGCGCTTGAACTTGCGCGCGATGGCGGCTTTGAGTTCCGCAATTCCGTCGACCGCGGTGTATTTCGCCGCCTTGCCGCCTTCGATCGCCTTGATGGCGGCGCGTTTGATATTCTCCGGCGTGTCGAAGTCCGGCTCCCCCGCCCCCAATCCAATCACGTCGCGGCCAGCGGCTTTGAGCGCCCGCGCCTTGTCCGTAACCGCAATGGTGGCGGACGGCTTGATGCGCTTGAGCGATTCTGCGAGCAGGGGCATGAGAATCTCCGGTTGCCGGGCGCGAGCTTCCTAATAGGGGCCGCCGCCGCCGGCAAGTCTCAATCTGGATGCACACACCGGTGTGATCGCCCGGAACACAGCGGCACGTGATTTTGGCCCCGCCCGCCGTTAGACTGCCCGCCACGAAGTCCCCGGGAGGACGCCATGAAGCTTACATCCGAGCAGATCAAGACCTTCGACGAGCAGGGTTACCTGTTTTTTCCGAATTGCTTCACCGAGGAGGAGGTCGCGCTTCTGCGCAGCGAGGCCGATAATATTTTCAGAACCAACCGTCAGGAGGTGTGGCGCGAGAAAACCGGCGCCCCGCGGACCGCTTTCGCCGCCCATACTTACAATGAGGCCTTCCGACTGATGGCGCATCACCCGCGTCTGGTTGAGCCCCTGCAGCAGTTGTTCGGGGAAGGCGTCTACGTCCACCAGTTCAAGATCAACGCCAAGGCAGCCTTCGAGGGCGATGTCTGGCAATGGCACCAGGATTACGGCACCTGGGCGCGCGACGACGGCATGCCCACGCCGCGCGCAATGAATATCTCGATCTTCCTCGACGAGGTTCTGCCCATCAACGGCCCGCTGATGTTCATTCCGAAGAGCCACAAACACGGCACGCTCGCAGCCGGCCACGATACGAACACGACCTCCTACCCGCTTTGGACGCTAGATGCGGAGACGGTGACGCGGCTTTGCGCCGAAGCGGCTCCGCTGGGCGGCATCGGCATCGTGGCGCCAACCGGCAAGCCGGGCTCGGTGCTGATGTTCCACGGCAATCTCGTGCATGCTTCACCGCCGAACATCACGCCCTATCCGCGCAAGATCGTATATCTCACGCTGTGCGCCGTCTCCAACCACATCACCAAATTCACCCGCCCCGAATGGATCGCACACCGCGACTTTGCACCGATCGTGCCGGTGGAGGACGATGCTCTCGTCGCGCATGCCCGCGCCCATCGCGTGGCGGCCGAATGACGCCAGAAATGATTTTCTGCGCCTCACGGACGCGGCAGCAGATGTGAACTGCGCGTCGCCATTGCGGTAGTCAGCGACCGCTCGTCGCAGCCCAATAGCGTCATGAGATTGCCGTCGTGATGGGTTAAGCCGTCGAAAGACACGGCGGAGGAGCACCGCCGGAGGGAAGGCGATGTATACGCTCTATTCGATGCAGCGATCGGGCAACAGCTATAAGGTGCGCCTCGCGCTCGCCCAACTCGGAATCCCCTACCGGCTGGTCGAGATTGATATCCTCAAAGGCGAGAGCCGCACGCCGGAGTTCCTGGCCAAGAACCCGCACGGCCAGGTGCCGCTGCTCGAAGCCGCACCCGGCCGCTACCTCGCCGAATCGAACGCGATCCTATGGCACTTGGTGAGCCGAACGCCGCTGCGGCCCGAGCACCGGATCGATCGCGCCGAAGCCCTGCAATGGATGTTCTTCGAACAGCACAGCATCGAGCCCAATATCGGCGCCGCCTATTTCTGGCTCGCGCTGGTCAAAGGCGGCCGCGAGCTGCAGCAGCACGCGCTCGAGGACTGGATCGAAGAAGGATACCGCTCGCTGGCCGTGATGGAGCATCACCTCAAGCACCACCGTTATTTCGTGGCCGACCGCTACACCGTCGCCGACATCGCGCTTTATGCCTATACCCATCTCGCGCATGCCTGCGATTTCGATCTCGCGAGCTTTCCCGCGATCCGCGCGTGGCTCGAGCGCGTGAAGGCCCAGCCGGGGCATATCCTGATGGATTGGCAGCCCGCGAACGTGGTGGCGGCGGAATAAACGCGCGGGCAGCCACTAGTTCGGGGAATAAGCCGACGCGTGTCCATTTCTCTGTCGTCGTTCCCGCGAAAGTGGGGACACATGATCACTGACCTGTGGTTATGCGTTCCCGCTTGGGCGGGAACGACGCAAGAGTGAGCGGTTGGCGCTTGCGGCCACATGCGAAGCGGAAGGCCGTTAACCGTTCGTTAACCAAAAACACAAATTTGCCCTTCTTAACCAAAGCCTTCGCCCAACTCCGGCCGAACAGGCGCCGGCATCGGCCGCAACAAATTGCTCGACTGATTCGAGGAGATTGAGATGCCCAAGACGTTAGTCCGGCGCAGCGCATGTGAGCGCGAGAGCCGCCAGGGCTGCGCGCCGAGGCAGCGCCCCATCGCGCTCGTCGAATTGATCATCACGGCCGCGCTCGCGTTATCGACCGCTGTCGCCGTCACCGCCGTTTCAATCGGGTTCGCGCGCGCCGATGTCATGGCTGCCGTCGGCACAGGCGACGGTCTGCCGGTCTCGATTGCGCTGTGCATGGGCTTGCTGTTCGCCGCGATCGGCGCGGTCGCCGCGATAAGGGCCGCCGTTCCGCGGCGCAACTAATCAGTTTGGGCGGGGGATCGGGGGAGGCACTGCCGCGCGTCATGCACGCGCGGCAGTGTTGTTATAGGTTCCTCACTCCGGTTTGATGTTCGCCGCCTTGATGATCGGCCACCATTTTTCGATCTCGGCCCGATGAAAGGCGCCGAGTGCCTCCGGCGTCTGCTCCTCCCGCGTCGCAATGACGTGCCCAAGCTCGGTGAGCCGCTGCCGCACGGTCGGATCGACCAGCGCATCCACGACCGCGCCGTTGAGCTTGGCGACGATGTCCCGCGGCGTGCCTTTGGGCACCCACAGGCCGTTCCAGAATGAAATGTACATTCCGGACACCCCGACCTCATCCATGGTCGGCACATCGGGCGCGGCGGGCCAGCGCTCTTTCGACATTACGGCGAAGGCTCTGATCGCGCCACTGCGCAGGAACGAGAGGGTTTGCGAAGCCTCGGCGCAAAAAAAGTCGATCTGCCCCGCCACGAGATCCTGCATCACCGGCGCGCCGCCGCGGTAGGGAACGAGCTGAAAACTCGTGCCGGTCTTCTGCTCGAAGTAGAGCAAGCAGATATGCGCCCCGCTGCCGGCCCCCACAGTTGCGGCCGATGCCTTGCCCGGATTCGCCTTGAGCCAAGCGATCAGCTCTTGCGCGTTCTTCGGCGGCAGCGCGTTCTTGCCGATGATCATCAGTGGCGTGGCGCTGACGCGCGACACCGGCTGCAACTCCAACACCGCATCGTGCGCCGCCGGATACATGGCGCCGGCTCCGACGTGGCTCGTCCAATTGCCGATGCTGAGGGTATAGCCGTCGGGCGCCGCTTGCGCGGCGCGCGCGACGCCGATGCTCGCACCGGCGCCGGTTACGGTCTCGATGATCACTGGCTGGCCGAGCGAGACTCGCATGCGCTCGCTCAAAATACGCGCGAGTGTATCCGTCGGCCCGCCGGCGGGGAACGGCACAATGATGGTGATGGGATGCGATGGATAGCTTTGCGCGTAGGCGACGGGAGCGCCGCCGACTGCGAGGGCAATCGCCGTGGCAATCGCGATCATCTTCATCGCTATCCTCGCCTGTTCGCCAGACGGATTTCTGCAAACGATGACACGCGGTGGACGGGCGGGAAAGTGAATAATGCTGTCACACCGATGTGAAGCACCACAGGCTTGCTGGAAGATCGGCGGGAACGCATGGTTGGCCGATTAGCGCGCCACGAATTGGCGCCCGCAGCTCGGCGCGGCGCGCAGGGAGCATTGCATGAGATGGTCCGCCCTGATGTGCGCGGGCGCGCTCGTTGCAGTCGGCTGCGCCCCCGCTGGCGGCCAAGTTTTTCATTCTTCCGCCGGCGATTTCGTCGTGCAGACCGCGGCCAAGGGGCTCGCTCATCCTTGGGCACTCGCTTTCCTGCCTGACCGTCGCATGCTGACCACCGAACGCCCCGGGCGCATGCGCATCATCGCCCAGGACGGAACTCTTTCGCCCGCCCTCGCCGGCGTACCGAAAGTCTTCGCGTCGGGCCAAGGAGGTCTCCTCGACCTCGTGCTCGACCGCAGCTTCGCGCAGAATCACACTATCTATTTCTGTTATGCCGAGCCGGTAGACGGCGGCGCACGCACCGCGCTCGCCCGCGCTCGGCTCCTCGACGAAGGCACGCCCCGACTGGAGGCAGTCGAGCTGATCTTCCGCCAGGCAGGTCCGCTCTCCAGCGGCAATCATTTCGGCTGCCGCATCGTGCAGACGCCGGACGACAATCTCTTTCTCACAATGGGCGAACATTTCACCACCCGTGACCAGGCGCAGAATCTGGGCAACGATCTCGGCAAGATCATCCGCATCCGGCCGGATGGCTCGGTTCCTGCGGACAATCCTTTCGTCGGCAGCGCGGCGGCCAAGCCGGAGGTCTGGAGTTACGGCCACCGCAACCCGCAAGGCCTCGCGCTCCACCCCGTGACCGGCAAGCTGTGGGAGCACGAGCATGGACCGCGCGGCGGCGATGAGGTCAACATCATCGAGAAGGGAAAGAATTATGGCTGGCCGGTGATCGGCTACGGCATCGACTATAGCGGCGCCAAGATTCACGAGAGCACGCACAAAGCCGGCATGGAGCAGCCGCTAAAATATTGGGTGCCGTCAATCGCTCCGTCGGGAATGACCTTCTACAGCGGTGATTTGTTCGCGGCGTGGCGCGGCAGCCTGTTTCTTGGCGCGCTGGCCGGCCAAATGCTGGTGCGGCTGGAACTCGACGGCGATACCGTTGTCAGGGAGGAACCTCTGTTGCAACAACTGCGGGAACGTATCCGCGACGTGCGCGAGGGGCCGGACGGCGCGCTGTGGCTCGCCACCGACAGTAGCTCGGGTCGCATTCTCCGCCTCGCCCCTGCTAAGTGACGATCCACGGCCGCGCTTGGCTCTAGCTGTTGTCATCCCCGCGAAAGCGGTGACCGATAACCACAGACTCTGGAATATTGGTCTCCGCTTTCGCGGAAACGACAACAACAATGTGGCAGGGCCTGCATGTCATAGTCCCGACACGAAGCTTCTCTACCCGCCCGCATCCGATCAATGCAGCGAGGCGGTCAGACGCCATCAGTGGCGTCGGCGAGGGCTCGCTGCCCCTTCGAGTTGGGTGCCATGTTCACGCTCTTCGAGCGGCTGTTGAAGCCAACCGCGCCACCCGAGCAGGCGGTGCCCCCGCCCGGCTTTGTCGCGTACTTCTGGCATTTCGCCCGCCAGGCGAAGGGCCTGTTCGCGGCTTTGTTCGCGGCCGGGTTGGTGGTGGCGCTGCTCGACTCGACCGTTCCCGTGTTCATGGGGCGGATCGTCACGTTGATCACCGCAGGCGAGCCGCACGAGCTGTTTGCGAAATTCTGGCCCCACCTCTTGGGCATGGCGCTGGTGCTGCTGATCGCGCGGCCGCTCGCGCTCACGGCGCAGAACTTGATCGCCAACCAGGCGATCTCGGCCAACGTATCGAATCGGATCAGGTGGCAGAACCACTGGTACCTCATGCGCCAGTCCTGGGCGTTCTTCCAGAACGACTTCGCCGGCCGGATCGCGAACCGGGTGATGCAGACGGGACCCGCGATCCGCGAGACGCTGGTCGCGCTGCTCACCAGCGTCTGGTACATCCTGGTCTACGGCACAAGCGCGCTCATTCTGCTCGCATCCGCCGAGCCGGTCCTGGCGCTGCCGATGGCGCTGTGGTTTCTCGGATATCTGCTGCTGCTGCGCGTATTGGTTCCGCGCATGCGCGACCGATCCAAGGAGGTCTCGGAGGGACGCTCCCTGCTGACCGGGCGCATCGTCGACAGCTACACCAACATCCTGACGGTGAAATTGTTTGCCCGCGCGCGCGAGGAGGACGCCTATGTGCGCGATGCGATCGATCACCACACTGGCCTGTTCTATCGCTCGCTGCGCCTCAACACGCTGTTCAGCTTCTGCCTGTCCTCGCTCAACGCGATCATGCTGACCAGCACCGGCGCGCTTGCGCTCGTGTTATGGACGCGGGGCAGCGTCGAGGTTGGAACGGTGGCCATGGCGCTGCCGCTGGCGTGGCAGATTGTGAACATCGGCGGCTGGGTGGCGTTGCAAGTGACGTCGATCTTCGAGAACGTCGGGGTGATCCAGGAAGGGATGATGACCATCGCCCGGCCGATCACGCTCACCGACCGGCCTGATGCTGCGGCGCTGAAGGTCACGCGCGGCGAGATCCGAGTCGAGGACGTGCGCTTCGGCTATGGCCGCCAGAGCGGCGTCATCGAGGGCCTGACCCTGATCGTGCGCCCCGGGGAGAAGATCGGCCTGATCGGCCGTTCCGGCGCCGGCAAGTCGACGCTCGTCAATCTGCTGCTGCGCTTTTTCGACCTCGAAAGCGGCCGGATCCTGATCGACGGCCAGGACATCGCCGCTGTCACGCAGGAGAGCCTGCGCGCGCAAATCTCCGTCGTCACCCAGGATACCTCGTTGCTGCACCGCTCGATCCGCGACAACATCCGTTACGGCCGACCCCAGGCGAGCGATGCCGAGATCATCAGGGCGGCGAAGCTCGCCCACGCCGACGAGTTCATCCGCGAGCTCGAGGACTGGAAGCAGCGGCGCGGCTACGCGGCGCAGGTGGGTGAGCGCGGCGTGAAGCTGTCGGGCGGGCAGCGCCAGCGAGTCGCTATCGCTCGCGTGATCCTCAAAAACGCGCCGATCTTGGTGCTCGACGAGGCCACTTCGGCGCTCGACAGCGAGGTCGAGGCCGCCATTCAATCGAGTCTGGGCACGCTCATGACGGGCAAGACCGTGATCGCCATCGCGCACCGGCTCTCCACCATCGCCCGCATGGACCGCCTGATCGTGCTCGAGCGCGGCCATATCGTCGAGCAGGGCTCGCATGAGGAGCTGTTGCGCCATGGGGGCCATTACGCCGCATTGTGGCGCCGCCAGTCGGGCGGCTTCCTCGACGCCGAGATCCGAGCGGGCGAACGGACAGCCGCCTAAAGGAGGTTTGCGCCTGCTGGCGGCCGGGCCGCCGAGCCGGTGAAAACGATTGAATTCTCGGGAATAAAGCCGGTGAATGGCCGATCTTGACTGGTATGATTGCGGCGGTGCACTTCGAGCATGGCAAGCCTGAAGAGCGAGGACGACCAGGCGCGCTTCGCCCGCGTGGTGACGCCGCATCTGGCCGACGCATACGCGCTCGCGCGCTGGCTCACGGGAAATCGGGCCGACGCCGAGGA
>DATNNX010000051.1:0-3686 GCA_035601615.1 Xanthobacteraceae bacterium
GGGCGCTCACTGGCTGGGCATTCAGAGCTGAACTTGCACTAGCTACACGGCGTTGCGCACGCCCCTACGCCCCAAGATTAGAACAATTCAATGTTACAACACTTGCGCCGTGGCCCGCGAAGCCTTTCATATCACCTGAGGCTTGGCGAACGGCAAAGAGGATGCGCGGACAGGGACTGGCGATCGTGCTGGCGGCACTCGGCATGGCGAGCGTGCATGCCGTCGCTCAGGAGCTCAACCTCGCCATCCGCAACCACAGGTTCGAGCCGCAGGAAATCCGCGTGCCCGCGGGCAAACGGGTATCGATCTACGTCACCAACGAGGACGCGAGCGCGGAGGAATTCGAGAGCCCGTCGCTCAAGGTTGAGAAGGTCATTCCCGGCAAGTCGAAAGGGGTCGTGCGCATCGGACCGCTGACACCCGGACGTTACGAATTCTTCGGCGATTTCCACGCCGACACGGCCAAGGGCGTCGTCATCGCGGAATAACGGCATGTTCGGCGCGCTCATCATCGTATTCCGCGAAGTGATCGAAGCCGGCCTGATCATCGGCATCGTGCTTGCCGCGACGCGTGGCGTCAGCGGCCGGGGGCGATGGGTGGCGACCGGGGTACTCGCGGGCACGCTTGGGGCTGGCGTCGTCGCGCTGTTCGCAGAGGCCATCGCCAATGCGTTCGAGGGCTCGGGTCAGGAGCTCCTCAATGCAGGCGTGCTCGGCATCGCCGTGGTGATGCTGATGTGGCACGCTGCGTGGATGGCGCGCCATGGGCGTGAGATGGCGGCCGAGATGGCAGCAGTCGGCGCGGCGGTGACCGCGGGCAAGCGGCCGATGACCGCGCTGGCGGCGGTCGTCGGACTTGCCGTGTTGCGCGAGGGCGCCGAAGTCGTGCTGTTCCTCTATGGCATCCTCGCCGGCGGCACCTCGAGCTCTTCACTGTTCGTGGGCGCCGCGCTCGGGCTCGCCGCCGGCGCGGTGCTGACAGCCTTGACGTATTATGGGCTCGTCAGCATTCCCGCACGCCACATTTTCACCGTGACGGCCGTGCTCGTCGCCTTGCTGGCCGCGGGCATGGCCGCGCAAGCGGTGCAGTACCTCGACGCCGCCGGCGTGATCAATGTGCTGGGCGCACAATTGTGGGACAGTTCGCCCTGGCTGCCGCAGGACGGAATCGTCGGGCGCATGCTGCATGCGCTCATCGGTTATACCGACCGACCGACCGAACTGCAGCTCATCGCTTATCTTGCGACGCTTGCGGCCATGACCGCGCTCACGTGGCTCTCCACGCCCGCTCATGCGGCGCACGCGCGCACCGTATAGCCCGCACCTAGCGCGCCGCCCGCGATTGCCTTCACTGCGCTTTTGCGGCGCCGAGAATTGCGAACGCCACGTCCGGAGCCTGCTCGATCACCTTGAGCAGGGCGCGGGCAGGTCCGCGCGGCGAGCGTTTGCCCTGCTCCCAATTGCGCACCGTCTCGAGCGGCACTCCGATGCGTGCGGCGAACTGCGCCTGGGTGAGCTTGGTGCGTGCGCGCACGCCGCGAGCATAGGTAGCGTCCGCCCGCGCCCCTCGCGCCGCCCTCGCCGCCGCAACCCACCCGCCCGGCGGACGGCCATAGCGCATTTGCTGGGCGATCTCCGCGAGCGGACTCGGCAGGGCTCCTTCGCTGCCATCCGGCAGAATCTCGACGATTCGGCCGTCGGCCTTCAGTCTCAGCCGCATCATAGCGGCCACAGGCCTATGTGATTCCCGTCGTTTGGCCAAGAGCTCAGATAACTTACTCGCGCGTGTAGGATATCGATCTCTGACCTGGTCGTGCAATGAACCCTCGGTCATTGGCCGACCAGTAGACGCGCGGGACGCGACGCAGGCTTTCGTTCGTTGGCGCGAGGGAACGGGAGGCGGAGGCGCTCGCATCATTTGAGACCGAACCACAACGTGGCGATGCCGAGGAATGAAAAGAACCCGACCACATCGGTCACAGTCGTCACGAAGACGCCCGAGGAGATCGCGGGGTCGGCGCGGAAATAACTGAGGACGAGCGGCACGAGGATCCCGCCGAGCGCGGCCGCTAAAAGATTGGAGATCATCGCCAGCCCGATCACCAGACCGAGATCGGGTATCCTGAACCAAGCCGCCGCAGCGACGCCGGCGATCACAGCGAACGCGAGACCGTTCACGAACCCCACAAGCACCTCGCGCAGGATGATGCGCGCGGCGTTCGCGTTCGACAATTCGCGCCTGGCAAGAGCACGTACCGCCACTGTCATGGTCTGGGTCGCAGCGTTGCCACCCTGACTGGCAACAATCGGCGCGAGCACCGCGAGGGCCACCATTTTCTGCAGTTGGCCCTCGAATAGGCCCAAGACGGAGGAAGCCAAAAACGCCGTGGCGAGGTTGACCAGCAGCCAATTGAACCGCCCCCGCGCGATGGAGAATACCGGGTCGGAAAGCTCCTCCTCGCGCCCAACACCGCCCAAGGCTCTGATGTCTTCTTCAGCCTCTTCCTCAATCACGTCGACGATGTCGTCGAAAGTGATCACGCCCACCAGCCGATCATTTGCATCAACCACAGGCGCGGAAACAAGGTCGTAGCGCTCGAACAGCCGCGCGACGTCCTCCTGATCGTCGCTGACCCGCACGGCATGCAATTCCTCGTCGATCAGCTCCGCGATCGGCACCGGCCGCTTGGTCCGCAAGAGCCGGTCCAGCGCTACCGTGCCGCGTAGTCGGCCAGCCGAATCGGCGGCATAGAGCTCCCAAAACCGATCGGGCAAATCGGGCGTCTCGCGCAGATAATCGATCGTGCGCCCGACCGTCCATGCCGGCGGCACGGCGATGAACTCCGTCTGCATGCGCCGGCCGGCGGAATTTTCCGGATAGAGCAAGCTGCGCGCCAGCGCCACGCGCTCGGCTGACGGGAGTCGCTCGAGAATTTCGGCCTGCTTCTCGTTCGGCAGGTCCGCAAGAATTGCGACTGCATCGTCCGACTCGAGTTCCCGCACGCCTTCTGCCACCGTCTCGGCCGGCAATTCTTCCAGGATGCCCGCACGGACAGCGGTATCGACCTCGGTGAGCGCGGAAAAATCGAAGTCGTGTCCCATCAGGCTGACGAGACGAGGCCGCAGCTCTGGATCCAGTGCTTGGACGAGATCACCGAGGTCGGCCTCGTGCAGATCGCCCAGCAATGCATGCAACGCCGCGGCGTCGGCCGTGGCGATTGCTTGCGCTACGCGCTCGACAAATTCCCCTCGCAGCGCGCCATCGTCATCGCGCAGCGCGGCGGGAGGCGCAGCCGCCGTAACTTTTTCCTCGAGCATGCCGTGGCCTGACTCAACTAAAGCAAGCGTTGGGCTTCTACGCTCCGTGTCCTAAGCTGGCAATCACGAACGAGAGCCCCGCAGCGCAATGGTCGACGCCCCTCAGCGCCACAGTCTGCGGCCCGTGCGATCGTCACGAGAATGGGCCGCCTATCACGCCATCCGGCGCGACGCGATCTTCGCCGCCTTGCTGCCGAACCAAGCTTATGACGAACACGACCCGGACGAGTTCGCGCCCGGCCATTTTCCGCACCTGCTACTGTGCGACGGGCAAGTGTTGGGCGCAGTGCGGATCGATCTCATTGGCGAGAGGGCGACAGGCCTTCGTCTCATCGGCATCCGGCCCGATGTCCAGCGGCAAGGCCATG
>DATNNX010000052.1:0-17612 GCA_035601615.1 Xanthobacteraceae bacterium
GCTCGGCTCGCAGACCGAATGGCAACGGGCGTGCCAGTGCCATCCCCGCAGCTGAAGCTCGATCCCGCCGCGGTCGTAACCTGAACAGTGCCTGTGCGGATCAGCCTATGGCATACCGCTCGAAGCAACCGATCCATCGGCCTGCTCCATCGCCTCAACATCTAGCCGCGCCTGGGAGGGAATTGGCACTTAGCGGCGCCGCTGCGAAGCGTGGCTGTTGTCGCTCGCTCGTTCTCCCGATGGCAAGAATTAGAACAAACTCTGCTGAATGCCGCAACGCGCTTGCAACGCAGCAGACACACAAGTAAAGGCTGCCGCCTCAGGCAGGCCGCATCCTCTTTTGGCCAAAATGGGCAGGCAAATGATCGCGTGAGATCGGCTGTAGTGGGGAGATTCGTCGTGTCGAGGATTGCTCGATTGATGCCATGCCTTATCGTGGCGGCCGCCGTCGGCGTGACGGTTTCATCGGCGCGAGCGCAAGCGAACCTCGACCGCGGAAAATCGGCCGCACAAATCTTCGCGGACACCTGCAACGCGTGCCATCGCAGTCCGCGGGAAATCAGGCCGACCAGCGCCGCATTTTTGCGGGACCATTATACCACCGGCGCGCAGCAAGCGGCGGCCATGGCTACGTACCTTGCCTCCGTCGGTAGCGATACGCGGGCAGTTCAGCAGCGGCGCCCCCCAACTTTGGGCGCAGGCCAAGCCCCCTCGCCAGGGGCCGACGAAGCGAAGGGTGCAGACAATCAGGCAGCGCCCCCCGGAAGCGGTCTCGCGGCTGGCGCGATCAGGCCTCGGCGACCGTCCGAGAGCGTGGAAGTGGGCAATCTCCCGGTCGGTCCTGCGCAGGGAGGCGGCGCGGTGGCCGGCCCGCCGGAAGCTGCGGCAGGGACGCCGGCCCGGCAACCTGCTGTTGACGAGTTTGAGGAATAATGCCGAGGCGCCAGCGCCCAGAGCTAACGCATTCGACGCTATTTTGTCTCCTCTTCAGCTTCTGCGTCCGATGCTTCGACGGTGGCCTCGCGCGTGCGGCGCGCCGCGATCCCCTCCGGCTCAAAGAAGGCCTCCGCCGCCGCTGCTGCGGCCGCTTGCTCCTCCTCGCGCGCGACGATGATGTCCTCACCGCGGGCAAGCCGTTGCGCCTCGTCGGCATTGCGCGCGACAGTGACGCTGATCGTCGCCTCGACTTCGGGATGCAACGAGATCGGCACCCGATGCAACCCGATGGTCTTAATCGGCGCCTGGAGTGCGACCTGAGCCCGGCTGACCACAAAGCCGGCCTCGGTGACCAGCACGGCGATGTCGCGGGGCGAGACTGAACCGTAAAGCTGCCCGCCCTCGGCCGCTTGGCGCAGAACTGTGTAGCTTTGGCCGTCGAGCTTCTGAGCGATCTTTTCCGCTTCCTCCTTTTGCTCAAGGTTGCGCGCTTCGAGCTCGACTCTCATCTTCTCGAACCGGGAGCGGTTCTCTTTAGTGGCGCGCAGCGCTTTGCCTTTGCGCAAGAGATAGTTGCGGGCAAAGCCGTCCTTGACGCGCACGATATCGCCGATTTGGCCAAGGTTGGCGACACGCTCAAGTAGGATCACTTCCATGGACTCTACCTCCGTCTGTCGAGCATTTGATCAGGTTCGCAAACCAGGGGGGCCGCGTTTTCGCGCAAGGCGATTGCGAATGCTGAACGCGGCTTCCGCGAGCCCCAGAATGGAGATGGCCAAGACCGGCCAGCCAAGGATAGCGGTGGCGGCGTACACGCCCCCCAGCACAACGGCGCGACTGTTCGTACCACGCGTGATGGCGTGCAGCACGGCAAAGCCGAGCATCGCGAACGCCGTGAGCAGGCTTGCAGCAAACGCGCCTGAAAGTACGCCGAAGAGGTCCGGCAAGAAGGAGCCCGCGATGGCGGCTGCAAGCAGGCCGGAACTCGACGTCGGCAGGGTCAAACCGGCCAGCTCCGGCCATGGTCGCCTGAGTCGTCCGGAAATTTTCACGATACGGGCGGCGAGCCAGAGATTGAACAAGTTCGTGACAGTGGCGAATACGGCCGCTGCCGGCGGAACGGCTATCACCAGCATGTCGATCAGCGACTGGTCGCGCAGAATGCGCTCGTAGGCCTTGCGGAGAGCGGCTTGAACACTCTGTTGGTCCGTGCCGAAATTGGGAATGGCGGCGACAACGACGAGGGTGCCGATCACCGCGGCCCACAACACGAGCCGCCCGGTCGGATACCATTCGAGCGCGCCCCCGCCGCCGTTCGATGCTGGTCGCGCAAGCAGTGCCGAATAGCCAAGCCACCAGGCCCCGAACGCGATGACGGGGACCGCGAAGAGAAACGTGGCGGAAACGATCGTAACCGCCGCCGTCGCAACTGCCGCCGCAATCAGCCCGGCCAGGCGGCTCCAACCAAGCGCGGCGATGAAGATCGGCAACGGCGCGAGGTAAAACAGAAAGATGGCGGCAATCGAGCCCGATACCACGGACGCGAACATCAGCGCCGCTGCCGCGCCCGCTCCCAATCCGACCAGTACAACTTGCATCATCTTCAGCTGTCCCGCTTCATCAGCGGTTAGAGACGGAACGAACTCCGTCCCAACCATCGGAGGACCAACAATGGAGGCCGACGATCGCGGCGCCGGCCGTTGCTCGTCCGCTTTGCCGCTCGTCCTCCGCCGTGTGCGCGCTGGCCTCTGCTAACGGATCACGTAAGGTAACAATCCCAAAAAACGCGCGCGCTTGATGGCGCGCGCCAGCTCCCGCTGCTTCTTGGCGGAAACCGCCGTGATCCGACTCGGCACGATCTTGCCACGCTCGGACACGTATCGCTGCAAGAGCCTCACGTCCTTGTAATCGATCTTCGGCGCATTGGCCCCGGAAAACGGACAAGTCTTACGCCGCCGAAAGAAGGGCCGACGGGTCTGTGCTGGGGAGGTCGCCATGACTGTCATTCCTCCGTTGTCACGCCGGGTACGGCATCCTCGTGGGAGCCCTCGCGAGCCGTGCGGCCCTCGCGGTCGCGACGGTGATCACCGCGGTCGCGATCACGGAAGTTGCCGCGATCGCGGTCGCGAAAGCCGAAGCCCCGCTCGTCGCGCTCGCGGTCGCGCTCGACCTTGCGCATCATTGCCGAGGGGCCTTCTTCGTGCTCGCGCACCCGAACGGTGAGGTAGCGCACCACGTCCTCGCTCAACCGCTCCTGCCGCTCGATTTCATTGAGCGCGGCGGACGGCGCATCGATATTGAGCAGCGTGAAATGCCCTTTGCGGTTCTTGCGCAAACGATAGGCTAGCGATTTGACGCCCCACTGTTCGGTCTTGGCGACCTTGCCCCCCATCTGTTCGATGATGGCTTTGAACTGGGCAGTCAGGTCTTCGACCTGCTGCGCGCTCGCATCTTGGCGCGTAAGGAAGACGTGTTCGTAGAGCGGCATTGATGCCTTTCCTTGCTTTGACGCTCTTGCCCTGGCGCAAAGCCCTTCGAGACTTTCCGGGAAAGGCTCGAATGCTCAGAAGGTGAAAACACGGGACGCCGGACCATGGGGCCCTGCCGCCGGGCAATGAGCCAAGCAGCCGTCCGTTCAGTTCCCAGCCAGGATCGAGCGGAAGCCGGCGTTATACGGAGTTCAGACGAAAAGGCAAGGCGGCTTAACGATAGGCCACTACGCTTGCCAGCGGCGCCGCCGCTTGACAGGGCAGATGTCGCGGTGTCTTAGGGCCGATCTCATCAAGGCGAGTGAATGTCGGTCGCATTCCTATTTCCGGGTCAAGGCAGCCAAACGGTCGGTATGGGCAAGGCCCTCGCCGATGCCTTTGCGCCGGCGCGCGCGGTGTTCGAGGAGGTCGACGCGGCACTTGGCGAGGAGTTGACTCGCACCATCTGGGAAGGGCCGCCGGAGAAGCTGATGCTGACCGAGAACGCACAGCCCGCGCTGATGGCGGTCTCGCTCGCGGCCATGCGCGTGTTGGAGGCCGATGCAGGCGTTGAGCTTGCGCGCGACGCGCGCTTCGTTGCCGGTCATTCGCTCGGAGAATATTCGGCGCTTGCCGCGGCCGGTGCCCTCAGCGTCGCGGACACCGCGCGGCTGCTGCGCCTGCGTGGTCGTGCCATGCAAGAAGCCGTTCCAGTCGGCACCGGCGCCATGGCGGCGCTGCTTGGGCTCGACTTCGATCAAGCGGCTGCGGTCGCGGCCGACGCCGCACAGGGCCAGGTCTGCGAGGCGGCAAACGACAATGGCGGCGGGCAGGTGGTTGTTTCCGGGGACAAAGCGGCCGTCGAGCGCGCGGTCGAAATCGCCAAAGCGAGGGGTGCGCGGCGCGCCATGATGCTGCCCGTCTCCGCGCCGTTCCACTGCGCGCTGATGCAACCTGCAGCCGATGCGATGGCCGGCGCGCTGGCTGGCGTCGCAGTGAAGCCACCAGTGGTGCCGGTCATTGCCAACGCTTTCGTACGGCCGGTCCGGGATCCGGCCGACATCGTGCGCGCGCTCGTAGCGCAAGTCACAGGCACTGTGCGCTGGCGCGAGTCGATCGCATTCATGGCTGCTGCGGGCGTGACTGTGTTTTACGAAATCGGTGCCGGCAAAGTCCTTAGCGGGCTTGTCAGGCGCATCGTCGATGGGGCGAGCGGCGTTTCGATCGGCACGCCGGATGACGTCGCGATGTTCAGGCTCGGCAAAGCGTGATCTCGAGGAGCAATCAATGTTCGATCTGACGGGCAAGACCGCGCTCGTCACCGGCGCGAGCGGCGGGATCGGCGGGGCGATCGCGCGCGCTTTTCATCAACAAGGCGCGACTGTCGCGCTCTCCGGCACGCGGCGAGACGTGCTCGAGCGGCTCTCCGGTGAGCTCAAACAGCGCACCCATGTGCTGCCGTGCAACCTCGCGGACAAGGACGAGGTCGAGGCGCTGGTGCCGAAGTGCGAGGAAGCCATGGGCAAGCTCGATATTCTGGTGGCCAATGCCGGAATCACCAGGGACAATCTCCTGGTTCAGCTGCGAGATGAAGACTGGGACGAGGTCGTCGCCGTCAATTTGACGGCGACCTTCCGACTAGCCCGGGCGGCGGTGCGCAGCATGATGCGGCGCCGCTATGGCCGCATCATCGGCATCGGCTCGGTGGTCGGTGTGACCGGCAATCCAGGTCAGGGCAATTACACCGCAACTAAGGCCGGCATGATCGGCATGATCAAATCGATCGCCGCCGAATACGCCAGACGCGGTGTGACGGCGAACTGCATCGCGCCGGGGTTCATTGCCACAGCCATGACCGACAGACTCAACGATAAGCAGCGGGAGGCGATCCTTGCCCGCGTTCCGGCAGGGAGGCTCGGCGCAGGGTGGGATGTGGCGGCCGCGGCGGTCTTTCTCGCTTCGGAAGAAGCCGCTTACATCACCGGGCAAACGCTGCATGTGAATGGCGGGATGGCAATGATTTGAGCATGATCGCCGGGGCCCGACGCGGCGCGGCCGTGCTGGTCAAGGCATTTGAAGTATGGTAACCGGACTTCGGTTTAGCTGGGGCGGCATAACGGTTCCAATCATCACCAGGGTCCGCTCGCGACCCGATGATGCGACGCCGGAAACAAGCCCATACCGCAATGGCTCGGGGGCGCTGACCGATCGAGCCCAATTCTAAAGGACACGAGGTCGCAGCGATGAGTGATATTGGCGAGCGGGTGAAAAAGATCGTGGTCGAGCATTTGGGTGTCGAAGCCGAAAAGGTGACCGAGAACGCAAGTTTCATCGACGACCTCGGCGCCGACAGCCTGGACACCGTCGAGCTCGTCATGGCTTTTGAGGAAGAATTCGGTTGCGAGATCCCCGACGACGCCGCCGAGACCATCTTGACCGTCGGCGACGCCATCAAATTCTTAGAAAAGAACGCGAAAAGCTAGCTCCACCACCCCCGCGATTCCTACGATCAGACTTTGCCTTGGCGCGTCCCCGCGTCGGGGGAGTATGATATCGGCTAGTGCGCAGGGGCGCGAAAGATGAGACGCGTTGTCGTCACAGGACTCGGCATGGTGACGCCGCTCGCTTGCGGTGTCGAGCCGACCTGGCAGCGCCTCATCAATGGCGAGAGCGGGGCAAGGCGCATCGAGAGTTTCGACGTCTCGGATTTACCGGCGAAGATCGCTTGCCAGGTTCCTCGCGGCGACGGCTCAAATGGAAGCTTCAATGCCGACCAGTGGATGGAGCCGAAAGAGCAGCGCAAAGTTGATGATTTCATCATCTTCGCCATGTGCGCCGCACGTCAAGCGTTGGATGATGCGGGTTGGAAGCCCGTCAGCAATGACGATCAGATCAAAACGGGGGTGATGATCGGTTCGGGCATCGGCGGGCTCACCGGCATCGCTGAAACGGCGATCGTGCTCAAGGAAAGAGGGCCACGCCGCGTGTCGCCGTTCTTCATTCCGGGCCGTCTGATTAATCTCGCATCGGGCTATGTATCGATCGCGCATGGCCTCAAAGGGCCCAACCATGCAGTCGTCACCGCCTGTTCGACCGGTGCGCATGCCATCGGAGATGCCGCGCGACTGGTGGCGCTCGGTGACGCCGAGGTCATGGTGGCGGGTGGCGCGGAATCGCCGATCTCGCGGATCGGGATGGCGGGATTTGTGGCCTGTCGCGCTCTTTCCACGTCGTTCAATGATGCACCGGAACGCGCTTCTCGTCCCTACGATCGCGATCGCGACGGCTTCGTGATGGGCGAGGGTGCCGGAATTGTCGTGCTCGAAACGTATGAGCACGCCAAAAGCCGCGGAGCGAAGATGTATGCCGAGGTCATCGGCTATGGTCTCTCGGGAGACGCTTATCACATCACCGCGCCAGCCGAAGACGGCGAGGGTGCGCTGCGCTGTATGCAGGCGGCAATCAAACGCGCCGGCATGTCGGCGGCGGAAATCGACTACATTAATGCCCACGGCACCTCGACGCCGGTCGGCGACGAGATCGAGCTCGGCGCGGTACATCGGCTGGTCGGGAACGCCGCGGCACGCATGTGCATGTCCTCCACCAAGTCATCGATCGGGCATCTGTTGGGCGCCGCAGGCGCCGTCGAGGCAATCTTCTCGATCCTCGCCATGCGCGACGGAGTCGCGCCGCCGACTATCAATCTCGACAATCCCTCCGTCGAAACCGCAATTGATCTCGTGCCGCATCACTCCAAACGGCGCAGCATCGACGTGGCTTTGTCCAATTCTTTCGGCTTCGGTGGAACGAATGCGTCGCTGATCTTTCGCCGGGTTATGGGTTAGCGCGTTGCGGCGCCAGCAAGCGGATCGATCGTGGGCGAGCGCATTTCGATTTTCTTGATCGGATCGTCGTTCGGCGCAAAACCCGCTGCGGCCTGCGCCGAAGGTAGCTGATTCGCGCTTCCTACCTTTGGCCATATTCCGAACTAAGATCCAAGAAAGCGCCATCTGCGGCAATCCCGCCGTTCGGCATGCCCCATTCAGCAGCGCCGGGGCGGGCCGTGTTCGCATCAGGTGAGCCGGAATCCCCGAGCTCGGGGCGGCCGGATGGACCGTCTTTCATGGATCCTAAACGCATCAACCCACGCAGCCCGCGCGCCGCCCTGGAGCCCGATCATGTGCCGGTCCCCAGCCGCCCGTCGAAGCGAGCGCGCAATCCGCTGGTGATCGTCGGCAACGCTGTTTTCACGGCGGTGGTGCTCGTGCTCATCGTCGGTGGTGCGGCAGTGGTTTTCGGCAAGAGCCGATTCGAAGCGCCGGGCCCATTGCAAGAGGACAAGATCGTCAACATCCCGCCGGGCTCCGGCATGATGGATATCGCCGATCTGCTCAAGCGCGAAGGCGTCGTGGATGCGCACCGACTCATCTTCATCGGCGGCGTATTCGCCCTCAAAGCGCGCTCTGACCTCAAGGCCGGCGAGTACCTGTTCCAGCAGCGGGCCAGCATGAAGGACGTGGTGGAGGCCATCGTCGAAGGCAAGGTGGTGCAACACCAGCTCACTATCCCCGAGGGCCTCACATCCGAGCAGATCGTGGCCAGGCTGCTTGAGAACGACATCCTATCCGGCAACATCAGGGACATTCCGAGGGAAGGCAGTCTTCTGCCCGACGGCTACTACTTCAATCGCGGTTTCACGCGCGAGCAGATGATCCAGCGCATGCGTCAAGCGCAAGAACGGCTGGTGCGGGAGGTCTGGGATCGTCGCAATCCAGATCTGCCCCTCAAGACTCCGGAGCAACTCGTCATACTCGCATCGATCGTCGAAAAAGAGACCGGTAAGGCCGAGGAGCGCACGCGCATAGCGGCAGTGCTGACAAATCGGCTCAAGCAGAAGATGAAACTACAATCGGATCCGACCATCATCTACGGTCTCGCTTTCGGCAAGGGCGCACTCGGCCACCCGCTCACCAAGAGCGAGATAGCCCAGCCGACGCCCTATAACACGTATATCATCGATGGCTTGCCGCCCGGGCCGATTGCCAATCCGGGTCGCGCCTCCATCGAGGCTGCCGCCAAGCCGGCGCGCACGAAGGAGCTTTATTTCGTCGCCGACGGTACCGGGGGACACGCTTTCGCGGAAACCTATGACCAGCACATGAAAAATGTCGCGCGCTTGCGCGCAATCGAGCATGAGCAGAAACCAGAGCCGGCCGCGGCGGACACGCAAGCGCCTGCTGCGCCTGCACGTGCGGCACCCGCGTTCACGCCGGCGCAGCGTACCAAGCGCAGTGCAAACGGCGCGACAAAGGGCGCGCCGGGTCCCGCACAGTAGCGCAGTCGTGCCGCGCCTTGCGGCCCTTGTGAGCGCTCTTGCTGGTCGCTAAGGTCCCGGCGCGATTCACCCAAGACTGTCCGTGGATAGAAGCCGATGGCGCTGTCGAGCATGACCGGCTTCGCGCGTGGCCACGGCGTGAGCGGTGCCTATAGTTGGGCTTGGGAGCTGAAATCGGTCAATGCCAAAGGCCTCGATTTGCGCTTGCGCCTGCCGCCAGGCTGGGACGTGGTGGAGGGGCCGGCGCGCCATAGCGCAGCCCAGGTACTGACGCGTGGCACCATCCATGGCACGCTCACGATCGAACGGCTGGGCGTCGCCCCGATCGTGCGCGTCAACGAACCCGTGCTTGCGGCCGTGCTGGCGACCATCAAGGGATTGGCCGGGCGCGTGGACGCCGCCGCGCCGCGGCTCGACGGAATCCTCTCACTCAAAGGGGTGATCGATGTGATCGACGAGGACGAGCGCGACGCGGAGCGAGGCACCGCGGAGGCAGCGGTCATCGCGGGCTTCCGTGCAACGGTCGCGGAACTGGCCAGCATGCGCCGGCACGAAGGCGAAGCCTTGGGACGAGTCTTGACGCAGCGTGCGAAGGAAATCGCCGCGTTAGCGGCACAAGCGGAATCCGCGCCCGGCCGCCGACCCGAGGCGGTCAAGGCGCGGATTGCCGACCAGGTGGCAATGCTGCTCGATGCGTCGGACCGTTTCGATGCTGACCGGCTGCATCAGGAAGCCATCCTCATCGCCAGCAAGGCCGACATCCGAGAGGAGCTCGACCGGCTCGTCTCGCACGTGGCACAGATCGAGCGCCTGATCGCCGGGGGCGGGTCCATCGGCCGCCGGCTCGATTTCCTGGCCCAGGAGCTCAATCGCGAAGCCAATACGTTGTGCTCCAAATCGAACGACGTGGAACTGACCAATATCGGGCTAGAGCTCAAGAGTGTTGTCGAGCAGTTCCGGGAGCAGGTGCAAAACTTGGAATGAGCAATGCCCGCAGAGCGAGATCGGCAACACAAAGATGCCATCGCCCGCCGCGGGCTCATGCTCGTGTTGTCTTCGCCTTCTGGGGCCGGCAAGACCACGCTGTCGCGCAAGCTGCTCGAGGCCGATCCAGGGGTCGAGCTGTCGGTGTCGGTGACAACGCGAAAGCAAAGGCCCGGCGAGATCGATGGACGAGACTATCATTTCATCGACGCGGAGCGCTTCGAGACCATGGTCAAGGGGGGTGAACTTCTGGAATGGGCGCAGGTGTTCGGGCATCGCTATGGCACGCCGCGGGCGCCGGTGGAGGCGGCGCTACTGAGTGGCCAAGACGTGTTATTCGACATCGATTGGCAGGGGACGCAGCAGCTTCGCGAAAAGGCGGACCACGATCTCGTCAGCGTCTTTGTCCTGCCACCGTCGATGCGCGATCTTGAGCGACGCTTGCGGCGCAGAGCGCAAGATTCCGACGACGTGATCCGCGCCCGTATGGCGACGGCGGCCGAGGAGATGAGTCACTGGGCGGAGTACGACTACGTCGTGATCAATACCGATATCGATCGCGCGTTCGCCGAGGTGCAAACGATCCTGGCTGCCGAGCGGCTCAAGCGCGAACGGCAGACGGGGCTGTCCGACTTCGTGCGCCAGCTGCAGGCGCAGCTATGATCTCGAGCAATCCAGAGAGTCGCGGAAGCGCCTGCGTACATCCCTCCATACCGCTGATGGCACGCGAACAACGCCAGCAAAGCGTCAGCGCGCAGCGAAGGCCCGCGCCAGGGCGACGAAACCCTCGACCGGGATATCCTCGGCCCTGGCGGTCGGCGCGATCCTCGCCGCCGCGAGCAACGCGGTCGCATCGAGGCCAAGGGATCTCAGGCTTTGGCGCAACATCTTACGACGTTGGCCAAAGGCGGCTTCACTCACCCGCTCAAGCGCTCGGCGCTCGCAGGCGAGTGGGGCTTTTCGCGGCACGAGTTCGACGAGAGATGAGGTGACCTTAGGCGGCGGTACAAAGGCGCTGGCCGCAACATCGAAGCAAATGCGCGCCTTGCAGCGCCAGCCGACGAGGACGGAAAGCCGTCCGTAGCTCTTCGAGCCGGGGGTGGCGACAAGGCGTTCGGCCACTTCGCGCTGGAACATCAGGACCAGCCGGTCGTACCAAGGCGGCCAAGGTTCCTGCGTCAGCCAGCCGACCAGCAGGGCAGTGGCGATGTTGTAGGGCAAGTTCGCAACGATGCGCGCCGACGCGCTGTCGACGAGCGGACGCGGGTCGAGATCGAGGGCGTCGCCGGCAACGATCTTGAGGCGCCCTGGATAGCGCCGTGCGATCTGTTCCAGCGCCGCGACGGCACGCTCGTCGCGCTCGATGGCGATCACGCGGCGCGCGCCAGCTGCGAGAAGCGCACGGGTGAGGCCGCCCGGCCCGGGGCCGATCTCGATCACGTCCACGTCCTCGAGGGGACCCGCCGCGCGCGCGATGCGAGCGGTGAGATTCAGATCGAGAAGAAAATTCTGTCCGAGCGACTTCTTGGCTCGGAGACCGTGTTGGCGAATCACCTCGCGCAGCGGCGGAAGATCATCGACGGCGCTCATGCACGCCGGGCAATCGGAGGGGATTGGGCTCGGGACGACAGTCTGGCCGCAAGTTGAAGGGCAGCGATCAGGCTGGTGGGATCGGCGCGGCCAGTGCCGGCGATGTCGAAGGCCGTACCGTGGTCGGGCGAGGTCCGCACGAAGGGCAAGCCCAGAGTGACGTTGACCGCGTGGTCGAAAGCCAGCGTCTTGATCGGAATCAGTGCCTGGTCGTGGTACATCGCAAGCGCCGCGTCATAGCTCGCGCGCGCGGCCGGATGGAACAGCGAGTCGGCGGGCAGCGGACCGCGAGCTTCGATACCCTCCGCCTTGAGACGTTCGACAGCGGGGCGCACCACGCTCAGGTCCTCGTCGCCGAGCGCCCCATCCTCGCCCGCGTGTGGATTGAGGCCGGCGATGGCAAGACGCGGACGTGCGACGCCGAAGCGCTCACGCAGGTCGCGCGCGACAATCCGCCCCGTTTCGACGACGAGATCGGCGCTGAGATGGGAGATGACATCTTTCAGCGGAAGGTGGATGGTCACTGGTACGACCGCGAGTTCCGGGGACCACAGCATCATTACCGGCCGCGTTGCCACGCCGGTCGATTCCTCGACCAGCTTGCCGAGATATTCGGTATGTCCTGGCTCGGGAAAGCCCGAGCGATAGAGCACGTTTTTGGCGACCGGATTGGTGACCATGGCCGTTGCCGCGCCGGCGCGGACGTCGGCGACCGCGCGCCGAATGGCCGCCAGCGCCGCCGGGGCGCTCGATTCGTCCGGGTGGCCGGGCTCAGCACTGATTGGCACACCAATGTCGACGACGGGCAGCGCGGTCTTGAACGCCGTCCATGCCGCCGCCGGTTCGACCACTGCGATGGTCAGGTCAGGTGCGATCCGCTCCGCACGTCGTGCGATGAATGCGGGATCGACGAGGAGGTAGAAGGGCGGCAGGCCGAGCTCCGCACGCCGGCGCCAGGCCGCGAAAGTGATATCGGGTCCGATGCCGGCCGGCTCACCAACCGTCAGCGCCAATGGCCGCGCCATGACGCTCAAAGGCCTATTTATATTCGAGCATCGCGCCGCGACGTAGCTCCTGCAGATATTGCTTGGAGCGCTGCTCGAGGCGCTCGGCCATGATGGAGTCGCGCACCTGGCGCCTGATCGGTGAATTGTCGGCCGCAGATTCCTTTTTCGCGCAAATCGCGAACATCTCGATTCCGAACTTGGTGACTTCGGGCGCAGTCAGCCGGCCGACCTCGACCCCATCGAGCACCTTGCGCAGCTCCGCAGGAATGTCGGCCGAGCTGCGCACAAGTTGGTCGCGCACCGCGACGTCCTTGAGCGCGCGAGCGAAGGCAATTCCCGTCTCGCAATCCTGAAAACGGCTGCGTAACGCTTCCGCTTCGCGCTTGCGGCCTTCGACCAACGCCTCCGCCGATCCAGTCGGGACGAGAAAGAGAATGGGGCGCAGCGTGTAATCATAGCCGACGCTATCGCTGGACTTGGAATCCATCGCCGTGAGGATATCCTTGTCACCGATCTGTAAACTCGCCTGGAATCGCCCGCGCACGAGTTGCGGCCAAGTCATGTCGGCCTTGAGGCGCGCCTTGAGCGTTGCGGCATTGACCCCCGATTTGGCAAGCTGCTCGGTCAATTGCTCGGGCGTCAGCCGCATGCGACTCGCCACCGAAGCATAGGCGGTATCAATCTCGGAACTGGGAATTTCCAGCCCCAATTTCTTGGCCTCGCGCACTTTCAGCTTCTCGTTAATCAGTTCGTCCAGAACCTCCTGGCGGCTAGGAATCTTGTGCGTCGACAATTGATTAAGTTTCGTGCGCTGCTCGATGTCGAGCGCCGTAATCGGCTCGCCATTGACGATGACGACGACTTGCTGGGCGCGCGCAGCAGTCGCCAGCGCTGATAGGCCTAACATGAGGACCGCAGCGGTCAGTAGGCTGCGGCAGGTCCTGGGAAGATCGAACATCATGACTCCGTCCGCTTGCTCACCGTTGAAAGCTCGCCCCTGCATTGCTCGGAAGCATCTTTATCTCCGATCGAGCCGCTAAACTCCGGAATGTTCGCGGCTAATGCGTGCCGAACACCCCGGGAGTGACCGCAGGACCTCCCGCGGCACTGGTGCTCGAAGTTCCGCCGAGTGTACGCAAGGTGAGCTGCATCATGTAGCTGTGATTCACCGAAACACTGCCGCTATAGGCATAGCTTGTAATGTAACTCAGGGCCAAGATGAGGCAGTCGTCGATGTATCCGGCGCCGATCTGGGTTTGGGTGACCGAGTTGTGGTGAATGTCATATCCCGCTGCCCCGAGCAGCACCCAGTTTGAGTTGAGCTTGAAACGCGCGCTGCCGAGAATGCCCTCGCGGCGCTCGAGAAACCCGATCAGCGGTTGCGGGGCATAGTTGCCGTACATCACGGTCGTGGTCCAGCGGCCGAAGTTGGCGGTGGTTTCGAGTTCCGTACGCTGGAGCGTGAAGTCGCTCTCGGCGAAGCGGAATCGGGAAGTAAATGTCAGCAAACTGTTCGGCTGATACGATGCCCGCGCGACGTAGTCCGAATTCGCGGTATCGAGACCACTGTTAATGCCGGTATTCGTCGTGCTGGGAAGCGCAAAGGAATTCAGTCCATAGAGCTGGTACGACTGCCCGAACAGAAAGTTGACGTTGCCGCCGCGGTTGAACTGGGCGGTGTACTGAATGCCCGCATTCGCCCGGCCGCCCCCTTCAACGCGGTCCCAGCCGGAAAACTTGTTGATCTTGAAAAGATTTGAGTCGTCGAAGATCAAGCTTTGCGCGTCCTCATTCGGGAACGAACCGACGAACGTCTCGTTCGGCCGGAAAATAAGCTGCGCGATCGGCTCGATGGTCTGCGTGCCCCAGGACTGGACGTTGATGAGCGGATAGCGATATTCGAGACCCGCGACAGGCATCACGCGTCCAACGTCGCTCTGACCGACATTGATGAAGTTGGCGACGCCCGGCTGATTCGCGACATTCATGTCGGCGAAGTCGGCGCGGACGCTGACGAAGGGGGTAAACATTTGGCCGAACGAATCGATGACCGTCGCTTTCCAATTCCACTCGGTCGAGGCTCGCGTGTAGGTATCGGGCACGCCGCGCAGGACGCAGTTGTTGCGGTTGATGACGGCTGGATCGGCGGTCTGGGCGCACAGACCGCCGGTCAAGGCCGCCTGCGAAATTGCATCGAAATTGGCGGCTTCGCGCGAGAGGCTGGTCAGATTGTTGTGGAAGCTGAGTTCGCCGCCGAAGATCGGGCTGTTGAACACGTAGTCATGGTCGATCACCGGATGCACGACCGGGAGCTGGCTTTGCACGTCTGAGGGCGAAAGACCATAGAAGTACAGCGCGCGGGCATCGAAGTAGCTGCGGTCGCCGCGCCCGGCGAGGTAGACTTGGGACAACGCATAATCGGGGCTGAAATTCGTGATCAAACCGGTCGTTTGCAGATTTCTGGCCAGACCGTAGTCATACAAATAGTTCCTGTCCGAAAGCACTGTGCCGCTCCAACCCCACACCCACTTATCGGACAGATTAAACTGACCCGAGCTTTCTAAGCTGCCGCGCCAGTCGAGATCGCCTGGCGTGTTCGCAACAGCGCTTCTGTCGAGCTGAAAGATCCCCGTGGCACGAATGGTGTAGGCACCGTCGACAAGCCGCTGGCGCCACTCGCCGTGCAGCAGTGGACCCTGCTTACTCGTGATCATGGGCGTGAAGGTGAAGTCGTAATCGGGCGCGAGCGCCCAGTAGTAGGGCACCGTGATAGCAGCCCCGTACACGGAACTCGTGCTGAAGCTCGGCGTCAGCACGCCGGTCTTGCGCTTCACCGTCGGATCCGGCGCCGACATGTACGGCAGATAGGCGATCGGTACGCCGGCAAATTCGAGCCGTGCGTCCTCGAAATAGAGCATCTTCTCGCTTTGATCGTGGATGATGCGCGCGGCTTTCACCTGCCATTTCGGCGGCCGCGTGGGATCCTCGATGCACGGCTCGCAGGCGGTATAGACGCCGTTATGAAAGACCGTGAAATTGCCAGAGCGCTCCGCGCGCGGGGCGGCGAAGCGGGTCTGCTCGGGCGCATCCAGTCTCAGCGAGTCCACGAAACCATCGCGATAGTCATCGCTGAGGTCCATGATTTCGCCGCGCGTGACCGTGCCGTCGCCTTCCGTCAGTTGCACATTTCCTTCGGCATGCAGGCGCTTGGTTTTCTGGTCATAGATGACCCGGTCGGCTTCAAGCGTCGAACTGCCAAAATAGAGCTGCACATTACCGACGGCCGAGACGCGCTCATTGGTGTAGTCGTAGTGGATTTCCTCGGCACGAACGAGCATCTGCTCCTGCGAACGTTCGGGCCGCACGGGCGGCTTCGGGCGCGGCGGGAACGTCAGCATCTGGGCCGCGGCCGGTGACACGCCGCCGATGCCGGCGAAGAGCATGACGGCGGCCGCACAAATGATCAGCGCGCCCCCCAATGTGCGGAGGCGCCGCGATCGCGGATGGGTGGCAGGACCGCCCATCAGCCGTCCTCCTGGTAAAGCAGCGCCATCAAGCCGGTGATCGCCCCGACGGCGGGGGGCAATCCCGCTGCCACCAAAGGGCCTATCAATTCGGCCTTGCTCAAGTCGCCGGTCACCTTCGATAGGATGTAGAGCGCAAAGCCCGCCCCGATGCCGCCCAACACGATCTTCTGCACGCCTCCGAAGCGGAAAAACCGCAAACTCACGGAAGCCGCCAAAAGCACCATCGCGGCGAGATAGAACGGCTGGGCCAGCAATTGGTAATATTGCAAGCGATAACCAGCTGCGGCCAAGCCTGCGTTTTCGGCGTGATCGATATACGACGACAGTTGCCAGAACGGCACGGTCTCAGGCGTGGCGAAGCTTTCTCCGACCTGCACCGGCGTCAGGCTTGTCTTGAGCAGGAAACTGTCGCGATCGGACGGCGCCGCTCCGGCCGCATAGAACCTGACATCATCGAGCCGCCACAAGCCCGGCTCGAGCGTGGCGCTTTTGGCTTCGATGCGATCATGAAAGCGGCCGTTGGCGTCGAACCGGAAAACGCTCACGCCTCCCAATTCGATTCCCTGCAGACGGCTCGACTTGGCGTTGATCACGGCTTGGCCGTCCTCGCTGCGTTGGCGCAGCCAGAATCCGCGTCCGGTGCTGCGAAAGCCGCTGTCGGGTCCGGACAGATCGGCTTCGAGTCGCGTAGAGTGCTCGCGCAAGTTTGCCGAGATCGGATTATAAACCGTCGTCAGCGCGATGCCGAGCAATGCCGCGATGGCGAGAGCGGGCGCGATGAATTGCCAGGCTGAAATACCCGCCGCCCGTGCGACCACCAGTTCCAAACGCCGCGAGAGGTTCAAATAGCAGAACATTGCGCCGACCAGGACAGCAAAGGGCATCACTCGCTCGGTGATGAAGGGCACGCGCAAGAGCGTGATCTGGGCGACCAGCAAGGCTGAGACGTCCTTGACATCCGCGGAACGCCGCAACAACTCGAGAAAATCAATCATCGCGCTCAAGACGAGGGTTCCCGCGAATACGGCCATCACCGCCGAGAGGAAACGCCATCCGAAGTATCGCGACAGGGTGCCGGTGATCATGGTGCTTGCCCCATCAAGGCACCTGTGCGCTGAGCGAGCCGCTCCATGAGCCGAGTCATAGCGTTGGCGATGAAAACAGGGGGCTCGATGATGACTCCGCGCGAAATCGCGATGTAGCCCAGCAGGAACGTTGCAATCAGGGCCAGATAGGGAAGCAGCAGGGCGAGCGGTGTGTGGACCCCTGCGATCGTGCCGACGAAGCCTATCCCGCGCAGCGCCGCTACTGCGCTGATCGCGGCCATGAGCGACATGGTGCGATTCTGCCGCGTCGTACGCGGCGCGCCGAGATAGGCGTAGGTCAGCACGACGAACGCGAGCGGATAGAGTGGCGCCGTGATCCGGTCATGAAATTCGGCGCGAATCTGGGCCGGCTCGTCAGCAAACGTTATCTGGGTCCGCGAGGGATCATAAAGCTCCCACAGATAACGTTCCCGCACCGAGTATTTGAGACTCTGGTTGCCGTTCGAAAGTCGGGACAGGTCAAAGCCGTAGCTGTTGAACAGCACGAGCGCAGGATCGCGCTGGCCGGTCTCATGCCGCTGCACGCTGCCGTTCTCCAGCACCAGGAATACACCCCGGTCGTTTTTTACGATGTCGCCTTGCTCGGCCAGGATGGTCGCGCGCTCCTTCGGATCACGCTGGTCGTCGATGAGGATCCCCAGCAACTGTCCATCGGGGCG
>DATNNX010000053.1:0-3639 GCA_035601615.1 Xanthobacteraceae bacterium
AGAGGCCATCGCCACCGCGACCGCGATCTGGGAGCGTACCAACCTCGCCAATCTCGAGGAAAACATCCTGCCGACCCGGCCGCGCGCGACCTTGATTCTGAAGAAGGGCACCGATCACGTCATCGAGACCGTGGCGCTGCGGCGGTTGTAGCGCTCGAATCACGCGGCGAGATGGCGCGAGGCGGCCAAACCTGCGAGCGCGCCGGCGAGGTTTTCGTGATCGAGCGGCTTGATCAGAAAGCCGTCCATTCCAGCTTCAAAACAGGCGTAGCGATCCTCCACCAGCGTGTTCGCCGTCAGCGCGAGGATCGGCGTCTGGCGGCCCGGTTGGCCAGCCTCAAGGCTACGGATACGCTTGGTTGTTTCGATGCCGTCAAGCTGCGGCATCTGGACGTCCATGAGAACGAGATCGTAGGGAGCGCCGGCGGATTTTGCTGATAGCCAGGATTCCAGCGCCGCTTCGCCATTGGTGGCGATGACGGCATGATGCCCCAGCCGTGTCAAAAGCGAGCGCATCAATAGCGCATTGATCTCGTTGTCTTCCGCCACCAGGACTGAAAGGCCTTGCAACGGCGCGGCTGCCGGCGCCTCGACATTGTCGGGCACATCGGTCGGGGATCCGCCGGCAAGGGGCGGCGCCAGAACGTCTGGCGCCATTGTCAGGCGTGCCGCGAGGGAGGCTGCGCGCAACGGTTTTATCAGATAGCCGGTGAAAGCCGGGGAACTCGATGAGGGTTGAAGTTCATGTCGCGCCGCGGGCGTGACCAGGACGATCCGCTGCATCGCGTGGGGCCGCGCCGCTTCGGCCAGCAGCTCGACGTCCTCAGCGCCCAAGGCGTGATCGAGCAGCACGGCGTGCCAGACACGCTCGGGCAGCAAAGCATGCGCCACAGCGATATCTGAAATCGTGCAGGTCTGTCCGCCCCAACGTTGCAGCCGCCGGGCGATGAGCGATGCTTCGATGCTTCGGGGGGCGACCACCATGATCGATTGCCCGCTCAGATCCGGCGCCGCAAACACCCTCTGCTCGCTGCCATTGCCGTCCGAGGCGGGAAGTGGAACCGACACTTCGAATGTCGAACCGGCGCCGGGCTCACTCTCCAGGTTGATGTGGCCGCCCATTCGCTTGACGATGCGCTCGGAGATACTCAAGCCAAGACCCGTACCGCCATAGCTTCGCGCGATGCGTTCGTCGGCCTGCTCGAACTCGCGGAAAATGCGCGCCTGGGCCTCGGGCGCGATGCCGATGCCGGTGTCGCGGACCAGGAAAGAGATTTCATTGGGCGAGATCCCGGGCTCGACAATCAGCGCCACGCCGCCGGTCGAGGTAAACTTGATGGCGTTCCCCGCGAGATTGAGCAGCACCTGCCGCAGCCGCGCCGCATCTCCGACCACTTCCGCCGGCAGCCGCTCGTCGACATAGGCGGCGATCTCGAGCTTTCTTGCCTGCGCCCGCGGCGCCAACAGCTCGGTGATGTCCTCGATCAATGCGGCAAGGGCGAAGGGACGGTGTTCGAGGTCGATCTTGCCGGCCTCGATCTTGGAGTAATCCAACAGCTCCTCAATCAGCGCCAGCAAAGCGTCGCCTGAGCTTTTCACGGCCCTCGCATAGGTCAACTGCTCCGGCGTCAGCGGCGTATCCAGCAGCAACCCGCTCATGCCGATGATGCCGTTGAGCGGCGTGCGAATTTCGTGGCTGGCCATCGCGAGGAACCGCGACTTGGCACGGCTGGCTGCATCGGCCTGATCGCGCGCTTCGGCAAGCGCGCGCTCGGTCTCGGTGCGGTCGGTGACGTCGCGGCCGACGCATTGCATCTCGGCTGGTTGCCCCGCTTCGCTGCGGATCAGACCTTCGCGCCATGCAATCCATCGCGGTCCCGAGGGACCGGCGATCTTCTGGTCATGAATTCGCGTGCCATCCGGTTCGAGCGCGGTCTCGCCTTGCTCAAGGACGGTCAATGTGAAGCGACTGCCGGCGAGCGCGCTGTGCGGTTGCCCGGCCAGTGCGCAATAGGCGTCGTTGACGAAGGTGATGGCGCCTGCCGCATCGCGCAGCACGATCAGGTCGCCCTGGGATTCGAACAGGTTGCGGGCGCGTTGCTCGGCCTCCTGCAATTCCCAATTGCGGTCGGCCAGCGCCTCGTTGTGGAGCGCTATCTTGCGAAGTTTTTTTCGTATCCAGCGCAGGCGGATGCTCAAAGTGGCAAGCCCGACGCAGGCGAGTGCGAACAGGAAGCTGGCGCCGATGGCAAAGGTGTGGGGGTTATAGCCGGAATTTTCAGATCGGCTTCCAGCGATGAATCCATAGGAGCCGCCGAAGACGGCGGAAAAGATCATGAACGAACGAATCGCGCCGGTGAGCCACGGATGACATCGCGTGAAACGGCGCATGCGTAATTTGATCCGGACAGCCCGCCCCATCGTCAACACCCCAGAGATTATGTTATCGTAACTGCGTCGCCCGGTCAGCATTTGAGACTGCCTCGGCACGCGTCATTGCTTAAGGACGACGATGAGACGGCGACCTTGCAAAGTGCTTGAGGCCGGAAGCCGCCACGCGGTGCAATGAGAACAATGTTAATGAGGTATTAAGAAGCAAAACTCGGAGCGAGGCGGCCTGCGGGCCCGTCGATAGTTCAGGCGGCGCGCCGGAGGTCTTCGGCGAGTGCGCGGTAGGACAGGGCTTCGGCCAGATGCAGCCGGCCGATTTTTTCGGCGCCATCGAGGTCAGCGAGCGTGCGGGCGACGCGCAGCACGCGATGATAGCCGCGCGCCGACAGCCGCATGGTCTCGGCGGCGTCGCGCAGCAGTTTCAGGCCCTGCGCGTCCGGCTGCGCGATTTCCTCCAGCACCGATGCCGGTGCCTCCGCATTGGTGCGGATATGCGGCAATCCGGCCGCGGCGTAACGTGCCATCTGGAGGTCGCGCGCCGCGGCGACGCGCGCCGCGACTTCCGCCGAGCCTTCGGCCGGCGGCGGCAGGATCAGGTCGGTTGCGGTCACCGCCGGCACCTCGATCCGCAGATCGATGCGGTCCATCAGCGGGCCCGAGATGCGCGTCTGATAGTCTGATGTGCAGCGGTCGATGCGTCCGCGCTTGCAGGAATAGCCGGGCTCATAGGCGTGGCCGCAGCGGCAGGGATTCATTGCGGCAACCAGCATGAAGCGCGCCGGGTAGGTGACGCGATGGTTGGCGCGCGAAACTGCGACCTCGCCGTTCTCCAGCGGCTGGCGCAGCGAATCCAGCACCCGCGGATCGAACTCCGGCAGCTCATCAAGGAACAGCACGCCCTGATGCGCCAGCGAAATCTCGCCGGGTTTGGCGCGCATGCCGCCGCCGGTCAGCGCGGCCATGCTGGCGGAGTGGTGAGGAGTTCGGAAAGGCCGACGCGCGGTCAGCGCTCCGCCCTCGATCTCGCCGGCGACCGAGGCAATCATCGATACTTCCAGGAGTTCGGACGGCGACAGCGGCGGCAGGATGGACGGCAGCCGCGCCGCGAGCATCGACTTGCCCGCGCCGGGCGAGCCGATCATGAGGAGGTGATGCCCGCCGGCCGCGGCAATCTCGAGCGCGCGTTTTGCACTCTCCTGGCCCTTGATGTCGCGGAGGTCGAGCAGCGCCGTCTCGGCTTCGTGGACC
>DATNNX010000054.1:0-2808 GCA_035601615.1 Xanthobacteraceae bacterium
GTTTCGCCGCGATTGGGCTAAAAACCGGCATCCTCGACGCCGACGTCTATGGTCCCTCGCAGCCGAAATTGTTCGGCCTGCGCGGCAAACCGCGTCTGGTGGGCCCGCGCATGCTGGAGCCGATGGAGCGCTTTGGCGTCAGGGTGATGTCGATCGGCTTTCTGGTCGAGGAAGACCTCGCCATGATCTGGCGCGGACCGATGGTGATTTCGGCGATCACGCAAATGCTGCGCGAGGTGGCGTGGGGCGAGCTCGATATCCTCGTCGTCGATCTGCCGCCCGGCACCGGCGATGCCCAGCTTACCATGGCGCAGCAGACGCCGCTCACCGGCGCGGTGATTGTCTCGACGCCGCAGGACATCGCCCTGATCGACGCGCGGCGCGGCATCGCGATGTTTGAGAAAGTGAACGTGCCGCTGTTGGGATTGATCGAAAACATGTCGGGCTTTTGCTGCCCGGCCTGCAATCAGATCACGCCGATCTTCGGCCACGGCGGCGCACGGCACGAGGCCGAAATGCGGGGAATTCCATTCCTCGGCGAGATCCCGCTCGATATTGCCATCCGCGAAACCTCCGACGATGGACGCCCCATTGTCGCGACCGAGCCTGACGGCGTTCATGCCAGGCATTACACCGGCATCGCCCGCGAGGTCTGGTCGGCGATCACCGCAGGCAGCGCGACAAAACCCGCGCCCCGCATTGTCATCGAGTGAGCACATGGGCCGCACGATCGGGCGAGGAGAGGCCCCTATGTTCCCGACCCAGCGCTTGCCGGCTTCGCTTACCCCGCTCGAGGCGGCGCTGGCCGCGTTGCTGGATCGCCTCGATCTGGTGGCGCCGCTTGAACTTGCGCTCGCGGATGCGCTCGGCTGCGTCGCCGCCGATATGCCGCCATTGAAGGCGTTTCCGCCGGCAGATATCGCCGCTGGCGATGGCTGGGCCTTGCGCGCCCGCGATCTCGTCGGCGCGTCGTCCTATTCGCCGCTGCCGCTGGCCCGACCGCCGGTCTGGGTCGAAGCCGGCGATGGCATGCCGGAGGGTTGCGATTGCGTGATCGATTCTGATCTCGTCGATCAAACAGGCGCCATGGTTCAGGTGTTGGCAGAAGCGATACCAGGGCAGGGGATTCGTCGCCTTGGCGGCGATATCGCCGAAGGTAGTTCCGTCATTGCTGCCGGGCGGCGCGTCCGCCCGCTCGATCTTTTGGTCGCGCGCGCCGCGGGTCTGGAAAGACTGGAGGTGCGCCGACCGCGGCTGCGCGCCGTCAGTGTGCCGGCAACATCAGACCATGCGGCGACGGCGCAGCTGATTTCGGAGAATGCGCGCGCCGCGGGGGCGAACGTTGTCCTCGTCGAGGCCGAAGGGCGCGATGCCGCGTCGATCGCGACGGCGCTCGATACCGCGTCGTGCGATGTGCTGGTCAGCATCGGCGGTAGCGGCGTTGGCCGCACCGATGCGGCGATCGCAGCGCTGGCCCAACGCGGTGAGGTTCTCGCCCATGGCATCGCGTTGCAACCCGGGAAAACCTCTGCCGTCGGCAGAATCGCAAAAATTCCCGTCATTGCGTTGCCGGGGGCACCGGATCAGGCGCTCGCGGCATGGTGGGCGCTTGCACTGCCCGTGTTGGATCGGTTGTCCGGCCTTTGGCCGCGACAGAGGCTCACCCTGCCGCTGGCGCGCAAGATTGCCTCAAGCGTCGGCATTGCTGAAATCGTCCTGCTCGAACAAAATGAAGATGTCTGGATGCCGCTTGCTGTCGGCGACATGTCGCTCCAGACCATCGCCCGCGCCGATGGCTGGATCGCGGTGCCCGCAGCCAGCGAAGGTTTTGCTGCGAGCACGCCGGTAGATGCTTATATGCTGCGCGACTGATATGAGTTTCGGCATGAGCAATGCGCCCTCTTCGAAAAGCTGCGACAGCACGGATCAGGACCAGTTCCTGACCATTTTGTCGCGCGAAGAGGCGTTAGCGCGTTTCGAAGCCGCGCTGTTTCCGCGCCCGATCCCAAGCGAGCAGCGGCCGCTTTCGGATGCGCTCGGCTGCGCGCTGGCGCAAGATATCGTGGCGCCGATCGACGTGCCGCCATTCGACCGCTCCAATGTCGACGGCTTTGCGGTGCGTTCCGCCGATCTCGCTTCCGCCAGCGAGGCGGCGCCGATGCGCATCATGCTGAACGACGAAGTCATCGCCTGCGGCACCGCGCCGATACGGCCGGTGCTGTCGGGCACCGCGACCTCGATCGCGACCGGTGGCCCGGTGCCGCGCGGCGCCGATGCTATCGTCATGGTCGAGCATACCCAGCCCGTTGCCAATCGCGCGATCGAGATTCGCCGCGCCGCCTCGCCGGGACAATTCATCTCCTATGCCGGCTCCGACATTGCGCGCGGCGAGGCGCTGTTGCGCGCCGGCACCGCGATCGGTTCGCGCGAGATCGGCATGCTCGCTGCCTGCGGGATCGCGCAAGTTTCGGTTGCGCGCCGGCCGCGCGTCGCGGTGATCTCGACCGGCGACGAACTGGTGCAGCCGGGTCAGCCGCTGCGCCCCGCGGAGATTTACGACACTAACGGCGCGATCGTCGCAGCGGCGGTAAGCGAGAACGGCGGCGAGGCGGTGTTTCTCGGCGCCATTGCCGATGAGGAAGAATGGCTCGAGGCCGCCATGCGCAAGGCGCTTGAGACCTGCGACATGCTGGTGCTGTCCGGCGGCACGTCGATCGGCGCCACGATATCTTGCGCCAGCGCGCAGCCGAGCGCATCCGAAAGCGGCCGCTGCTCGCTTGGGATCGGGCGCGGAAACAGCGCGGCTTC
>DATNNX010000055.1:0-2748 GCA_035601615.1 Xanthobacteraceae bacterium
AAAAACCAGGAGCCCGATGAGCAGCAGCGCGACGCGGCGCCCGAGAATTACTGCCATGGGTCGACGGAGATTGTACCTCGCGGTCAGCCTTTATAGCTTGACCCGTCGCAGTCGCAAGGCGTTCGTCACCACCGAAACCGAACTCATCGCCATGGCCGCGCCGGCGAAGATCGGCGAGAGCAGGATGCCGAAGAACGGATAGAGCGCGCCGGCCGCGATCGGCACGCCGAGCGCGTTGTAGACGAAGGCGAAGAACAGGTTCTGCTTCACGTTGCGCATCGTGGCGCGCGACAAGCAGATTGCCTTCACGATCGCGCGCAGGTCGCCTTTCACGAGCGTGACCGCCGCGCTTTCGATTGCGACATCGGTGCCGGTGCCCATCGCGATCCCCACATCGGCCTGCGCGAGCGCGGGCGCGTCGTTGATGCCGTCGCCCGCCATGGCGACGACGCGGCCCTGCGCCTGCAGCTCCTTGACCTTCTCCACCTTCTGCTCCGGCAGAACCTCGGCGATGACCTCGTCGATGCCAAGCAGCTTTGCGACCGCTTCGGCGGTGTTGCGCGAGTCTCCCGAGAGCATGACGATCCCGATGCCTTCGGCATGCAGCGCGTTCACCGCCTCGGGCGTGGTTTGCTTGATGGGATCGGCCACCGTGAGTCCTGCAGCCACCCTGCCGTCGATTGCCGCAAAGATGCCTTTATCGGCGAGCGCCGCCGGCACGCCGCCGAACTGCTCCATGTAGCGCCGGCTTCCGACTGCCACGCGGTGTCCGGCGACCCTCCCCTCGACGCCCTGGCCGGTGACTGAATTGAACCCCTCGACCGGTGAAAGGGGCACCCCGCGCTTCTCGGCTGCCTGGACGATCGCCTGCGCGAGCGGGTGCTCGCTCGCGCGCTCGAGACTCGCGATGAGCCGCAGCGCTTCGCCTTCGTCGAGCGGAGTGTCGTGGAGCGCGAAATCGACGAGTTCCGGCCTGCCCAGCGTCAGCGTGCCGGTCTTGTCCACGACCAGCGTGTCTACATCGCGCAGCTTCTCGACTGCCTCGGCGCTGCGGAAGAGGACGCCGTTCAGCGCGCCTTGCCCCATCGCCACGGTGATCGAGATCGGCGTAGCGAGGCCGACCGCGCAGGGACAGGCGATGATCAGCACCGCCACCGCGTTGACGAGCGCATAGTTCAATCTCGGCTCCGGGCCGAAGAAGAACCAGGCCAGCGCGGTCAGGATCGCGATGGCGACCACGACTTCGACGAAGTATTCGGCGACCTTGTCGGCGAGCCGCTGCACCGGCGCCTTGGTGCGCTGCGCCTCGCCCACCATGTGCACGATGCGCCCGAGCAGCGTGTCGGAGCCGATGCGCTCGGCGCGCATGACGAAGCCGCCCTTCGCGTTGACCGTGCCCCCGACTACGCGGTCGCCGGTCTTCTTCGGCACGGGCACCGGCTCGCCGGTGACCATCGATTCGTCCACGTTCGAGGAGCCCTCGACCACGCTGCCGTCGACGGGAATCTTCTCGCCGGGCCGCACGCGTAACCGGTCGCCCATCTGCACCTCTGAAAGAGGAATTTCCTTTTCAACCCCATTTTCAATCCGCAAAGCCATGGCCGGTGCGAGCGCGAGCAGCTGCCGGATCGCATGGCTCGTCTGCCCCATGGCGCGCAACTGCATCACTTCGCCGACCGATACCAGGGTCACTATGATGGCGGCCGCCTCGAAATAAGTGCCGACCTCGCCGCCGTGCACTCGCAGTTCCGGCGGGAAGAGTCCGGGCGCTGCGACCGCCACCACGCTGTAGACATAGGCGAGCCCGACACCGAGCCCGATCAGCGTGTACATGTTGGGACTGCGGTTCTTCAGCGACAGCCAGAACTTGCGGAAGAAGGGCCAACCGCCCCACCACACCACGGGAGTGGCAAGAAGCAGCTCGACATACCTGGAGTACTCGAATTGCGCCGCGAATCCCAGCATCGGCGCCATCGCGATGAGGAGCAGCGGTGCGCTCAGCACCGCGCTCACCCAAAGGCGGCGCGTCAGGTCGCGCAGCTCCGAATCGTCCTCGACGCCGCCTTCCATCGGCACGAGCGTCATGCCGCACTTCGGGCACGAGCCGGGGCCGATCTGCACGATCTCCGGATGCATCGGGCAGGTGTACCTGACGCCTTCCTTTGCGGGCTGCGCGTGCTTTGCGCCCTTCGGCGTCAAATACTTCTCGGGGTCGGCGCTGAATGCGTGCAGGCAATGCTTCGAGCAGAAGTGGTAAGTCCTTCCCTTGTGCTCCAAGTGCCCCGCCGCCTTGGCCGGATCCACCGTCATGCCGCAAACGGGATCGAGTGCCATGATCAGCGCGCCAGGTCGATGGTGGGAAGGTTCAAAGTGCGTGTTCTGGTAGATGATAGGCTTGGCGGGTTTGTCCGTGATTTCAGCATGCAGCCGGCGCGTTACAACGGAAATGCAGAAGCACGTAGTTAGCGCCGCGCGACGAGACGGACGCGGATATCGAGCGCATCGCGAACCCGCAAACCCCCGTTGAGAGCAGCGAAAGGCTCGATGCCAAATTCCGACTGGTTGATGCGGAAACTCGCGACCACTGCGAGCGTGTCGTCCTGCCGTAGCACGGCCGCGGCGAAGCGCAGATCGCGCGTCACTCCACGGAGCGTGACGCGTGCCGTGACCGTCGGACCCCACTGCGGACCGGCGAGGGCGATCGACTCGATCCGGACGAGCGGATGCTTCTCCGCGTCGAGCACGTCC
>DATNNX010000056.1:0-15632 GCA_035601615.1 Xanthobacteraceae bacterium
TACGTCGCCGAACGGGCCGGCCGGTTGGCCGCCGATCAGTCATCAACTCAGCATCGCCTTGAGGCGCGCACGGCCTCGTCTTCGATGATGCGGCAATGACCGGGCGCTGCTACGTCCCGCGCGCGAGATCCGACTTAAGCGCTACGAGGAAACGGGCCGCTTCGCCGCCGGTCACCACACGATGATCGAAAGTAAGCGACAACGGGAAAATGCGACGCACCGCCACCTCGTCTCGGTGCACCATCACGCGTGGACCGGCGCGACCGGAACCCACGATCGCCACCTGAGGCGGCACCACCACGAGACTTGCGAAACGGCCGCCGATCATGCCGAAATTAGACAACGTGATGGTCGCGCCGCGCAGCTCCTCCGGCGGGATCGCGCGCGCCCTGGCGTCGGCCCGCATTCGGTCGAGACCGGCACGTAAGTCTTTTGCATCGCGCTCGCCCACATTGCGCAGGACCGGCACGATCAGGCCACCGTCGGTATCGACCGCGATGCCGATGTCGATGCGCTTGATCAGCCGCCGCTCGCCCGCCTCGGCATTGTACCAGGTGTTGAGCGCGGGCTCGGCTTGGCAGGCTGCCGCGATCGCCCGCACGAGCCGGATGGTGACGTCTTCGCCCTTTCGCCAATCCTCGATGTCGGCTTCGTCGGTCACCGTTGTGCGCACCACCTCGGTATGCGCCGCCGCCATCCGCTGCGCCATCGCGCGGCGCATGCCCCGTAGCGGCTCGGCCGGGCCCGCTTCGGCGAGACTCTTTGCGGCGCGCTCCACATCCGCCCGCGTGATGGTGCCGCCAGGGCCGGTGGCCTGCACAAGGTTGAGATCCACATCGAGCTTGCGCGCCAGCGCCCGCACGGCGGGAAGCACTTGCAAGGTACGCGCCGGCGCCGGAGTCGGCGCCTCCGCTTCTCGGACAGTCTTCTCGCCTTGGCCGAGCTCGCCCACCACTGTCCCGGTATCGCCTTGCTCACCTTCGGCAAATTCGACGAGGGCGGCACCGACCTTGATCAGATCGCCCTTGCCGCCGAACAAGCGCGCGATGCGGCCGCTCCAGGGGGAGGGAACCTCGACCACCGCTTTGTCCGTCTCGACCGACACCAGCGGCTGATCGACGACCACGCGATCACCTGCGTTGACGTGCCACGTGACGATCTCTGCTTCTTCGAGGCCTTCGCCGAGATCCGGCAACAAGAATTGGCGCATGGGAAGGTTCCCGTAGGCTTCAGGCGAACTCGCATACTTTGCGCGTTGCCGCGACGATGCGGGAGACCGAGGGGATGTAGCGTTGCTCGAGCCGCGGCAGCGGCATGACGGTGTCGTAGCCGGTTACCCGCGCCACCGGCGCCAGGAGCGAGGTGAGCCCGCGTTCGGCAATGAGGGCGGCGATCTCGGCGCCGAAGCCGCCGGTGCGCGCCGCTTCGTGCACGATGACGCAGCGTCCCGTTTTCGTCACCGAGGCGAGCACGGTCTCCTCGTCGTAGGGTTTCAGCGTGGCAAGATCGATGACCTCCGCGTCGACGCCGTGGCCGACGAGCTCGGCGGCGGCGGCGAGCGTCTCCTTCACCGCCGCGCCCCAGCTGATGAGGGTCACGTCGCGGCCTTGCCGCAGCACGAAGGCAACGTCGAGCGGTAGCGCTTCGCCGCTATCCTCCACTTGCCCTTTTGCGGCGCGATAAATCCGTGTCGGCTCGAGGAACACCACCGGGTCCGGGTCGCGGATCGATGCGAGCAAGAGTCCGTAGGCGCGCTCCGGCGATGACGGCATGACGACCCGCAGGCCGGGGATGTGCGCGAGCATGGCTTCGGTACTTTCCGAATGATGCTCGGGCGCGCGGATGCCACCGCCGTGCGGCGTGCGCAGCACCATGGGGCAGCTCAGCCGTCCCTGGGTTCGGTTACGCAGCCGTGATGCATGGTTCACGAGCTGATCGATGCAGGGATAAATGAAGCCCATGAACTGGATTTCGCCCACGGGCTTGAGCCCTTGCGCCGCCATGCCGACGCACAACCCGCTGATCAAGAGCTCGGCGAGCGGCGTGTCGATCACCCGCGCGGCGCCGAACCGCTGCTGCAGTCCCACGGTGGCGCGGAAAACACCGCCGTTGACGCCGACGTCCTCGCCCAGCACCACCACGTTGGCATCCTCTTCCATGGCGCGGGCCAATGCCAGATTGATCGCTTCGACCAGCGTTAGCTCAGGCATCCGAGCCTCCGCTGAGCTCCGCCCGTTGGCTCGCGTAGCTTCGCGGCAGCTCGGCGTAGAGGTGGTCGAACATCGTCTCAGGCGCGCGCGGCGAGGAGGCCAAATAGCGCTCGATCGCCGCCTCGATCTCCTTCTGGCACTCGGTCGCGAGTTCTTCCTCCTGCGCCTTGCCCCATGCCTTCTGGCTCACGAGATAGGCGCGCAGCCGCGCGATCGGCTCCTCCTTCCAGCGTGCCTGAACCTCCTCGGGTGGGCGGTAGCGCGCCGCGTCATCAGCCGTCGTATGGTCGCTCAGCCGATAGGTCAGCGCCTCGATCAGCCGCGGTCCGCCGCCCGCGCGGGCCTGCGCGATCGCCTCCTCCGCCGCCGCGCGCACGGCGATGACGTCGTTGCCATCGACCTGCTCGCCGATAAACCCGGCGGCGATCGCCTTCTGCGCCAGCGTCTGTGACGCTGTCTGCAGCTTAAGCGGAACGGAGATGGCCCACTGGTTGTTGTTGGCGACGAACAGCAGCGGCAGTTTGTGCACGCCGGCAAAGTTCATCGCTTCCCAGACGTCGCCTTTGGAAGTGGCGCCGTCGCCGAACAGGCAAACCGCAACGCGTGGCTCCTTTCTGAGCTTGAACGCGTAGGCGACGCCCGCGGCCTGCGGTGCTTGGGATCCAACCGGGATGCAATAGGGGAAATCGTGCGCAGGCCCGGAGGAAAGATTGCCGCGCTCGTCGCCGCCCCAAAATAAAAGAATCTCCTCCATCTTCGTGCCGCGCCAGAGCAAGGTGCCGTTGTCGCGGTAGGAGGGAAGCAACACGTCCTCCGCCCGCATGGCGCTGGCAACGCCGACCGAAACCGCCTCTTGACCGAGCGAGACCGCGTACGTTCCCAGGCGGCCGGTGCGTTGCAGCGACACCGCCTTGAGATCGAATGCACGCGTGAGCACCATGCCGCGATAAAGCACGAGCAGCGTCGGGATGTCGGAGGCAAAGTCGGGGAGCGGCCGCAGCACCGTGCCGTCCGGCGCAAGATAGCTGCGCCGGCGCACTTCGAAGCGTGCAATGACGGGAAGCCCTTCGTCGGCCATCACTCTTTATTCCTATGCGGACGTCGCCTGGGGCGGCGGAGAGGGCTTTCCCCACGCTGGAAGGGATTTGCGAGCAAGCTTAGGGACTTCGCGCCTGCACACAAGCGCCTCGGCTGCTCGCAGGCGCGGCGCTTTGTGCCCATGGCTCAGGCGCTCAATCCCATCTGGAGACCGCGAAAAGTAAACTTCGCCACTATCCACAATGGCTTGCGCCGTCATCCAACTGTCATCGAACCATCATAGAACGATGACATGGGGCACGTAGGGATGCCGGCGGTCGCGGAATCGACCGAGGAACTCGACGTTTCCGTCGGTTCTTCCGAGCGTATCGCTGAACTCAACTACCAGCAAAAGAATCGAAGGACGGGACAGCACACGGGCCGCGGGTGAAACCCGAGGCCGCTCGAAGCTTTAGGTCTGCAACGAACAGGAGAGAGCCTTGAAACTTTTCCACACCCTCACGGCAGCCGCTTTCATCGCCGCGGCGGCGAGCGGGCCCGCGCTTGCCATCGATATCTCGGGCGCCGGCGCGACGTTCCCCTATCCGATCTACGCCAAATGGGCTGACGCCTACAAAAAGGAGACTGACAACGGGCTGAACTATCAGTCGATCGGCTCAGGCGGCGGCATCAAGCAGATCAAAGCGAAGACCGTCACATTCGGCGCCTCTGATGCGCCGCTGCCCGGTAAGGAATTGGACGAGAGCGGGCTTATTCAGTTCCCGATGGTGATGGGTGGAATCGTGCCGGTGGTCAACATCGACGGCATCAAGTCTGGCGATCTTGTGATCGATGGCCCGACGCTCGCCAGGATATTCATGGGCGAGATCAAGACCTGGAACGATCCGGCGATCGCCAAGCTCAACCCGTCAGCCAAGCTGCCGTCGCAGCCGATCGCGGTCGTGCATCGCTCGGACGGCTCGGGTACGACATACAACTTTGCCTACTACCTGGCCGAAGTCAGTCCGGACTGGAAATCGAAGGTCGGCTTCAACACGTCGGTCGAGTGGCCGGTTGGGATCGGCGCCAAAGGCAACGAAGGTGTTGCCAACAACGTCGCGCAGACGAAAGGCTCGATCGGCTACGTCGAGTATGCCTATGCCAAGCAGAACAAGCTGACCCACACGAAGATGGTCAACAAGGCCGGCAAGCCCGTTGAACCCACCTCCGCGGCTTTCCAGGCCGCTGCGGCCAATGCCAACTGGGAGTCAGTGCCGGGTTACGGCGTCATCCTCGCCAATCAGCCGGGCGCGGAATCCTGGCCGATGACCGCGGCGACGTGGATCTTGATGTACAAGAAGCCGCAGGATCCGGTGGCCGCCGCCGAGGCGCTCAGGTTCTTCGCCTGGGCCTACGACAAGGGGGCCAAGATGGCCGAGGAACTCGATTACATTCCGATGCCGAAGAACGTCGCCGACAGCGTCAAGAAGACTTGGGCGAGCGAGGTGAAGGACGCGTCAGGCAAGCCGCTCTACGCAATGGCCCGTTGAACTGGACGATTTAGGGAAGGGCCGTCTCGCGAGGCCCTTCCCTCTAGTTCTATCCCGAAAGGGACTTGTGCGGCGGCCAAGAGGTCGTGTTTGATTTTGGCTCTCCCCCGACATCCACTGGAGGGCCGGGATGCAGCCCATCAGGAGGCGATCCGTGGTCGACGTTGCGCTGCAGGGCGATGTAGTCGAGGCTTACGGCGTCGCCGCGCGGGCCAAGGCGCTTAATCGGCTTCGTGTCATCGACATCGTCTTCCGCGTTCTCACCCGCGCGGCAGCGCTCGGGGTGCTGGTTATCCTCGGCGGCGTGATGTTGTCGCTCGTGGACGGCGCGCTGCCGGCGCTTCGCACTTTCGGCCTCAATTTCGTCGTCGAGGAGCGCTGGAACCCGGTTACGGAGAAATTCGGCGCGCTGGCGCCGATCTACGGCACCCTCGTCACGTCCTTCATTGCGATGCTGATCGCGGTGCCAATCGGGCTGCTGATTGCCGTGTTTCTCACCGAGCTGTGTCCCATGTGGTTGCGGCGGCCCATTGGGATCGCCATTGAGCTGCTGGCCGGCATTCCGAGCATCATCTACGGCATCTGGGGCCTGTTCGTATTCGCGCCGTTCCTGCAGGAGACCTTGCAACCGTTCCTCATTGCCACCTTCGGAAATATCCCCGTGTTGTCGACGCTGTTTGCCGGTCCGCCCTATGGGATCGGCATGCTGACGGCGGGCCTGATCCTTGCGATCATGGTGCTCCCCTTCGTTACCTCGATCTCGCGCGATGTTTTCGATGCCGTGCCGCCCGTGCTGAAGGAAGCGGCCTACGGCATCGGCTGCACCACTTGGGAGGTCGTGCGCTACGTCGTGCTGCCTTATACCAGGGTCGGAGTCATCGGCGGCGTGATGCTGGGGCTCGGCCGGGCGCTCGGTGAGACGATGGCGGTGACGTTCGTCATCGGTAACGCCCACAGAGTATCGGCCTCGCTGCTTGCGCCCGGCACAACCATTTCGGCGACGATCGCCAACGAATTCACCGAAGCGGTCGGTGACCTCTATACGTCGTCGCTGATCGCGTTGGGTCTCATCCTTTTCGTCATCACCTTCATCGTGCTTGCGATAGCCCGGTACATGCTGATGCGCATCGAGCGCCGGATCGGATGAAAATCATGGCCCAGCTTTACGCCGCGCGCCGCCGCCGCAATCGGATCATGATGGGCCTCTCGCTTGCCGCCACCCTGATGGGGCTGGGCTGGTTGGTCGCGATCCTCGCCGTGCTGCTGTGGGAAGGCCTCTCCGGCCTCTCGCTCGCCGTCTTTACCGAGATGACGCCGCCGCCCGGCGCCGCCGGCGGACTGCTCAATCCCATCGTCGGCAGCCTCTTTCTGACGATCCTGGCGGTTCTCATCGGCACCCCTGTCGGAATCCTAGCCGGCACCTACATGGCCGAATATGGGCGGCACGACCGGGTGACATCCGTCGTGCGATTCATCAACGATATCCTGCTCAGCGCGCCCTCGATCGTGGTCGGCCTGTTCATCTACGAGGTGATGGTCGCGCCGATGGGGCATTTCTCCGGGCTCGCGGGCGCAGTCGCGCTCGCGGTCATCGTCATACCGGTGGTGGTGCGCACCACCGAAGACATGCTGATCCTCGTGCCGAATCAGTTGCGCGAGGCTGCCGCTGCGCTTGGAACGCCGCGCGCGTTCGTGATCACCACCGTGTGCTACCGCGCCGCGAAGGCCGGCATGATCACCGGCGTGTTGCTCGCGACCGCCCGCATCAGCGGTGAAACCGCGCCACTCTTGTTCACCGCGCTCAACAATCAGTTCTGGAGCACGAACCTCAACGCGCCAATGGCGAGCCTGCCGACCGTCATCTTCCAGTTTGCGCTCTCGCCTTACAAGGACTGGCAGGCGCTGGCCTGGACGGGCGCGCTGATTATCACCTTCACCGTGCTCGCGCTTTCGATCGTCGCACGCGCACTTGCCGCATCGAGAGAATCGTCATGAATGTTGCCTCGGTTGCCGTTCCCACCGTCGCCCACGCACCGGTCAGCACGAGCGGCTTGGCCGAGAAGATTTCCATCCGCAACCTCGACTTCTATTACGGTGCCAGCAAAGCGCTCAAAGGCATCAGCTTGCCGCTTTATCAGAACAAGGTCACTGCCTTCGTCGGCCCGTCCGGATGCGGCAAGTCCACGCTGCTGCGCGTTCTCAACCGGATGTACGACCTCTATCCCAATCAGCGGGCGGAGGGCGAGGTTCTGTTCGACGGCGAGGATATTCTCTCGCCCAAGCAGGATCTCAATCTGTTGCGCGCGCGCATCGGCATGGTATTCCAGAAGCCGACGCCGTTTCCGATGTCAATTTACGAGAACATCGCCTTCGGGGTCAGGCTCTACGAAAGGCTGTCGCGCTCGGAACTGGATGGTCGGGTCGAGACCTCGCTGCGCCGCGCCGCCCTCTGGGAGGAAGTCAAGGACAAGCTCGGCGCCAATGGGCTGAGCCTCTCCGGCGGCCAGCAGCAGCGGCTGTGCATCGCGCGCACCGTGGCGGTTGAGCCCGAGGTCATACTATTGGACGAGCCGTGCTCGGCGCTCGACCCGATCTCGACTGCCAAAATCGAGGAGTTGATCGATGAGCTCAAAGAGGATTACACGATCGTGATCGTGACGCACAACATGCAGCAGGCGGCGCGCGTCTCCGACTTCACCGCCTTCATGTATCTCGGGGAGCTGATCGAGTTCGACACCACGAGCAAGATGTTCACCGCACCTAGCGACCGGCGCACGCAGGACTACATCACGGGCCGCTTCGGTTAAATCGCACGGTTCGCCAGCCAGGACGACGTAGATGGTAATATCCGATCACACCACGAAGGCCTTCGACATCGATTTGCAAGAGCTCACCCGCCTGGTGGCGGAGATGGGTGGTCTTGCGGAGAAGCTGGTTGCGGATGCGGTCGATGCGCTCGCAGAGCGTGATGCCGATCGCGCGCAGCGGACCGTGGCGGCCGATCCCGAAATCGATGCGTTGCAGGCTGAAATCGAGGAAAAAGCCGTGCTGACGATCGCGCGCCGCCAACCCATGGCGGTCGACTTGCGGGAAATCGTCGGGGCGTTGCGGGTCTCCAATGATCTCGAGCGCATCGGCGACCTGGCTAAGAACATCGGCAAGCGGGTCATGGCTCTTGATGGCGAGTTTCATCCGCCCAAGCTGATCCGCGGCGTGGAGCACATGGGATCCATGGTTCTCGCCCAACTCAAAGAGGTGCTCGACAGCTACGCCCGCCATGATCTCAAGAAAGCGCTCGCGGTGTGGAATGGCGACGAAGAGATCGACGACATCTGCACTTCGCTGTTCCGCGAGCTGTTGACGTATATGATGGAGGATCCGCGTCATATTACCTTCTGCATCCATCTGATGTTCTGCGCCAAGAACATCGAGCGCATGGGCGATCACGCCACCAATATCGCCGAGAGCGTCTATTACATGGTCGAAGGCCACGCGATCGCCGACCAGCGCCGTAAGGGCGACGACACGACTGCCTTCGCGCCTCTGGCAGCGGAGAAATGAGAAGGATCGCGGACGAATGAAAGCCAACATCCTGATCGTTGAGGACGAGGAGGCGCTGTCGCTGCTGCTGCGGTACAATCTCGAGGCGGAAGGTTACGCGGTCGACACGGTCGCCCGAGGGGATGAGGCCGATTTGCTGCTCAAGGAGCACTCGCCCGATCTCGTCATCCTCGACTGGATGTTGCCGGGCCTCTCCGGCATCGAGCTGTGCCGTCGATTGCGCGCCCGCGGGGAAACCAAGCGATTGCCGATCATCATGCTCACCGCCCGCGGCGAGGAGAGCGAGCGGGTGCGCGGGCTCGCGACCGGGGCCGACGACTACATCGTCAAGCCGTTCTCGGTTCCTGAACTGAGCGCGCGCGTGCGTGCGCTGTTGCGGCGTGCATTGCCCGAGCGCGTCGCCGACGTGCTGTCGTTCGGAGACCTCGAGGTGGATCGCGAGAAAAGACGCGTCTCGCGCGGCGGCCGAGCGATCGATCTTGGGCCGACCGAATATCGGCTGCTCGAATTCCTGATGGAGCGGCCCGGCCGCGTCTTCTCACGCGAACAGCTGCTCAACGGTGTTTGGGGCAGCCAGATCTACATCGATGAGCGCACGGTGGACGTCCATGTCGGCCGCCTGCGCAAGGCGCTCAACCGCGGCCACAATACCGATCCGATCCGCACCGTGCGCGGTGCCGGTTATGCGCTCGATGATCGCTTCGGCAAGACGGGTTGATCGATCAGGCTCGGAACTGCCGTCGATCCCGGCGCATATGCGGCGGCTGGTAGGCCACGCGCGAGTGATAGGCGCAATAGGGCAGGCCGGTGATGGTCTGCCCGCCGCAAAAGAAGAAGTCGGGCTGCCCGGGATCCCCAATCGGCCAGCGGCAGGTTTCCTCCGTGAGCTCGAGCAGGCTACGGCGCTGGCCGAGCGGGATAACGTTGTCGATGAACTCCGGCTCCGGCTCGATATCGGGCTCATAGGCGTGGGCGAGCGCGGTATTGCCCCGGATCGAAGGCCGCGTGACCCGCAGCATGTGCGCATGAGCGCGCGGCTTGCGCGCACGCGGAGCGCCCGAGGATGGCGATTTGACACGGCCGGACAGCCCGAGGCGGTGCACCTTGCCGATCACCGCATTGCGGGTCACGCCGCCAAGCGCCGCGGCGATTTGACTAGCCGATAGCCCCTCGGCCCACAGCTTCTTGAGCGTTTCGACGCGCTCGTCGGTCCAGGTCATGTCAAATCCCTCTCCAGCCGCGGCGGCGGAGACAGAATCCCACTGCGGGTCTGGGCAACGATCAGTTGGCCCGACGCATACCCGCGCTACCGATTGACGCTAGTGACTGTCCGCCGCACGAAATGTCGTATTCGACGAGGGAAAAGCTACAATATGGCGGGAGTCAGGCGCAAGAGTCCCGTCAGCCTGCGTCCACATGTTCTGTTCGCGTCGGTCAATGCGTCCACACTTATCTGCACGGATGTGTATTGCGGCTAACTTTTGCGGCTGCCGGCGCGGCCTTTGCCTCATGTTGACAGGCGAGCATGCAGCAATAAAATACCTTACCGTGCCGCCCGGAGAGGCGGCACATTTCGTTTCCGCGGATTGTCGGCTCGTCGATGAGTAGCACCCAAGGATCGCATTTGCTGCCGACCTACGCGCGCGTCGATCTTGCTTTCGAACGCGGCGAAGGCGCTTGGCTCGTCGCGACCAACGGGGATCGTTACCTCGATTTCACCTCGGGGGTTGCCGTCAACGCGCTCGGCCATGCGCATCCGCACCTCGTCGAAGCGATCACGAAACAGGCCCACAAGGTCTGGCATGTCTCCAATCTCTACCGCATCCCCGAGAGCGAGCGGCTCGCCGAACGCCTCTGCGCGGCGAGCTTCGCGGACGTGGTGTTTTTCTCCAATTCCGGCGCCGAAGCCATGGAATGCGCGATCAAAATGGCGCGCAAATATCAGTCGGCGAGCGGTCGGGGCGAACGCTACCGGATGGTCACGTTCGAGGGCGCCTTCCACGGCCGCACCCTCGCCACTCTCGCCGCCGGCGGTCAGCAGAAATATCTCGACGGGTTCGGCCCGGTGGTCCAGGGCTTCGACCAGGTGGCGTTCGGCGATCTCGAAGCGGCCAAGCGGGCGGTCGGGCCCGAAACCGCCGCGATTCTGATCGAGCCGATCATGGGCGAGGGCGGCGTGCGCGTTGTGCCGAGCGAATTCTTGCGCGCGCTGCGGCGGCTGTGCGACGAGCATGGGTTGCTGCTGGTGTTCGACGAGGTGCAGACCGGCGTCGGCCGTACCGGCGAGTTCTTCGCCTACCAGCGCTGTGGCGTCACCCCGGATATCATGGCGCTTGCCAAGGCTTTGGGCGGTGGCTTTCCCTTGGGCGCCTGCCTCGCCACCGCTGAGGCGGCCAAGGGCATGACGACAGGCACGCACGGCTCGACCTTCGGCGGCAACCAGCTTGCGATGGTGGCTGCCGGCGCCGTGCTCGACGTGGTGCTCGCGGAAGGCTTTCTCGAGCGCGTGCGCCGGGTCTCGCTTGTGCTCAAGCAAAAGCTCGCCGGGATCGCGGACCGCTATCCCACGGTGGTGGCCGAACTGCGCGGGGAAGGACTCCTCGTCGGCCTGCGCGCTGTGGTGCCGAGTGCTGAGCTCGTCGACGAGCTGCGGGCAGAGAAGATGATCACGGCCGCGGCTGGCGACAATGTGGTGCGGCTGCTGCCGCCGCTCATCGTAAGCGAGGAGGAGGTGGCCGAAGCAGTCAGGCGGCTCGAGCGGGCCTGTGCCCGCATCGCCAAAGCCCAGGCCACACCACAAAAGCGAGGAGCGGCGAGATGAAGGGCCGCGACTTCCTCGATCTCATCGACATCCCCACGCAAGAGCTACGCGGGATGCTCGAGGCGAGCCGCGCCATGAAGGCGCGCCGCGACCGCGGCGCGCGGCCGCTCGAGGGGCGGACGCTTGCCATGATCTTCGACAAGCCGTCGACACGCACGCGCGTCTCCTTCGACGTCGCCATGCGCCAGCTCGGGGGCGCGGCCATCCTGCTGACCGGCCAGGAGATGCAACTCGGGCGAGGCGAGACCATCGCCGACACGGCGCGGGTTCTGTCGCGCTATGTCGACATCATCATGATACGCACGCTCGATCACGACATGCTGACCGAGCTCGCGCGGCATGCCACCGTGCCGGTAATCAACGGTCTCACGCGTCGCTCGCATCCATGCCAGGTGCTCGCCGACGTCATGACCTTCGAAGAGCACAGCGGGCCCATTCGCGGCAAGACCGTGGCTTGGACCGGCGACGCCAACAACGTTCTGACCTCCTGGATGCATGCCGCCGAGCGTTTCCATTTTCGCCTACAGGTGGCAACCCCGCCCGAGCTCGCTCCGAAAAAATGGCTGATCGACTGGGCCAAGACCTCAGGCGCGCCGATCCACATCGGCAGCGAGCCCGAGGAGGCGGTGAGGGGCTCCGATTGCGTGGTAACGGATACCTGGGTTTCCATGGGCGACAAGGACGGCCAACGCCGCCACAACCTGCTCAAGCGCTATCAGGTCAACGCCCGTCTGATGGGGCTGGCCAATCCGGGCGCCGTTTTCATGCATTGCCTGCCGGCCCATCGCGGCGAGGAGGTCACGGACGAAGTGATCGACGGGCCGCAGTCGATTGTGTTCGACGAGGCCGAGAACCGCCTGCATGCGCAAAAGGGCATTTTGGCCTGGTGCTTGAACGCCCGGTAGGGTTGGCCTGCGCGTGGAACGCGCGCTAGATGCTGCCATGCAGCGGCAGCCGATTCCGCTGAAATTCGAGCCGGGGCATGAACTCCTCGAGCCTCGACACTACATATCGAACCATCATGTCCGATCCCCGCATGGAAATTCCAGCACGCGCGCCTGCGGCTACCTCCCCCGACGATACGATCTTGCCCTTCAAGGTCGAGGCGCTGGACCTGCGCGGAAGGGTCGTGCGCTTTGGCCCCGCGATTGACACGATCCTGTCGCGTCACAGTTATCCCGCCCCGGTGGCGAAGCTTTTGGGCGAGGGCATCGTGCTGACCGTGCTGCTCGGCTCGACGCTGAAATTCGAGGGCCGCTTCATCCTTCAGACCCAGAGCGACGGGCCGGTGCGGATGCTGGTCATCGACTACACCACGCCCGGCAAGGTACGCGGCTGCGCCCGCTTCGATCCTACGCGCGTCGCGGCCGCCATTGCGGCGGGCGCGGCCGATCCGGGGGCGCTGCTCGGCCGCGGGCATCTGGCCATGACCATCGACCAAGGACCGGACACCGCGCGTTATCAGGGCATCGTCGCGCTCGAGGGCAAGGGGCTCGAACACGCGGCGCACGAGTATTTCCTGCGCTCGGAGCAGATCCCCACGCGGGTGCGCTTGGCCGTCGCCGAGGAGCTGCGGGCGGGCGCAGACGGCGCTCGGCACCACTGGCGCGCGGGTGGACTGCTGTTGCAGTTCCTCCCCCAGTCGCCGGAGCGCGCCCGGCGGGGAGACCTCGATCCGGGTGACGTGCCGGAAGGCATCGAGCTGCCGACGCCGCCCGAGGACGACGCCTGGGTCGAAGGGCGCGCGCGGGTGGCGAGCGTCGACGACGTCGAACTGCTCGATCCTGATACCTCGGCCGAACGGCTGCTCTACCGGCTGTTCAATGAGCGGGGCGTGCGCGTTTTCCGCAGCCGCGATTTAGAGGCCCAGTGCTCGTGTTCGCGCGAACGGGTCGAACGAATGCTGCGCAGCTTTCCCCAGGACGACCGCGACCACATGGTCGAGAACGGCAAGATCACGGTCACCTGCGAGTTCTGCAACTCGACCTATGTGTTCGAGCCCATGGATGTGGCCGGGCCGGCGTCCTAGCGCATGTTCGTTTGCAGTGGAGCGCGAGCGCCGAACTCGAGCTTCCTCACGGGAGAGGGAGCGCACCGAATCCATGGCGAGGTGGTTAAACACAACGAACCCGGTCTAATTGATCGTGCGCTCCCGCTGTGGGGCATCGAGCGAGAAGGCAGGAATGTCGATGTCGAACTTTTCGCCGGCCGCGGTCACCATCCCGTAGGTTCCAGTCATGAAACCCGAAGACGTGGGCAGCGGGACGCCGCTGGTATATTCGAAATTCTCGCCCGGCTTGAGCACCGGCTCCTCCCCGACCACGCCCGCGCCGCGCACCTCCTGCAGGCGACCTTGCGCGTCGGTAATGCGCCAATGACGTGTCTTGAGCTGGACGGTCTCGCGCCCGAGATTGGTGAGCGTAATGGTATAGGCCCAAAAGAAATAGCCGTTTTCGGGCGAGGAGCGCTCGGGCAGAAAACGGGGCGTGGCGGTGACCTCGATCTGGCGGGTCACGGCACGATACGCTGCTTTAGGGGCATCCATCGGAGAGCCTCTACCTGCTCCGGGCACTTTGTGGCGTGTGCGACCGTAATGAACAGCCTAAGCGCCCGGCCTGCAACCGTCGCGATGGGGCGACTCCCAAGCCGGGCGAAGACCCACTAGATCTAAATGCATCCGTCACCGCTCGAAAAATCGCCCGCAATGCCGGCCTCCGTGGTCACCACGGGACGCGATCTGCGGCTCGACCTGTTTCGCGGTATCGCGCTCTGGCTGATTTTCCTCGACCATATCCCTTCGAACGTGGTCGCTTGGGGCACGATCCGCAATTACGGCTTCAGCGACGCCACTGAAATCTTCGTCTTCGTCTCCGGGTACACCGCCGCTTTCGTCTACGGCAAGGAGATGCGCGAACGCGGTTTCATGATCGCGGGCGCGCATATCCTGCGGCGGGTCTGGCAAATCTACGTCGCCCACGTATTCCTGTTCGCGATTTATCTCGCCGAAATTTCCTATGTTGCCACCAGTTTCGAGAATCCGCTCTATGCCGAAGAGATGAATATTCTCGACTTTCTCAAACAGCCGGAGGTGACGATCGTCCAGGCGCTGCTGCTCAAGTTCAAGCCAGCCAACATGGACATATTGCCGCTCTACATCGTGCTGCTGCTCCTGTTTCCGCCGATCCTGTGGCTGCTGCAGCTTAGAGCTTCGCTTGCCCTCGGTGCTTCGGTGCTGCTCTACGTGCTCACCTGGCACTTCAACTGGAACCTGCCGAGCTATCCCGAAGGCCACTGGTTTTTCAATCCGTTCGCCTGGCAACTGTTGTTCGTTTTCGGCGCCTGGTGTGCGCTCGGGGGCGCGCAACGGCTCGGGGCGGTGTTGCAGTCGCGGATCACCTTGGGCGTAGCGGTCGCGTATCTCTTGTTCGCCTTCGTCATTACGCTGACCTGGTATCTGCCCGGCATGGGCCAATACGTTCCGCACTGGCTGGAGCAGCTGATCTACCCGATCGATAAGGTCAATCTCGACGCGCTGCGCTTTGCGCATTTTCTGGCGCTGGCGGTGGTGACAGTGAGGTTCATTCCCCGCGAGTGGCCGGTGCTGAAATCGCGTTGGCTGTGGACGCCGATCGTCTGCGGGCAGCACTCGCTCGAAATCTTCTGCCTGGGCGTATTCCTGTCCTTTGCCGCGCACTTTGCGATGGTGGAAATCTCGGGCGCCATCTGGATGCAGTTGCTGCTCAGCGCGGTGGGCATACTCGTCATGATTGCAGTTGCCGGCCTGCTAAGCTGGTATAAGAGGGCAGAAGGGCGAAGTCCGGGCTCGCGCCCGAGAAAAACGCCGGACGCGGATCTCGCGGGAGGCGAGGCATGAAGACGCCCGTTGCAACGTTGGCCGCGGTGGCTGCGGCCCTATGGATCCTGACCGGCGCGGCCGTCGCCGCGGAGCCCTGCGACATCCCCGGCTATTTGTTGGTTGGGAATAACGAGTTGAAGCATGTGGCCGAGGCCGTCCAGAAAGAGAAAAAGCTCACCATCGCCGTGGTCGGAACCGGCTCCTCCATTCTCGCCGGTCCCGACGGGCCGCGTTCAGCCTATCCGGCGCGGCTAGAGGCGGTGCTCAAAGCGAAGCTTCCTTCGGTTGCGGTCAAGGTCGTCAGCCTCGTCAGAACCCGGATGACGACGGAGGACTTGGCCAAGGGCATGGAAAAATTGGTGAACGACGAGAAGCCCGACCTGGTGATATGGCAAACCGGCACGCTTGATGCCATCCGCAGGGTCGACCCCGACGAGTTCAGAGCGGCCCTCGAGGAGGGGGTCGAGACGCTGCACAAAGGCGGCGCCGACGTCATTTTGATGAACATGCAGTATAGTCCCCGCACCGACATCATGGTTCCGCTCGGTCCGTACGCCGACGACATGCGCGTGGTGGCGCAGCAGCATGAGATCCCGCTGTTCGACCGGCTCGCCATT
>DATNNX010000057.1:0-8536 GCA_035601615.1 Xanthobacteraceae bacterium
GGTGCGGCGAGCAGGAATGGCCGCGTCGGTGCGCTCGGCGGCGCGCAGTTTGGCCGAGCGCGCGCGGGGGTTTGCACTGATCTCGGCCTCGTCCGGCACGATCGGCCGTGGCGTCAATATCCGAAAAGTCGCGGCCAGCTGCGCCGGCGCCGGGCGATGGCGCGAGGGAGCACTCGGCCGGCTGCGCTCGACCAGAAACGATTTCGTGATGCGATCCTCCAGCGAATGGAACGCCAGCACCACCATTCGCCCGCCTGACTTGAGCACCCGCTCTGCGGCGGCAAGGCCGGCGGCAAGCTCGGTAAGCTCGTCGTTGACGAAGATGCGCAAGGCCTGGAACGTGCGGGTAGCGGGATGGATCGCGTCGCCGCGCGCGGGTACGACGCCCGCAATGACCTCGGCGAGCGCCCGAGTGGTCCGGATCGGCGCCGCCCGCCGCGCGGCGACAATGGCACGGGCGACACGGCGCGCATGGCGCTCTTCGCCGAAGGCGGCGACGATGGCCGCAAGCTCGCGCTCGGATGCTGACGCCACGACATCGGCCGCGGTGGGGCCGTCGCGGCTCATGCGCATGTCGAGCGGACCCTCGTGGCGGAAGGAGAACCCGCGCGCGGCTTCATCGAGCTGCATGGAGGAGACGCCAAGGTCGAACACAACACCGTCGATCGCGTCATAGCCGCAGTTGCGGACGACTGCTTGAAGGTCGGAGAATTTACCTTCCACCAAGACAAGACCGCCGCGGGCCGAGCGCACGAGGTCGGCACCGCCCGTGACCGCGTTTGGGTCGCGGTCGATAGCGATGACGTTACAGTTCGCCGCCGCCAGAATTGCGCGGCTGTGCCCGCCAGCCCCGAAGGTGGCATCCACGTAGATGCCACCGCCGTGGACGTGGAGGAGTTCGACCGTAGGGCGGCCGAGCACGGGAATATGACGAGCCAGTCCGCCAGCGACAGCGCCCGCGCTGTCGCGGCTCGCCATCATTCCCGTGCTCCGTGCGGGCCTTCCGCCGCCACCCGGGAACCCAGTTGCCGCTTGAGCGCGCGAACCTTCTCGGTGGCCTCCGCGAGTTCCGCGCGGAAGCGGCCCGGTTCCCAGATCTGAAACTTGTGGCCCAGACCGGCACAGGTGATCTCGTCCTTGATGCCGGCGTGACTCTTGAGCGGCTCGGTGAGGATCGCCCTGCCCTCGCCGTCGATCTTGAGCACTTCGCTCGTGCCGTAAAGAGCGGCCGAAAACTGCTCGCGCTCCTCCGAATAGGGCGGAAAGCGCGCGATTAGGGTCTCGATTTCCCTGAGCAAGGCGTTGCCGCCAGCATCGAGCGCCGGCCGATCGAGGGTCGGATAGCAATAGAGGCCCTCGAAGCCGTCGCGCGCGAGCACGGCGCGGAACGGCGCCGGGATCGAGACCCGGCCTTTGGCGTCGAGCCGCAAGGTGTAGTTGGACACGAAGCGGTCCATGGCCTCCCGCCCCCGCCGGTCGCTTCGGCGCTGCTCCGGCGCGAACTGCGGGTGCCCGCGCCACCCCTGCGGGGGCGGTCTTCGGGGCCGCGTCGCCGCCTGGGATGCTATGGGCTACCATGGGACACGTTGGGCGTCAATCAACTATCGGACGCGGTCGAGCGCGCCCGGTCGGGCCGGATCGCGAACGTTATTAATGAGATTCAGGCTTAAGGAATGATTGAGGGAGGTCGCCAAGGAGGCCGCGTGCCCCGAATTGGCGGCCCAGTGGGCCGCGCCTCCTGCCAGCAGCCGAACCTGCGCTCCTCCTCCACCGCCATCAATGTACGCGCGGACACTCAGCGCGTTAACCATCGGGTGAAATGCAGTCGCGCGCCGTTCGCCCTCTGCCCTCTTTTCACGCAAACGGCTCTGTGCAGGGGGCGATCCTTACTTAGCGGGAACCTGAGTTCCAAAAACGCGGAACACGCGCGGGTGCTCGAGAGTTGTTTCGATACAAGGTCGACAGGAGGCGACAATGCTCAAAACTCTCGTGATTTCGGCCGCTGTCAGTGCGCTGATGGTTTCCGGCGCCCTGGCGCAGGCCGATCTGTCCCCAAAGCAACCGGCGGCGAAACCAGAAGCCGCCCTGCACGACACCGCGAAATTCATCGCGGCGCAGAGTACCGATCAGTGGGTGTTCTCTAAGTTCAAAGGCACCGACGTGCTCGGTCCGGACAATGCGCACATCGGCAATGTGAATGACATGTTGTTCGATAAGAACGGCAAGATCATGGGGCTGATCGTCGGGGTCGGCGGCTTCCTCGGGATCGGCGAGAAGAACGTCGCGATCGACATGAGCGCGTTTCAGCCCGTTCCGCCCGACACTGGTAGCAGCGCAAGCGGTGGCGGCAGCGCCATGACCACCCGCAGTGATGATCCGACCATGACCAAGCTCAAAGTGACTTGGACCAAGGATCAGCTCAAGAACGCGCCGGACTTCCAGTATTACAGGCCTCCGGCACGCACGACCGGCGGGCCGGGCGGCTCTCCGACCACAGGAATGGCGCCGCGGCCGAGTTCTCCCGGCACCATGGGACGCTAAACGTGGCCAGCGCCTAGGCAACGCGTTGAGTAGTAGCGTATCGTAACAGGGACCAATCGGTTCCGGAGTCGACGGTCCGGGTCGGCGAGAAGCCGGCCCGGACCGTTGCGTCTTTTCGGTGTGCTCGCGCCCGGCTGCAACGCCGCAGCTTGTCTATCGTCGCCGGTTCTGCACAATCGCGGCGTCCCTGCTGCGGGTAAGCCGTTCGCTTGGCGCGAATTCGAGCTCAGCTCCCGTAAGGCGTCCGAGCGATCGCGTATGGTTTCACCCCCGCTGCGTCCCGAATCCTCCGTCGTCGCAGAGGTGAGGCCCTCACCAAATCACGGCGAGCGCAATGCCCCGCTGGACATGATCGTGCTGCACTACACCGGTATGCCGAACGACCAAGATGCAATCAGTCACCTGTGCAACCCGGCCAGCGAAGTGTCCGCGCATTACGTCGTGTTACAGGACGGCTACATCATTCAGCTAGTCGCAGAGGCGCGGCGCGCCTGGCATGCGGGCGCGTCATCCTGGGCTGGAGAGAGCGACATAAACTCGCGCTCGATCGGCATCGAGATTGCAAATCCCGGGCATGATCACGGCTATCCCGCTTTTCCAAAGCGGCAAGTTGCGGCGGTGACGGCGCTCTGCCGCAGCATTGTGACCCGCCACCGGATTGCCGCCGACCGCGTGCTCGCCCATTCCGATATCGCGCCTTCGCGCAAGCGCGATCCGGGGGAGAAATTTCCCTGGAAGGCACTAGCCGATTCCGGCGTCGGGCTATGGGTCAAACCCGCGCCCATTGCCCAAGGCCAGCCGGTCTTTACGCTCGGCGACAGGAACCCCGGCATCGAGGACACGCAGGCGCTGCTGGCAAACTATGGTTACGGCGTCACGGTTTCCGGCTATCTCGATGGCGCGACGCGCGATGCCATTGCAGCATTCCAGCGCCATTTCCGCCCGCAGGGGGTCGACGGCAACATCGATGAGTCGACCCGTGCCACGCTCAAGGACCTCATCGCTGCGCGCGATGCCCATCCCAATGCTAGCAAGCGCGGCTCGGCGTGACCTTGGCCGCGGGCGTATGAGATGGCATCGCTCCGGCGCGGGCTTGACGTGGGTCCACCCGCACCCCATCCCTAATGTGTCAGTCGGCTGGACGGTCGCTCGGGTCAAGGCCGAAAGGTGGCCCGAGAGGAAAGTCCGGGCTCCATGGACGTACGGTGCCGGATAACGTCCGGCGGGTGTTAAGCCCAGGGAAAGTGCCACAGAGAACAGACCGCCGCTCGTAGCTTCCCCTTTTCGGGAGCCTGAGCGGTAAGGGTGAAACGGTGCGGTAAGAGCGCACCGCGCGTGCGGCAACGCAAGCGGCACGGCAAACCCCACCGGGAGCAAGACCGAATAGGGACGGCGCGAGGCTCGCGTCCGCGCGAGCGGAGCGATCCTCGGGATCAATGTCCGGATCCGGCCGTCCGGGTAGGTTGCTCAAGGCGCCGGGTAACCGGCGTCGCAGAGGAATGACCGTCAGGCGAGGGCGCTTTGCCCTTGCCGACAGAACCCGGCTTACAGGCCGGCTGATGCTATCAAGGGGGCCCGGTGGTGAACCCGCCGGGTCCCCGCCAATTTTCGGGCAATCCAGGTTTGACCGGTGCAGTTCGGCGACACCGACGCGCGTGCCATAGTGCGCCATCCTTTCCCGCGTGGAGACGCCGCATGGAGCCGCTACCGAAAGGCGCGAACTTCATTCGCGCCAAGATCCTCTGGGAGATGGGTCTGCACCTCGCGGGCAACCCGGCGACGCCGTATGGTGGCAATCGCGATATGGTCATCACCATCGGCAGCGGCTCCGCCGCCGCGTTCCGCCCTTGGCTGAGACTTGCCACGGGTTCCGCCATACTCGCCGAGCAAGTTGCCAAGGGCGACGGGGTCGAGCTCGCCTTCGTCAATCCCTCGGCGCTGCTCACGCAAGCCTATCGTGGCGTCGGCTTGTTCAGCGCGCCGCTGCCCCTGCGCGTCGTGGCCGTCTACCCGAGCTGGGACCGGTTTGTGTTCATGGTCCACCCGCGAACGGGCATTCGCTCGCTCGCAGACATCAAGGCCGAACGATATCCGCTGCGCGTCTCGGTCCGCGAGGATCCCACCCACTCCGCTCTTGTCTTGATCGATCAGGCTTTTGCGCTCCACGGCTTTACGCTCAAGGACATCGTGTCCTGGGGCGGGCGCCTCGTCCTTTGTGGCGGTCCATCCGATACTCGCCGCTTGGAGCCGCTGGCGCACGGCGAGCTCGATGCAGTGTTCGACGAGGGCATCAAGGTGTGGCTCGACGAAGCCCTGGCGGCGGGCCTCTCCCCGATCGAGCTCGAACCGACCGAGTTCGCCGCGATGGGACGGCTCGGATGGCATAAGGTCTCGCTGCCGAAAGCGCGCTTTCCGGGCTTGGCTCACGACGTCGACACACTCGATTTCAGTGGTTGGCCGATCTACAGCAACGCGTCGCTTCCGGAGCAGGTTGCCTACGATATCTGCGGCGCGCTCGCCGCGCGTGAAGCCGAGATCCCTTGGGAGAAGGGGACGGATGGAAGCGCTTTGCACATGGGACGCGCGAGCGATAGCACGCCGATGGATGTGCCGCTTCACCCAGGCGCGGAGCGCTGGTACCGCGAGCACGGGGGAAGGAACTAAGCCTCGCGGCCGCGCCAAAACCCATGGAGCCGTGATGGCCGCCGCCAAGTCTTAGTCCGATCTGATGTTGGCCTCGCGAATGATCCGGCCATGCTGGTCGAACTGCCGGCGAAGGAGTGCGCCAAAATCACCGGTGCGCGAGGGCTGCGCCGGCTCGCAACGGGGAGCCGCGCGAGCTCGCAAGGCGCTTCGCGTCGTGCGGGCGTCCCCGTATAAGACAGCGAGGTAGGCTAGGCGCACGGCATGCAAACGGATGGCAGCTGGCATTTTTGGATCGATCGGGGCGGCACGTTTACCGACGTGATCGGATGCCGTCCCGGCGGCGCGCTCGTTGCTCACAAGCTACTCTCCGACAGCCCCGAGGCCTATGACGACGCGGCGGTGCAGGGCATACGCAATCTCTTGGGCATCAAACCGGGTGAGCCGATTCCTCCGGGCATGATCGGCTCCGTGAAGATGGGCACGACGGTTGCGACCAACGCGCTGCTCGAGCGCAAGGGCGAGCGGACGCTGCTGCTCATCAGCAAGGGTTTTCGCGACGCGCTCAAGATCGGCTACCAAGCGCGGCCTAAAATTTTTGCCCGTCACATCATCAAGCCGGAAATGATCTACGAGCGCGTGGTCGAGGTGGACGAGCGCGTGCGCGCCGACGGCATGGTGGAGAGCGAGCCGGACCTCGCCACGGTGCGCGCGAAGCTTGCGGCCGCGCTCGCAGCCGGCATCCAGGCGGTCGCGATCGTGTTCATGCACGCCTACCGCTATTCCGAGCACGAGCGACGCGTCGCCGCGCTTGCACGTGAGATCGGCTTCCCGCAGGTGTCGGTGAGCCACGAGGTCTCGCCGCTGATCAAGCTCGTGGGCCGCGGCGACACGACTGTGGTCGATGCCTATCTCTCACCGATTCTGCAGCGATACGTGGCGCAGGTCGCCCGCGACATGGGCACTTCCATTGCCGCTCATCGCGACAATGCCGGCCCCAGGCTGATGTTCATGATGTCGTCGGGAGGCCTCACGGCGGCGGAATTGTTTCAAGGCAAGGACGCGATTCTGTCGGGACCGGCGGCAGGTGTCGTCGGTATGGCAGAGACCGGACGCGAGGCCGGCTTCTCGCACCTCATCGGCTTCGACATGGGAGGTACCTCGACCGACGTCTCGCATTTCGACGGTGAATACGAGCGCGCGTTCGAGACCGAGGTCGCCGGCGTGCGCATGCGCGCGCCGATGATGTTGATCCATACCGTGGCGGCGGGCGGCGGCTCGATCCTGCACTTCGACGGCGCTCGCTTCCGGGTCGGACCCGATAGCGCCGGCGCCAACCCGGGCCCGAAATGTTACCGCCGCGGCGGCCCGCTCGCGCTCACCGACGCCAATGTCATGGTCGGCAAACTGATGCCGGAGTTCTTTCCGAAGATCTTCGGCGCGCAGCAGAATCTGCCGCTCGACTCCGACGCGGTGCGCGAGGCGTTTGCCGAGCTCGCGGGCGCGATCGGCGATGGCCGCTCGGGCGAAGACGTTGCCGACGGCTTCATCAAAATCGCGGTCGAGAACATGGCCAACGCGATCAAGAAGATCTCGGTGCAGCGTGGCTACGACGTCACGCGCTACGCGCTCAACTGCTTCGGCGGCGCCGGCGGGCAACATGCCTGTCTCGTCGCCGATGCGCTCGGCATGACAAAGGTGCTGATTCATCCGTTCTCCTCCCTTCTCTCCGCCTACGGGATGGGGCTCGCCGACATCCGCGCCACGCGCCAGCAAGCGATCGAGGAGGCATTCGGCGACTCCGCCCTGGCATCGATCGAGCGCGTCGGCGGCCGATTGGCGGATGAGGCAAGGCGCGAGGTCGTCGAGCAGGGCGTGGCCGCTGATGCGGTCGAAACCTTCATCCGCGCGCACATCCGCTACGCCGGCACCGACACCGCGCTGGTGGTACCGGCGCTCTCAGTTTCTTGTGCAGGCGCCAATGTGACTCCAGCGCCTCCGTCCCTCGCAGCCATGAAGTCCGCTTTCGAGGCCGCGCATAAAGCGCGGTTCGGATTCATCGGTGAGACCAAGGAACTTGTGGTGGAAGCAGTTTCGGTCGAGGCGATCGGCGGCGGCGCAAAATTCAAGGAGCCGGTGCTCGCGACCATGTGCGTGCCACTCCCCTCCGTGGCTCGCCAGACACAGTTTTATTCGCACGGCCACTGGCACGAGGCCGCGGTCTTCACGCGCGATCAGCTTTCGCCCGGCCACGCTGTGGCCGGTCCCGCTGTCATCATCGAGCCGCATCAAACGATCGTGGTCGAGGACGGCTGGCGCGCCGCCATCACCGCCAAGAACCACCTCGTGCTCGAGCGCGTCGTGCCGCTTAAGCGGCAAAGCGCGGTCGGTACCGCCGCCGACCCGGTGATGCTCGAAGTGTTCAACAATCTCTTCATGTCGATTGCAGAGCAAATGGGTGTGTCGCTGCAGAACACGGCCTATTCGGTCAATATCAAGGAGCGGCTCGATTTCTCGTGCGCCGTGTTCGACGCCGACGCGACGCTGGTTGCCAACGCACCCCACATGCCGGTGCATCTCGGCTCGATGGACCGCGCCGTCGAAACCATCATCCGCGAGAACAAGGACAAGATCGCGCCGGGCGACGTCTACGCCATCAACGCGCCGTACAACGGCGGCACGCATCTTCCGGATATCACGGTGTGCACACCCGTGTTCGACGCGGCCGGCCGCGAGCTCCTGTTCTGGGTCGCCTCGCGCGGGCACCACGCCGATGTCGGCGGCATTTCCCCGGGCTCAATGTCGCCCAACGCGACAACCATCGAAGAAGAAGGCGTCTACATCGACAATTTCAAGCTGGTGGATCGCGGCCGGTTCCGCGAGCGGGCGCTCTATGAGCTTCTCACCGGCGCGAAATATCCAGCCCGTAATCCACTGCAGAACGTGAACGACATCAAGGCGCAGGTTGCGGCGAACGAGAAGGGCGTGCAGGAGCTGCACAAGATGGTCGCATCCTTCACACTGCCTGTGGTCAAGGCCTATATGCAGCACGTGCAGGACAACGCGGCCGAGAGCGTTCGCCGCGTCATCGATCGCATCCACGATGCATCCTTCGAATACGAGATGGACCAAGGCACCTGGATCAAGGTTAAAATCCGGGTTGACAAGGTCAAGCGCGAGGCAACCGTGGATTTCACCGGTACCTCGCCGCAGCAGAACAGCAACTTCAACGCGCCCGAGCCGGTGACGCGGGCGGCGGTGCTTTACGTGTTTCGTGTCATGGTCGACGACGAGATTCCGATGAACGGCGGTTGCCTGCGGCCGATCAACATCATCATCCCGAAACAATCGA
>DATNNX010000058.1:0-17007 GCA_035601615.1 Xanthobacteraceae bacterium
GCCCTCGCGATGCTCGAATGCCTCAGACTGTAGATCGTCATTCCCGCCGGTAGCCCGGCGGCGCGGGCGGCCCGTTCGAACAGGAGCCGGTGGTCGGCGTTCCTTGGCTGCCACGGCTCGCCATCGGGGCGTAGCAGCAGCGGAGCGCTGGCCGGGCGGCGAGCGGCGGCGGCTTTGAGCCGGGCCGCGAGTGCCGGCGTTAGCGGCACCGGCGTCCTATCGGCCTTGCGATCGCCGCGGCCTTTGTGCGACGCCGGCACCATCAGCCGGTCGCGCTCCAGGTCGGCGACGACGAGCCGCGCCAATTGGCTGGAGCGTGCGCCGACCTCGGCGTGCACCTGCACATAGAGCCCGAAGGCGGCCGACTGCTCGTAGGCGGCGGCAACCACCGCCAACACCTGCCCGTCGGTCAGTACCGCATCGCGCGCCGTCACCGTGTTGCGCAGCGCTTCCAATCCGATCTTCCACGACTGCGCATTGGCGGCGACCCTTGGGTCCAACTTTCCCGCCAAATTGAACGAAGCATGCGCCGGCTTCAGCACCCGATTGACGGTCGCCGGTTTCATGCCCGCCTTGATCAGCGCGTCGCGCCAGTGGCGCAGTTGCTTGACGGTCACCTGCGAAAGCGGCTGCGCAGACAGATGCGCCGGCAGATGGGTCCGCACCAGCCCGGCGTTGTAGGGGTTGCGGCCGCGTGCCGTCAGATCGGCTTCGTAGGCGGTCAGGGCCTCGCTGATTGACGCCGGACGATCGGCGGCGGCATTGGCATCGCCGCGGGCCATTGCACGCGCCCTGAGCGCCGCCTGCTCGTAGGACAGCACCGCTGTGCCGTCGCTCGCCTGCTGGTCGTCGGCATGGCCGATGACCTTCTGCCATTGGGCACCTTTGCCGTCGGCGGCGATAACGACCCACGCGCCGGTGCCGGACTGCGCGGCGCGATAACCGAGATGCACGCCGGGGATGAGCCGGACTTGGTAGGGCCTACCGCGTGGTGCCAGCCGTGCGCGGGATGTCTGAGTTTGCAGGTTGATCTTGGCCATGGTGCCTTTCCGCTGGTGTCGAGCCGCTGTCCAGTATTGCTCTGGCTGGCTCTGGCTGCATGTGACTGCATGCAGCTTCAAAATAGCGGAAAGGCCCGAATTTGCAAGGCTTCTCTGAAGTCAGAAACAGCGCTAAACAGCGCCAACCAGACGCCAATTGCTCTTGTAGGGAACGTACGTGATGTCGATCCCGGTCAGGAGCCTGAGATATTCGGCGCACAGATGCGCGGGCGAACCCGTGCCGGCCGTTCCAAATGCCAGGTGGCCGGGCTTGTCCTTGGCAAGCGCGATCAGATCGGACAGCGAATGCACGGGCAGCTTCGGTTGTACCACCAGCACGAAAGGAATCGAGCTCACATGCGCGAGCGGCACGAAGTCTCTGACCGGATCGTATGGTAGCGCCTTGTGCAGCGTCACGTTGTAGGCGAGCGCCGAACTTCCGCCCAGCAAGAACGTATATCCGTCGGGTGTCGCTCGCGCCGCCGCGGCCGCGCCGATTGCCGTCCCGGCACCAGCCCGGTTGTCGACCACGACTGGCTTGCCCAATCGGTCCGACAGCTTTTGCGCGTACATGCGGGCAACGATATCGGCGGAGCCGCCGGGCGCGAAAGGCACGATGATCGTCACCTGCCGCGTAGGATAGTCCTGTGCGTCGGCCGTCGGGGACACGCACGCCAGCAGCGCCACCGCGATAAGTAACACAGAGCAACGCTTCATCGTGTCCCTTCCATTGTCATTCGCTCGCGCGAAGACGACGATATCTTGCTACCCCTTCGCCGTGCGCACCATGCCCCAGCGCATGACGGTGGCGCGTTCGAGCGAGCCGAAGACGAGCCGCTCGAACACGAAGCCGATGGCGCCGATGACGGCAAGGGCGGCGAGCATCACATCGGCGTTCAAAAATTCCTTGGCATCGAAAATAACCCAGCCCAGTCCCCAGTCCGAGGCGGCGAGCATCTCGGCGCCCACCACCGCGATCCACGCCCTCAGGAACGCTTGTCGCAGCCCGGTGATGATGAAGGGCGATGCGCCGGGGATGATCACTTTCCAGAACAGCACCCGCTCGTCGGCGCCCATGGCGCCTGCCGCGTGCAGCCAGAGCGGATTGACGGCGCGCACCCCGGACCAGGTGTTGAGCAGCATCGGAAAAAGCGCGGCATAGAACACGATGAGGATGGCGACCGTGTTGCCGAGTCCGAACCAGAGAATGAACAACGGTACCCAGGCAAGCGATGGAATCGGCATCAGTGCACTGGCGAGCGGAAGACAGAAGTTCTCGACCGGTCGGAAGCGACCCATGAGGATCCCGAGCGGCAACGCGACGGCGACCGCGAGGGCGAGCCCGAAAAGCACGCGATACATCGTGAAGCCGGCGTGTTCCAGCATGGTCCCGTCGAGGAGAAGCGCCCAGAGCGTGCTGGCGATCTTCGGCAAGGTTGGCAGCAGCGCCGCCGGAAAGACGCCGCTGCGCGCAACCGCCTCGTAGCAGGCGGCCGCCAACAGCAGCGTGATGCCTGCGCGGTAGGCCGAAGTCGCGCGCTCCATCGCAGCTTTCGTGGCGGCGCTCACGACATCATCCCCCAGCGAACGACGGTGTACCGCTCGAGCCGTTGGAACACGAGTTTCTCCAGCGCAAGCCCGATTGCGCCGATCACCGCGACCCCGGCGAGCATCACGTCGGTGTTCAAGAACTCGCGCGCGCCGAAAATCATCCAGCCGAGGCCCCACGGGACTGCGGCGAGCATCTCCACCCCGACCAGGATGCGCCAAGCCTGCGCCAAACCCAGCCGCAATCCGGTCAGTACATAGGGCAGCGCGCCGGGCAGGATCACCCGATGCAAGAGCCGCCGGTCATCCGCGCCCATCGCCTGCGCCGAGCGTACCCAGATCTCCTTGACTGCCTTCACGCCTGCCCAGGTGTTGAAGACGATGGGGAAGGCGGAGACGACCGCAACGAGCAGCACAGCGGTCACGTTGCCCAGGCCAAACCAGAGCAGGAACAGCGGCGCATAGGCGAGGCCTGGAATCGGCGCGCCGATGCTGATCAGCGGCAGGGCGACGTCTTCAGCGCGGCGCGAGCGGCCCATCGCGAAACCGATCGCCACACCCGCCGCCGCGGCGAGCGCAAAGCCGGCAATCAGCCGAAGGAGCGTGTCGAGTACGTGGTGCGGCAGGATCCCCGTGGCAGTAAGTCGGAGCAAAGCGCCGGCCACGTCTTCCAGCGGTGGAAACAGCTTGCGCGGGAAGATGCCGGCATGCGCGGTCGCTTCCCACGCGAGCGCCACGACGAGGAACGGGAAGGCGGTGCGTGCGATGACGCGCCACCGGCTCTCGCCGCGCTGCAGCGGTGTCCCGGCGGTGAGAACGTGGGGCGATGCCGCAGGAGCCAGATTGGACATGGCTCACGATAATGCGGCCGCAGCCTTTTGGACAAGCGAAGTCCCGGGCGAAATCGCGATGAGCTGTCCCACTTGGGGGTCCGCGGACGCGTGCGTCCATACCACGCCAGAGCCCTCAAGATTCTGCTACAACAATTAAGCCTCACATCTCGGAAAACCCCTGCCCGACGCAACATCGAGACCGGTCCCGTGCCCCATACGATAACGCCCGTGTCGCGCCGCTTCGTCCTCGCGGGAGCCGCGATGACCACCGCATCGCTCATCGTCCCCATCCGCATGCGGGGAGGCCGCGCGGCGGAAACCGAGATCACCGACTGGATCGCCATCGCGGCGAACGGAGAAGTCACGCTCGCGCTGTCACAGCCGGAGGTGGGGCAAGGGTCGTACACCGCGCTGCCGCAAATTCTCGCCGATGAGCTCGATGCCGATTGGCAGCGCGTCAGGATTCGGTTCGCAACCGGCAAAGCGGCCTACAAAATCGCCTTCCGGCAGGAGCCGCCGGCGCAGAAAGAAGGCGCCTCAATGTCGACGACGGCGCTTTATGAGCGCCTGCGTACCGCAGGCGCTGCTGCCCGTGATGCCCTGACCCGTGCGGCGGCGCAGACCTGGAACGTCGATGTCGGGCAGTGCCGCACCGAGAAGGGTTTCGTCATCAATGCACGGGGTGACAAGCTATCCTATGGGGAGCTTGCCGCCGCCGCCGCCAGGCTCCCGCTCAACGACGCCCCGCGGCTCAAGGACAGCAGCCGATTTCAGCTGATCGGGAAGCCGCTCGCGCGATTAGACACGCCGGCCAAGTGCAATGGCAGTGCGATCTTCGGGATCGACGTCGTGGTCCCCGGCATGCTCAACGCCGCCATCAAAACCGCGCCCTCTTTCAGCGGGGAGCTGACCGCGATCAAGAATGAAGCCGATATTCTCAAAATGGCCGGCGTGCGCGCGGTGGTGAAGATCGCGGCGCTGGCCATCGCCAACGAAGACGCGGGTACCCAGCATCCGCAAGTGCCGCATCTACCGCGTCACAACGCGGTCTGCGTGGTCGCCGACCAGTTCTGGCAAGCCAAGCGTGCGCTCGATGCACTCGATGTGACATTCGATGCCGGCGCCGCGGGCGACCTCTCCACCGCCAAGATCGACGCGATGCTGGCCGCAGCCTTGGATGCCGAGCACGGCGTCACTGCGCTCGTGCGAGGACAGCCGGGAGAAATCCTAAAACGACGCGCGGCTATCGTCATCGAGCGGCGGTTCGTGCTGCCGCACATCGCGCACGCTCCGCTCGAGCCGGTCAACGCCACCGCGAGCTACAAGGATGGTGCGGTCGAGATCTGGGGATCGATCCAATCGGTGACCGCGTGTCAGGAGGCGGTGGCGCAGGCCGTCGGTTGCGCTCCTGACGACGTGAAAGTCAATGTCACCTTCCTCGGTGGTAGCTTCGGCCGCAAGATCGTGCCGGACTACGTGCTCCAAGCGGTGCAGGCCTCCAAGGCGGTCGGCCGTCCCGTCAAGCTCATTCGCTCGCGCGAGGAAGACATGCAGCACGACGTCTACCGCCCGAACGCGGGCGGCCGTTTTCGCGCCGTCCTCGACGAGCGCGGCTATCCGCTCGCGGTGCACGCTCGCGTCGCCGGGCAGTCGCTGTTCGGCGCGGTGCGCAAGAGCTGGCTCGATCAGACGCCGGAAAGCGTCTGGGACGAGAGCATGGTCGACGGCATCTACAATCAAACCTATCGCCTGCCGCACTTTCTGGTGGAGACCGTCGACACGCCGCTGCCTATCCCCGTCTATTTCATGCGCTCGGTCGGCTCGACCGCGGCCGTGTTCTTTTGGGAGAGCTTCATTACCGAGCTCGCGCAGCGCGCCCGCATCGACCAGTATGCCTATCGGCGCGAATTGCTGTCGGATGATCCCTTGGCGCTGCGCGTGCTCGATGCCGCTGCGCAGGCCTCTGGCTGGGGAGCGTCGCCGGACACGGTTCGCGGCATTGCCTATAACTGCTACATCGGCCGCGGCGGCCGCTTCAAAACCTATGTCGCGGAGGTGGTGGAGCTCGCGCGCGTCGCGGGGCGCTTCGCAGTCAGGCGGGTGTTCTGCGCCGTCGATCCCGGCCTGGTCCTCAATCCGAACACGCTCAAGGCGCAGATCGAAGGCGGGATAGGATTCGCGCTGACCAACACGCTCAAAAGCAGGATCACGTTCTCGAACGGCGGCGCGGAGCAGAGCAATTTTTCCGACTATCCGCTGTTGCGCATCGACGAGATGCCGGAAATCGTGCCGATTGTGCTCGCCAGCGACCGTCCCCCGCAGGGCTTCGGCGAAGTTGTTCTGGCGCCGGTTGCTCCTGCGCTGGCGCAGGCCTTGCTTCACGCGACTGGCCGGCGGCTCGACGTGATGCCGTTCCCCGACGATGCATTCCGCAGCAATGACTGACAGCGTGCCCAAGGGAGGACAACTCATGACGCGCATCGAGCCCAAGCACGAGACCAAGCTCATCTTTCCCGGCCTGTACTCGTTCTACGACTTCGCCATTCCGCTTGCCTGGCCGATCGTGCGCATCGCCGTGGGCTGGAACCTTTTGGTGCACGGCTGGGGCAAGGTCACGCGCGGGCCTTCGGCCTTTGTTCGCGCCTTCGTCGAGATCGGATTCGATCCGGCGCTTCCCTGGATCTGGTCGGCGTTGATCATCGAGTTCGTCGGGGGCATCGCGCTCATCATTGGGCTGTTCACCCGCTTCTTCGCCGCCGCGGCCGCGGTGGAAATGCTGGTCATCACCATACTCTATTGGAAGACTGGTTTTTCCTGGCTCAACCGCGGCTACGAATACACGCTGCTTTGGGGACTGGTCTGCTTCGCCATCGCGCTGCGCGGCGGCGGGCCCTATTCGGTAGATCGCCGCATGGGCGTGGAGCTCTGAGCGGCCACAGGTGACCGATGGAGTTCGGCATCCAGTTCTTTCCCGCCGTCGGCCCTGACCAGAAGCCGGCCGAGCAGTATTGGCGCGAGGCGCTCGAGCTCACGCAGCTCGCCGAGCAGTTGGGCTTCACGAATGTGCGCACGGTCGAGCACTATTTTCTGTCCTACGGCGGGTATAGTCCCGATCCGCTCATCTTTCTCAGCGCCGCCGCGGCGTTGACGCGCTCGATGCGCCTGATCACTGGTGCGGTGCTGCCGGTGTTCAATAATCCGCTCAAGCTCGCGGGCCAGATCGGTATGGTGGATGCCATTTCCGGCGGCCGGCTCGAAGTAGGATTTGCGCGCGCCTTCTTGCCGCACGAGTTCGCCCGTTTCGGCATCTCCATGGACGAGAGCCGCGCCCGCTTCGAGGAGGGACTGGAGCAGGTGCGGCGCTTGCTCGAGGAGGAAAAGGTTACGGCGCGAGGCCGATTCCACAGCTTCGAAAACGCGACCTCACTGCCGCGGCCCACGCAGAAGCCCAGGCCGCCGTTCTGGATCGCGGCGCTGTCCGCGAAGGAGACGTTCGAGACCGCAGGCGCGCTCGGCCACTATCTCATGGGGATCCCCCTCGGAGGCGCGCATATGGCAGACCTGCTGCAAGCCTATCGCAACGCCCGGACGGCGGCGGGGCACGCGGGGCGCGGCAAAGTCATGCTGGCTTTTCACATGTATTGTGCCGAATCCGCTGCGGAGGCCGCCGCCGTCGCCCGCGTGCCGCTCAACCAGTATCTCAAATCGATCGTGGACGCCGCGTCGGGCTGGATGTCCGGCGTGGCCTCACGCGATTATCCCAATTACCAGAAGATGATCGAAGGCCTGTCACGGGAGACATTCGAGTCGCAGGTTGAGAAGGGCTTGGCCTGGATCGGCACTCCGCAGGAGATCCGTCGCGCCATTGATGATTATCACCGCAGCGTCGGCGGCTTCGAATGCGCCTCCCTGCAAGTGAATTTTGGCATGATCGGACGTGCAGAGGCGGAGGCCTCGATGCGGCTGTTCGCGCGCGAGGTGATGCCGTACTTTGCGCGGGCTTGAGCGGGGAACTCATGGCCGGATTCTTTACGAGCCCGCGCGGGCGCGGAACTCAATAACGAATTCGCCATGTGATTGGGAACCGCGATGGCGCAGCGCCTCAATTCGGGAACCTATCGCGACCAAGCTTTGTTAGGTAATAGACGCACGGGGGAACGCTCTGGTGTTCCTGTGGCAGGCAGGCCGAAAGAGAAGGAAAGACAGCGGGAAGAGCGGTGGTCCAATTCGGACCACAAGCAGGCCATATCCGCGCTTTTTAGGGATAGCGGCGACGTGGCGCCCGTCGATTTCAGACAATTCGGAAAGCGCGCGGGCGAGATCATCGCGCACGCGACGCGCCTGCCGCGCCGCAAGCCGCATTAGCGGAAATCCGTTTCGATTCGACGCACGTCTTTCCGCTCTTCCCGTAACTGGAAATCCAGAGCTACATGAGCTTGACACGCTGAGCGCGATCTCGGCAACGAGACGCTCCATGGGCAAGGACCTCGATTCGTTCGATGACGATCCGAATCGGCACCTCTGAACGCGACGGCACGTTCTATAGCCAGGGTCGCGCGCTCGAGTCCCTGTTCGAACGACGACCCACTTTGCCGGCAGTCGAGGTCGTGGCGTCCAACTCCGCCAGCATCGAAAACGCCAATCGGTTGCACGCGGGCGACATCGAGTTCGGCTTTATGGCCTCGAACTGGATCGGCCGCGCCAAAAATGGCGAGGCTCCCTTCCAGCGCCCGATCGACCTCGCGATGGCCGCGCCGATGAATGCGGGCCCGCTGTTTTTCATCGTCCGGGCGGACTCGCCCATCCGGTCATTTTCCGACCTGCGAGGTCGGCGGATTGCGGTCGGGCCGCGCACGAGCGGCATGGTGCAACATACCCGTGGGCTGTTTGGGGCACTGGGCATGAGTTTCTCCGACTTTTCTCCGGCCTATCTCGATTTTGCGGCCGGCGCGGAGGCGCTCGCCGCCGGGGACATCGACGCGCAGTTCCAATGTCCGATCCCCAACGCGGTCATGACCGAACTCGCCCAACGCATCGCACTACGCGTGCTGCCCTATCAGCCCGGCGAGCTCGAAGCCGTGATACAGGCAGTGCCTCATTATCGCCGCACCGTGATGCGCGCGGGCGCAATCCGCGGCCTCGAGGCTGACGTGGCGCAGATCGCGGTCCTCAACGTGCTGGTCACCCACAAGCGCGTGGCTGAGGCGATCGTGCATGAGGCGGCCAAGTCGATCGCAACGCGCTGCGCCGAGCTTGGGCGTCTCAATCCGCTCTTCGCCGGGTTGGAGGAGCTGTTTGAGCCGCTGCGGTCCCAGGGTCGAGCCGCGCTCGAATTCGGCGGTGTGCCGCTGCATCCGGGCGCGTTGCGCGCCTATCGTGAGGTCGGCTTGCTGACCTGAGCGCGGCTATGCGCGTCGCAATTATTGTGGCTCGATGCCAGCTTCCTTGATCACCTTGCTCCACAAGGCTGTTTCTTCGGCAAAGAAACGGCTGGTCTCGCCAGGCGCGGTCGCGCCGGGCTCGAGCGACAGCTTGCGCAGCATGTCGCCGACCTCATGGCTGTGGAGAACCTCGACCACATCGCGGTTGATCTTTTCGGCCAAGGCCGCAGGCGTCGTCGGCGGCCCGACCAGGCCGAACCACGTGATCGACTTGAAGCCGGGAAGCCCCGCTTCGGAAATCGTCGGAATTTCGGGCACGATGCCGGCGCGGTTGAGATCGGCGACGCCCAACAGCTTGACCTTGCCATCGCGGTAGAGCGGCACGGAGGTCGCAAGGGTATCGAAAAACATGTCGACGTGACCGGCGACGACATCGGTGAGCGCGGGCTGCGCGCCGCGATAGGGCACGTGCACCATTTTGATGCCGGAGCGCACCTCGAGCTGCGCGGCCGACAGATGCGCGGTCGAGCCCACGCCCTGCGAGGCGTAGGACAGCTTGCCAGGATTGGCTCGGCCGTAATCAATGAGCTCCTTCAAGGTGGTTGCCGCAAGATCGTTACGCACCACCAGCACGTTGGAGATTTTCGCCAACATGGTGATTGGAACGAACTTGGTCGGCTCGTAGCCGGGATCGCGATAGAGGAGATGATTGAACGAGAGCGGGGAGGGCGGCGCGATGAGCAAAGTGTAACCGTCGGGCGTCGCGCGTGCGACGGTCAGCGCGCCGATGTTCATGGCGCCGCCGGGGATGTTCTCCACGATGGCCGGCTTGCCCCATTTCTGGCTGAGTTGGTCCGCCACGATGCGCGCGAGCGTATCGGTGGTCGAACCGGCGACGGCCGGGACCACGATTTTGACCGTTCGCGCCGGATAGGGCTCCTGTGCCGGGCTCGGCGGCGACCACACTGCGAGGCTGGCGGCGGCCGTGAGCCCGATCACAGCGGCAAAGCGCGACATCTGCTTCCTCCACTCATTATCCGCGGCACCAGTTCATAGCCCATGCGCAGCGGCTGCGTAAAAGCGAGACTTCGTGTAGGAGAAGAGGGATCGGAATGGAGCAACCTATGGCTTACACGCTGGATGCGTTTTGTATGGAAACCCGCGCGATCCTCAAAACCGAGCCGTTGTCGGATGCGCTGGGGCGCATCGCGGAGCGGCTCGGGCGGCTTGTGTCCAATCCCGCGTTCATTGCCGAGACGTTCAGCGACGATATGCCGCCCGGCCGGCGCGTCCTGCACCACGACGGCGAAACCGACTTCTATGTGCTTGCGCACGTTCAGGAAGGGAACAAGACCGGAAAGCCGCACAGCCACGGCGCATCGTGGGCAATCTATGGCAATGCACGGGAATACACGGAAATGACGGAATGGCGTCGCACGAACCCCGAGAGCGAGGCGCACGCGGTTCTCCAGCCGGTGAGCAGCTATCGGCTCGGACCGGGGCAGACCCAAGCCTATGGCCCCGGCGTGATCCATTCGACCGCGCACCCGAAGAAGGCTTGGGTGATCCGCGTCACCGGCACCGATCTCGACGTGCTCCCGCGCTATCATTTCGGCAAGCAGGATCGCATGCTCGCGCAGGCGTAAGCCTCGCCAGTGTTCTAGTTACTTTCGTTCCGTAATCGCGTTGTAGCGTGCGATCACGTCTTTCGGCGTGGCGGCGGTACGTGCGAGCAAGGTCAAGATCGCATCTCCATCGATCGGGCTCATGTCGATGCCGAGCCTCTCGGCCTCCTCGACGAAGCCTCGGTCCCGGCACATGGCCGCGAACGCTGTCTGCAGGACCTTCGCGCGATCTGGCGGAATATCGGGCGGCGCCGCGAACGGCAGCGCCATAAAGAACGGCAGTTCTGCGAATTCGATGAGCGCGAGCGCGCTGCCATCGTCGGTGAGCTCGCGCGCGATGGGCATCTCCGGAAACTCCGGATGTCGCCGCGCACGGCCGAAGGCCATGAGCGGCCGGAACGCTCTTTTCACCCAGAGATCGCGCTGGCCGGTGCGCACCGAGCTCAAGCCCACCATCTGCCCGTCGAGCTCGCCGCGCTGCATGGCTAGAAACAGCGGCGCCGCGCCGGTGTAGCCGCGCACCACGGCCACGTTGAGCCCGAGCACATCCTTTGCGATGAGCGCGAAGATGAGATTGCTCGACGCGGCATTATCGGCACCCAGCACTAAACGCATGCCGGGCACCTTTAGGTCGACAACGGTCTTGGCCGGGTGATTGGCGTTGATGAGCATCAGGTACGCGTCGTCGGCGTAGGATGACAAGCTGCCGAGCCAGGTGAGCTTCATCGGATCGAACTGCGCATTGGCATTGCCCTGGATGGCGAGCTGCGGCACGGCGCGTTCGAGCTTGGCGAGAACCGAGCCGTCCTTCTCAGAGTTGAAGTAGAGGCGGTTGGCGGTGACGAGTCCGCCGCTGCCGGGGTTGTTCTGCACGATGATCGTCGGATTGCCCGCAATGAATCGAGAGAGATGTCGGGCCACGAGCCGCGCCGAAATATCGTTGATGCCGCCCGGCGAGGTGCCCACCAGCATGGTGACGGTGCGGCCGCTATAGAACGATTCCAGCGCCTCTGCCATGGCTTGCGACGCGGCCAGAAGCGCGCAACAAATACTGCAGATGAGAACAACGGCCGCCGTGCGGCTCGCGCACATGGCTCGCCCTCTCAAGGTAATGCGGCGAGCAGATGCCCGAAGCCACGGCGCGGCTCGCGCACGTGCAGCCGCTTCTGAATTTCCCAAACCCGTGCCGTCACCGGGTGCACGACCGGAACCTGCAGGTCCTGCTCGAGCGTCTCGATGATGTCCAGCGTGCGCCAGCCGGAGCCCAGCATGTAAATCGCATCGGCGCCTTCGGCGGCGAGGAAATGCCGCTTGATATGAGCGTAGACGTGATGACTCGACAGGTTCTGCACTTCGGTGAACGGCACGTCGATGCCTGCCATGGCGCGCACGGTGAAGCCCGCGTCACGGAAATATTTGGCGAAGATCGCATTGAGCTTGGGCGGAAAATAGGTGGCGCCCAGGATTGTCTTGGCCTTCAGCGTTTTGAGCGCATTCACGTGGTTCTGCGCCACGCTCATGATGGGAATTTTGTATTTCTTCTCCCACGCCCTGACGATCTCGGCTTCGCGTTTGCGGCCTTGCACCATGAACGGCGGCGCGCCGTGCGGATGAATGAGGTCGCAACCGCATTCGGCCAGTTGCGCAATGCGCTCCTCGTAGGCCGGCATCACGGCCGCGAACTCGTCTTCGGTGCCGCGGCGAATGTTCAAGAACAGCGGGATGAGCCCGATCCCTTCGGGCAGCAGGCGGATGACCTCTTCGGTCACCCCCGGCCGCATGGTCGGATTGATCATGCCCACGACGCCGCGCCAGCTGGAGAAGGCCATGCGTTGAACCTTCCGTTCCGCCTCAGGAGCTGCAAGCGAGAGCAAAATCGCATCCGCTCAGATGCAGGCCGATGCTATTTGCCGTAATCCTTTGTCGCCTCGGCGGCCGAGACATATCCCTCGGCCATGTCGCGGGCAAGCGCAGCGCGATCGCGTCGGTGGGGATCGCCATAGCCGCCGCCGCCGGCGCTTTGCAATAGAAAGCGCTCGCCCGCTTGCATCTCGTAGCGTCCCGAAGGCATCGGGGCTTCCTGCGGGGTGCCGAGTCTGATGACGAAGCGCGCTCCACATCCCGCCTTGGCGCCCGCAAGGCCGGCGGGGGGGAAGCGGCTCTTGTCGTAGCGGCGAATGACAGTCGCGCTTTCCAGAAGCTCGTATTCGCGCAGCACGCTCAATCCGCCGCGCCATCGACCCGCGCCGCCCGTGTCCGGGACGAGTTCGAAGCGGCTGATGCGGCAGGGAAACTCGGTTTCGAGAATTTCGATCGGGGTGATGTGGAGATTGCTCAGATGCGTCGCCGTCGCCGAGGCCCCATCGTGGCCCATGCCGCCGCCATAAGCCGAGCCCATGATCTCGTATTGCATGGTCGACTGTCCGCACCGGCCCTTGACCCAGGCGATCGTTAGCGCGCTCGACGAGCCGGCATTGGCGATCGCGCGCACCGGATGAAAGCGCCCCAGCGCCTCGAGGAGCACATCCACCAGCTTGAGGTTTACCATCTGGTAGTTTGACACCGGCGCGGGCGGCTCCGCATTCGTGACGGTACGCGGCGCGTATCTGAGCCGCACCACGTCGCGCATGCCATCGTTGAAGTGCAGGTGTGGACCGAGGCACCCGATCAGCGCATAGAACACGCAGGCCTCGACCATCGAGGGCCGCAGGTTGACCGGGCCGCGGGCCTGCGGATCGCTGTTGGAGAAATCGAAGCTCGCAATCCCGTCCTTGATGGCGACGGTGACGGCAAGCTTCACCGGCCTGTCGATCACCACGCCGTCGCTGTCGAGCAAACCCTCGGCCGCGGATTCTCCCTCGGGCAATCTCGCGATCGCCGCGCGCAGCTCGTCGGCCGCCGCCTTGAGGATGGCCGCAAACGCCTCCATGACCGTGCCGGCGCCGAAACGCTCGCACAACTTTTGGACGCGATGCGCGCCCATTTGCGTCACCGCGATCTGGGCTTGGATATCGCCGCGCATCAGCGCTGGCTGACGACTGTTCGTGAGGATGATCCGCTCCACATCCGTCTGCGCGACGCCGGCGTCCACGACCTTGATGGGCGGCACGAGAAGCCCCTCCTGGAACATCTCGGTGGCATCGGCCGAGGTCGAGCCCGCGACTGCCCCGCCCACGTCCGCCTTGTGCGCGATCGAGCCGGCAAACGCGACGATTTCGCCCGCCGCGAAAGCCGGCGCGACGAAAGCCATGTCCGAAACGTGCGGAAGGCCGCCTTCGTAAGGGTGATTGGAGACGAAGACGTCACCGGCCTTGATCGATTGCGTGCCGCCATAGACCTCGAGGATGCGACGCACGAGATGGCGATAGACGGGCGCATGAAAAAACATCGGCGGCGCCACGATCAGCCGCCCCTCTCGGTCCAAAATCACGCAGCTGAAATCCCGCGATTCGCGGATGATCGTCGAATAGCCGGAGCGGTAGAAGTGATAGTGCATTTCATCGACCAGGCTCGCGACTTTGTTGCGTAGGATCTGAACGGTGATGGCGTCCATGCTCACGCCCTCGTCAGGACCAGATTGCCGTGCCCATCGACGCGCCCGCTCCAGCTTGGCGGAATGAGGGTCGTGGCGTCGAATTGCTCGAGGATCGCCGGCCCCGTTATGCTCGTGCCGACGTCGAGGCGAGCGCGCTCGTAGAGCGTTGCCTCCATCGTTGCTCCATTGAGGGTTATCGTGCGTTGCCCCTTCACCGCAGCAGCGCTGCGCGGCGAAGCTGGCGCCGCAATCTCCAGCGGCGCGTATTTCGGTACGGCAACGCGCACGCGCAGCCGATAGCTCACGACTTCGACCGGGCGCTCGTTGGCGGCGTGGCCGTGGATCTGGGCGTGACGCTCATCGAATCTCTCCCGTGCCGCAGTAAGTGATGCGGGTGTCAGCCGGTCGTGGAACAATCCCGCGAGCGGGATGCGCAACTCGTACCCTTGGCCGCTGTAGCGCAGGTCAAGTTCGCGCGCGAAGCGCGCGCCGGCGACACCCATGCCTTCCGCGTCGAGTTCGGCGCGTGCGGCGCTCTCTAGTTGCCGAAAGATCGCCTCGGCATGCTCCGCGGTGATCTCGGCAAGGCTGCGCAAATCGGAGCGGATATAGTCGTGCACGACGTCGGTGCACAGCAGCCCAAGCGCCGAGAATGCACCCGGTCGTGGCGGCACCAGGATCCTGCGCATGCCGAGTTCCTCTGCGACCGCCGCCGCATGCACCCCACCCGCGCCGCCGAACGGCAATAGCGTGAAGGCGGAGAGATCGACACCACGCTTGGCCGCAAAGACGCGTATCTCGTCGGCCATGCGCATATCGACGATGCGCTGGATGCCGGCAGCGGCCGCAACCACCTCCATGTGCAACGGATCGGCGATACGCGCCTTGAGCGTTGCGCGCGCCGCCGCGACATCGAGCTTGTGGGTACCGCCGAGGAAATAATCAGGGTTGAGATAGCCGCATACGAGGTCGGCATCGGTAACCGTTGGCTCGAGTCCCCCGCGCGCGTAGCAGGCCGGGCCCGGATCCGCGCCGGCGCTGTGGGGGCCGACATTGAGGAAGCCACCGTCGACCCAAGCGATCGAGCCTCCGCCGGCGGAGATCGTCACCATATCGAGCGCGGGCACGTCGACCTGCCGGCGCGCGATAATACTTTCGGTGACTTCGAGCGGGGTACCGCCTTCGATAAAGGCGATATCGGCGCTGGTGCCGCCCATGTCGAGCGTGACGAGCCCGCGCCGCGCGTCCTCGCGTGCGAGGTGGGCGCTTGCTTGCGCGCCGGCGGCCGGGCCCGAGAACAGAGTGTGCACGGTGCGGCCACCCGCGATCGCTGCCGAAAACGGCATGACGCCGCCGTTCGATTGCATCAGGAAGCGCTGCTGCGTGTCCAAGCCCGCCCCGTCCAATCCTTGGTTGAGATGCCTCACGTACTCCATGATGACCGGCTCGAGATACGCATTGAGTAGGGTAGTCGAGAGGCGTGGCCATTCGCGAATGCGCGGCAGGACCTCGCTCGAGAGCGAGACGTGGACGGCGGGAAATTCTTCGCGGAGCAGCGTGCGGGTTTCTTGCTCGTGCCGCGGATTCATGAACGAGAAGAGGTAGCAGACGGCGATCGACTGGACGCCGGCGTGCTTGAGTTCGCGCGCGGCGCGGCGAACGGCATCTTTATCGAGCGGTTGCAGCACCCGGCCCGCATAGTCGCAGCGCTCGGGAACTTCTTTGGTCAGGCTTTGCGGGGCAATGGGAGTCGGCTTCGAATAAAAATAATTGAACAGGTTCCCGTCGCGCGCCTGATTTTGAACTTCCTGTACCGCGCGGTACCCCTTGGTGATGAGCAATCCGACCTTGGCCCCGCGCATTTCCAACAGCGCATTGGTCGTGATCGTGGTGCCGTGCGCGAAAAACTCGATCTGCGAGGGCGGAATACCCTCGGCAACGAAGTTGGCGAGACCTTCCAGTACACCGAGTGCAGGATTTTTCGGCGTGCTCGCGACCTTCGCGACCGCAAGCTCGCCGGTGTCGGTATCGAGCAGAACCAGATCGGTATGCGTGCCGCCCACATCGACGCCGAGGCGGTACCGGTAACGATCGGCCGTCATGGCCTGGCATGACGCGTCGGACGACGCACGTGAATGCGGTGTTGTCCCGGACAAAACAACGCTGCACTCATGAATGTCCGCGTGGCATCATCAACCGTATGTCTTGAGCACGTGGCGCGCGATGACCATTTTCATCACCTCGCTCGCGCCTTCGGTAATGCGGAAGCTGCGCTGCTGCCGCCACATCTTCTCGATCGGCAAGTCGGTGGTGAGCGCGATCCCGCCGTGGATCTGCATGCAAGCGTCGGCGGTCTTGAACGCCATTTCGTCGGCGTAATATTTCGCCACGTAGGCATCCTCGCGGGCCTCCTCGCCGCGATCGAGCCGCGTCGCGGTCTTGTAGACGAGCAGCCGCGCGGCCTGCAATTCGATGAACATGTCGGCCAACATCCATTGCACCGCCTGGCGCTCGGCGAGCGGGCGGCCGAAGGTCGAACGCTGCTTGGCGTACGAGGTCGCCATTTCGAGGCAGCGCTCGGCGACCCCCAGCGCCCGCGCACCGTGCTTGAGACGGCCGATATTGAGCCACTGTTGCCCGAACCGCATGCCCTCGCCTTCCGTCCCGACGCGGTGGCTTGCTGGCACGCGCACGTTGTCGAGCACGATTTCCCAAGGCTCATCCCCCATCATGGTCTCATAGCAGGCGCCGAGCTTTACGCCCGGCGCGTCCATGTCCACGATGAAGCAGGAGATGCCGCCGCGCGAGCCCTTGGCGCGGTCGGTCGCCACCATCAGCTGCATGAAGTCGGCGTGGCCGGCGCCGGTGATGAAGCGTTTGACGCCGTTGATCACGTAGTCGTCACGGTCGCGCACGGCGCTGGTGCGCATGCCGCCGGGATCGGAGCCGGCATCGGGCTCGGTCTGCGCAAAACAGGCCTTCTTCTCCCCGCGCAGCAGCGGCAACAGGTACTTCTCCTTCATCTCGCCCGCGAGCGAGTAGAGA
>DATNNX010000059.1:0-3504 GCA_035601615.1 Xanthobacteraceae bacterium
CATCATCTCGACGCCGTTCTCCAACGGCGTTCAATATCTCGGCATGAACGTGAAGAATACGCCGTTCGACAATCCCAAGGTTCGGCAGGCCGTTGCCTACGCGATTCCCTATCAGAAGATCATGGACGCGGTGATGTTCGGCCTCGCCGTTCCGCTCTACGGCGCCAAAGCCGATGCGCCGATCGAGGTTGCCTGGCCGCAGCCGCACCACTACACGACCGATCTCGCCAAAGCGAAGCAGCTTCTGGCCGAAAGTGGCCATCCCGACGGCTTCGAGACCACGCTCTCCTTCGATCTCGGGTTCGGAGCAGTCAACGAGCCGCTCTGCGTGCTCCTGCAGGAGAGCCTTGCCCAGATCGGGATCCGAACGACGATCAACAAGGTGCCCGGGGCCAACTGGCGCAACGAGCTGCTCAAGAAGGAGATGCCGCTGATCGCCAACTTCTTCTCGGGCTGGCTCGACTATCCCGAGTACTTCTTCTTCTGGTGCTATCACGGCCAGAACGCCGTGTTCAACACCATGAGCTATCAGGACAAGGACATGGACGCGCTGATCGACGCCGCGCGCACCGCGGCGGCGAACAAAGATCAGGCGACCTACGACAGGAGCGTGAAGGGCTTCGTCGAGAAGGCGTTCGCCGAGGTGCCGCGCGTGCCGCTGTTCCAGCCGATGCTGAGCACCGCCATGCAGAAGAACCTGTCGGGCTACCGCTACTGGTTCCACCGGCAGCTCGACTACCGCTCGCTGGCGAAGGCGTGAGGCCGTGCGGAGTTGACTGAGCAATCTCGATGACTGCCGTCCCTGCGAAAGCGGGGACCCATATTCCAGAGCCGGTGGTTTGGTCCCCGCTGCGCGGAAGAACGGCTTGGTTGAGGAAAGACGTGCGCCATGCTGAGAATGGCCGCCAAGCGCATGCTGATCGCCGTGCCGAGTCTCGTCGGCGTGGTGATCGTCACCTTTCTGCTGACGCGGGCGCTGCCCGGCGATCCCGCCGCGTATTTCGCAGGACCCGCCGCCACCAAGGAGGCGATCGAGCAGATTCGGGTGAGGCTCGGGCTCGACAAGCCGCTCTACGTCCAGTTCGTGCGCTACGTCGGCGACCTCGCGCGCGGCGACCTCGGCAACTCCCTCACCACCGGGCAGCCTGTCGTATACGAAATCAAGACACGGCTCCCCGCCTCGGCGGAGCTCACGTTGCTCGGGCTCGTCGTGGCGATGTCGATCGCGGTGCCGCTCGGAATTTTTGCGGCGACGCGGCCGAATTCGATGATCGATCATCTCTGCCGCGTGATCGCGACCGCGGGGGTGTCGCTGCCCGTGTTCTTCACCGGACTGATCCTGATCTATGTCTTCTACTATCTCCTGGGCTGGGCGCCGGCCCCGCTCGGGCGGCTCGACGTCTTCTTCAGCCCGCCGCAGCACGTGACCGGCTTCTATTTGATCGACAGCCTGATCGCCGGCGATAGCGAGGCGTTCGCCGCAAGCCTGAAGCAGTTGGTGCTGCCGGCGCTCACGCTCGGCATCTTCGCGCTGGCGCCGATCGCCCGCATGACGCGCGCCTCCATGCTCGCGGTGCTGGCGTCCGACTTCGTGCGCACCGCGCGCGCGAGCGGACTTTCGCCCATCACCGTGGTCGTGACCTACGCGTTCCGCAACGCCATGCTGCCGGTTGTGACCACGCTCGGCATGGTGTTCTCGTTCCTGCTCGGCGCCAACGTACTGGTCGAGAAGGTGTTCGCGTGGCCAGGCATCGGCTCGTTCGCGGTCGAAGCGCTGATCGCATCGGATTTTGCGCCGCTGCAGGGCTTCGTCCTCACCATGGCGGTGATGTATGTCGCGCTCAACCTCGTCATCGACGTGCTCTACGGCGTCATCGATCCGCGCGTGAGGATCGAGGCATGAGTAAAGCGTCGTTGTTGTTGCGCGAGGCGTCTCCACCGACTCCCACCCCCACCCCCAACCCCTCCCCACAAGGGGGAGGGGAGCCGACCGAGTCTGTCGCACCGCTGCAGGCCCATCTCGCCGAAACGCAATCCCCCCCGAGGAGTGCGAACAACACCGGTGTCGCCGCCGCGCTTCGCCACGCCCGCTACATCCTCTCGGAGAACGCGGTCACCGGCTTTGCCTTCGCGCTGTTTCTCTTGATCGTGCTCGCGGCTTTGCTCGGTCCCTACCTCGTTCCCTACGACCCGCTGGCGAGCGACACCGCCTCTGCGCTCAGGGCGCCCTCGGCGGCGCACTGGTTCGGCACCGATCAGCTCGGCCGCGACGTGTTCAGCCGGGTCGTGGTGGCGACGCGGCTCGATTTTGTTATCGCTATTGCCTCGGTCGCGCTCGTCTTCCTCATGGGCGGGCTCGCCGGCGTCGCGGCCGGATTCTTTGGCGGCTGGACCGATCGCGTGGTGGGCCGCATCGCCGATACCATCATGGCCTTCCCGCTGTTTGTGCTGGCGATGGGGATCGTCGCCGCGCTCGGCAACACGGTCGAGAACGTGGTGCTGGCGACTGCGATCGTGAATTTTCCGCTTTACGCGCGCGTCGCCCGCGCCGAAGCCAATGTGCGGCGCGAGGCGGGCTTCGTACTGGCGGCGCGGCTCTCCGGCAACGGCGAGATGCGCATCCTGCTCGCGCAGGTGCTGCCGAACATCATGCCGATCATGGTGGTGCAGATGTCGCTGACCATGGGCTACGCCATCCTCAACGCCGCGGGCCTCTCGTTCATCGGGCTCGGCGTGCGACCCCCGACCGCGGAATGGGGAATCATGGTGGCAGAAGGCGCGGCTTTCATGGTGTCAGGCGAATGGTGGAACGCGTTCTTCCCCGGCGCCGCGCTGATGGTCGCAGTCTTCTGCTTCAACCTGCTCGGCGACGGGCTTCGCGACATCGTCGATCCACAACGGCGCACGTAAGGCTGCGATGCGCGACATCCCTCAGTATTGTGTCCCGGGCGCAGCGCAGCACGAAGTGGTGCGCTGCAGACCCGGGATCGTAACGGTCCGTGGCGGTCCCGGATCAGCGGTGCACCGCTCCGCGCTGCACCGCATCCGGGACACCCGCCTCGAATTGACACGATGACTCAAACCGTACCGCTGCTCGATGTCGCCGACCTCACCGTCGAGTTCACCACCCGGCGTGGGGTGGTTCGCGCCGTGGAGCACGTCGACGTGCGCGTCGGCAAGGGCGAGACGGTCGGCATCGTCGGCGAGTCCGGGTCGGGAAAATCGGTCACCTCGTATGCGGTGATGCGCATCCTCGACCGGGCCGGGCGCATCGTCGAAGGCGCGGTGCATTTCACGGGACTCGACGTGCGCGCCGCTAGCGAAGATGAGATGCGCGACCTGCGCGGGCGTGAGATGTCGATGATCTTCCAGAACCCGCGCGCAGCGCTGAACCCGATCCGCAAGGTCGGCCGTCAGATCGAGGACGTGTTGAAGCAGCACTCGCAGGCTGGCTCCTTCGCGCTCACCGAGAAGGCGATCGAGATGCTCGACCAGGTGCGCATC
>DATNNX010000060.1:0-16700 GCA_035601615.1 Xanthobacteraceae bacterium
AGCAAGTGACGCGATATGGCGATATCGGTGACGCGTCCGATCAGATTTGCGACCGGCACCGGGCCATGTGCGACCTGGTCGCGACTGTCGACGCTGTTGGCGCGATTGTCGCCCAGCACGTACACGTGTCCGGGCGGCACCCGCATTTCCGCTTCGTTGGCAAAGGGCGCCTGCGGATCGCCGGCGTCGACATAGGGTTCCTCGGCCATCACGCCGTTGACGATGGCGCGGCCGCCCTTGATGGCGATGCGGTCGCCCTCGATTCCGACGATGCGTTTGATATAGTGAAGCTGCTCCTGCTTGGGATGAACGTAGACGGCGACCTCGCCGCGGCTGGGATGGCGGGTGCGATAGTAGGTGGCGTCGGCGAGAAAATATTCACCCAGGCGCAGCGTGGGCTCCATGCTTGCACTCGTGGCGTTCAGCCACAGCAGCCGGCCCGACGCTTTCGCGTGGAGGGCATAAATGCACGGCCCGGCGAAGATCAGGCAGGCGAGCACAAAAGCGCCCGCGTAGGTCGTCCAGCGACTGTAGCGCTGGTGTGGGAACTCCCGCATCCGATACGCGCACGAAATCGCGTCGACCATGATGTAGAGCCACAGCCCGACGAGGAGCGCGAGACTGACTGCGAACATCCAGAACCGCGCCAACACCCCCATCATCGCGAACATCAGTAGCGTGTCGGCGATGATGACCAGAATGAACAGCGTCACGCCGCGGCGGGCCTGGCCGATATAGAGGTGGCCCAGCCCGGGGGTCAGCGCGGTCAGAAGGGCCGTCACCCAGGGCGATGGGCCGCTTCGCTTGGTCGTTTGGTCGTTTGCCTCGGCTGGCGCGAAGTCGGCAAATGCCATCCAAAGAGCTCCGGATATCGCCCTGGCGCACGCCCGACAGGTCGCAATCCCCCGTGACTTTTAGTATCGCAAGGGCCGGTCAAGGTTCGAGGGGCCCTGCCGATTATTTGATCGATGCTACAGCTTAAGCGAGTACGGATGCCCCGGTGAGCGCAATCTGGGGTTGCGCGTCCCCAACCGGCGGCGTCTCCGCTCAACGCCGCACGGCGACGTAGGCTCCCGCCAGGGCCATCACGGCGGCGAGGGCGAGGGCCACCAGATTGACCGCGAGATTTAGTCCTGCGCCAACGGCCTCCGACCCGGCGCTGGGATCGCCGATCTGCGCAAGTACGAAAACGATCGCGCCGCCAGCCGCCCATCGCAGCAGGCGAAACCGTCGCCAGGGCAGGGGAAGACGGCTCAGTGCCGCGGCGGCTATTCCGCCAGTGAGGAAGGCGAGGCCGGCGATGGCCCACCAGGGACCGGCGGTACGCAACTGCCGGGTCCCGGTGGCGAACATATTTTCCCACAGACTGGCGAGGTCGAAGCCGGCGCCGCGCAAATAGACCTGCAGCGCAAGCGAAGCCAGCACGCCGCAGGTCAGCGCCACCGCATAGATCAGGGCGGGGGCCTGCGCGAGAGGGGCCACTTCTCGCTTGGGCGACTGCATGCGGACCATGCCGGAGAGCTCGGAGGCGGCGAATGCCCGGGCTGGGCCCGGGCATCAATTTGTGCTGGCTCAGAGAGCTTAAGTGCTCAGCCGCGACGCTCGGCTTCCCAAATGCCCGAACAGGCGTTCGCGTTGCCGCTCCAGGACCCGGCGCCGCTTGTCGCCGCAAGGCGACCCTTGCCAACCGCGCTCTTGTCGCCGGCGCTGACGTTGACGATGACGGCGCCGTTCTTGGCGACCTTGCCGGAGATGTTAATGGGCGCGGAGCCGCCATTGACGAGGCTGCCGTTGGTGATGCGGACCGGGTAGCGATACGCGGCATCGCATTGGCCCGTCTTGGTCACAATCACCACGCTCCAGAGCCCGTCATAGCTCGGACCGGCCTCGGCGCCAGGCAGCGTGGCCGCGCAGGCAAGCGCCAGCGCCACCGATAGGCCCGCGGCCCGGGTGCAAATTCGCGAATAAGTCATTGTTGCCCCTTCCTGTTTTCGTGCCGGGCGCTGCCCCCTCAATCCCGGGCGAAACGGCACCGAATACAGTGATCCTCATTAGCGCCACCCCGTTAGTCGCGGAAAAGATGCGACTGGTTCAAATCGCGTGAACGTCGCGTATCGGGGAGAGGGTGCCGAGCCGCCCGCTCGGTTCGCTTGCGGGGCCAGCGTTCACGGTGCGATACCCCGCAGAGGCTGAGCTTTCGGCACGGCGCAAATCCTGCTGTGCTTTGCCGGGGCAGACCCGCCCTCGGTCGAACGGGAGGAGAGCATGCCGGCTGAGCGTTTCGATTTTCCCAACGCGCAAGGACAGAAGCTCGCCGCGCTGCTCGATCGCCCCGCTGGCGAGGCGCGCGCTTACGCGCTGTTTGCGCATTGCTTTACCTGCGGCAAGGACATCCACGCCGCCAAGCGCGTTGCCGAGGGGCTCACCGCGCTCGGTATCGCCGTGCTGCGCTTCGACTTCACCGGATTGGGCTCGAGCGACGGTGAATTCGCCAATACGACTTTTTCCTCCAATGTCGCCGATCTGGTCGCTGCCGCGAACGAATTGCGCCGTCGCGCCCACGCGCCCGCAATCCTCATCGGCCACAGCCTCGGGGGTGCCGCGGTGCTCGCGGCGGCTGGCGAGATAGCCGAGGCGCGCGCCGTGGCGACGATTGCGGCGCCATGCGATCCCACCCACGTGACCGGCTTGTTCAAGGACCGCCTCGACGAAATCGCCGCCAAGGGCGAGGTCGAGGCCACGCTCGCGGGCCGTCGATTTCGCATCAGCCGTGCCTTCGTGGACGACCTCGCTGAACACAAGCTCCTCGCGCGCGTTGCCGATCTGCGCAAGGCACTGCTCATCTTCCATTCGCCGACCGACGAGGTCGTGGGCATCGAGAACGCGAGCCGCATCTTTGCCGCCGCCAAACACCCGAAAAGCTTCGTGTCGCTCGCGGGCGCCGATCACCTTTTGAGCCGCCGTAGCGATGCCGCCTATGTCGCCAACGTCATCCATGCCTGGGCCGAGCGCTATCTCGACGTGCCGCAGGCAGCGGCGGAGACGCGGAACGATGCCAAGACGGTGGTGGTTCGCGAGACCCGCCAAGGCCGGTTTCAACAGGAGATCACGGTCGGCCGTCACCGCTTGCTCGCCGACGAGCCGGTCGAGGTCGGCGGTCTCGACAGCGGGCCGGGTCCTTACGATCTGCTGCTTGCGGGGCTCGGAGCCTGCACGGCGATGACGCTTCGGCTCTACGCCGAGCGCAAGGCGCTGCCGCTCGAGCGGGTGACGGTCGAACTCGCCCATTCCAGAATTCACGCCGCCGATTGCGCGGACTGCGAGACCAGGGAAGGCATGCTCGACCGCATCGAGCGGGCGATCACGTTACGCGGGGCGCTCGACGCCGAGCAACGCCGCCGCCTGCTCGAGATCGCCGATAAGTGTCCGGTCCACCGCACGCTGAAATCGGAGATCGATATACGGACGGTGGAGCGAGCCGAGGCGTGATCGCGGCGCAGTGCATTTCGGATGGCGTTGCGACACCGCGGCGACGACCGGCCAGCAGGGCTCCTGCCACAAAGCGGTGCTGCGACACTGTGGCCTGCGGCATCATGCCCGCGGGTTTAAGGCGCGACCGATCGTCTCGCACTGATTGATCCCTCTCCAGGGCCTCGCTCAGTCTTGTCGGCGCACTCAACGCCAGGGGGCAAGCATGGGCCTGCTGTTAACGTTCATTATTTGCTTGGTGATCGGTCAGTCGCTCACGATTGGACTTGGTTTGCTGGTCGAACGCTACTCGACGCCCTACACCGGTCTCGTGACCTTCATCGCGACCTATTTCGCCATGTTTTGGGTGGCTTGGCGGCTTGCGGTCCGCATCACCGAACCGCGGTCGCGCCTGGCGGCGAAGTGAACGGCGCCGCAATGCAAGCGCCGAGGCGACGCGGCGCCAGTCGTTATTGTTGGCTGCTCGAGCCGCGCATCGAGAGATCGGGCAGGGTGTCTCCGAAAGCGGTGCCCTTCTTGCCCGCCGCGACGCCGACTTCGTAGAGCGCCTGCATGTATTTGCCGTCGAAGGGGCCGCGGCTCGGAAAATCGAAGCTCGGGTCGACATGGGCGATGCGCAGCGCGATTGCGTGTCGCTGCGCGCCGACATAGATCAGCATCAGCTCCGCACGCAGCGCCGCCGTCAGCGCCACGCCGATCGAGCGGCCGAGCACGCCGGGGATATTGCGATCCGGCATCTTGAACTCGGGCCCGAGTTTCGAGTTGACCATCACGTAAAGCTGGCCGAGCGGCGGACGCGACGTGCTGCGCGCCGAAAGCATCGTTTCCGGCATGACGAAAAACGGCGCGGTGAGCGTGCCGTCGCCGTGCAGCTCATGGAATTTCTTGCCGTTCGCCTCGACCTCGATCGGAACCGGCGAAAAAAATCCCGGAATGGCCGAGGACGCGAGCAGGATATCGCGAAACAGCCGCACCCCCTGCTCGCCGTGTGCGGCGATCGCGCCCATATTCCAGATCACGCGCCGCCCGGCATCGAGATTGGTGGTCGCCACCCACAGGCGCCGGCCGCGCGCGTGCTCGGCCGCGATCTCTGAAAGCAGCGCCGGCGTCACGCGCTGCTCGATCAAGCGCTTGAGCGGCCAATAATCGAACAGGCTCTCGCGGGTAGTGCGATCCTCGAAGATGTCGGCTGCGCCGATGGTCGTGAAATTCTTGTGCAGCTCCTCGTCATATTGGGACCCGAGAAAGGCAAAAGGAGCTATCAGCGCGCCGATGCTCACCCCGCTCACGACGGCGAACTGTGGCCGCGTGCCCGCTTCGCTCCAGCCGGTGAGGACGCCCGCACCGTAGGCGCCGTCGGAGCCGCCGCCCGAGATCGCCAACCACGGCCCGCTTGCCTGCGGCAACAGCCGCGTAAATGCGGTCTCGGAATCACCCCAGATGCGCGCGTCCGGAATCCCGGGAATGACCGCGGCGTCGTCTTCCTGCGCGGTGAAAGCGGGGCGCTCTTCCTGATCCTTCGCGCCGGGTTTGGGCGGCGCACCTTTTCTCTCGGCCTTTTTCTTTGCCGCGGCGTGGGTCTGTGCCTGCGCCGACGTCCACGAGGGCGGCGGGCATGCCAAGAGCAGCATGCAAACTAGTCCCGCAGCAAACCCGCAACCCATGCGCAGCGTGTGCAAAGGTTTCTCCGATCGCTCTGACGCGCCTTGTGTTTGTACGTTCTACATTCGGGACTGTGCTCTTGGCAAAGACGCGTCGACGCCCGCTCGTGTTGCGAATGCGGAGAGCCGCTCTGGATTCAAGAGCATTGATCGAGTGATTCGCCCGTGCCTCAACCTCGCGTCGCGCTCCACACGCCGCCGCAGGCCCCGCTCGGACCTTGGCCGCGCCAGCTTCCGCTGCCGGTGCTGCGCGACAGTCGCCCCGTGCCAATGGCGTATTGCGAACCGCCGGACACGCGCACGGTGACGCCACCGGACGGTGACACACGTCCAGTCAGGCTGACCGGGCCGCCGCCCGCGTAAGAGACCACTCCCCTGACGATCGTGACGCCGTAGCGGTAACCTTGGTCGCAGGGGCCGCTCCTGGTGACGACAAGCACGCTCCATGGGCCGTCGAACGACGCTGCGTGCGCGGATAGGCCGCCACAAGAGATCGCGGCGGCAAAGCCCGTGGCCAGCGCGGCGGCGCGGATGGAATGGCTGATCATTGGAACCCTCGTCTTGCGGCGCCTTCACGGAGCGCCAGGTTGTGCTCGTTATGGCCTTTCTTCATCATGGGAGAGCGATCGGTGGGGCGGCTCACAACTGGCGCGGCATCGTTAGCAGAAGGCGCGGGGTGAAAGAAGGGGTTTCGGCACGGCTGAAGCGAGCGGCACGGATCCGCCTCACGATCGTGTTATTATTGTGTTCGACGCGGTCATGGCTCGCGCCAAAGCTCAATGGCAGGAGGAACGCCGTGCAACTTATTGGGCTCGGTCTAGCCTTTGCCGTGGCGCTCGCGCTTGCGCTCACGCAAGCTTCCGCGCAAGGCGCCACGTCAGGGGTCGAGCGCCTTTATATCTTGAATTGCGGAGAGGGCGTCGCCGGCGACATTTCGCGCTGGTCGCCGGGCGTGAATGTGGGCAAGTCGATGGACTTCGCCGACAGCTGCTATCTGATCAAGCACGCGCAAGGCTGGCTTCTGTGGGACACCGGCGTCGCCGATGCTATCGCCGCCATGCCCGAGGGCCAGCGGCCGCCCGATCCGCGGATGACGCATTGGCGGCGTCCGAAGACGCTTGCCGCGCAGCTCGCTGACCTCGGGGTGAATCCGTCCGACATCAAATATGTCGCCGTCTCCCATACGCATCCCGACCACATCGGCAATGTCGCGATGTTCCGGCAGAGCATGCTCCTGGTGCAGAAGGCCGAGTACGAATGGCAATCGCCTGTGGGTCCGCGTTTCAAACCAGACCACCCTGTGATGAAGCTCGAGGGCGATCACGATGTTTTCGGTGATGGGAGCCTGGTGATCATTTCCACGCCCGGACACACGCCCGGTCACCAGAGCCTGCTGGTCAAGCTGCCGAAGACGGGAGCCTTGTTGCTGTCGGGTGACGCGGTTCATTTCAAGGACAATTGGGAAAACCGGCGCGTGCCAGAGAACAACGACAGCAAGGACAAGACCGCGGCCTCGATGCAGCGGATGGCGGAAGTCATGGCGAAGGAAAACGCGCGGCTTTGGATCAATCACGACAAGGCGCAGCGCGACAGCCTGAAGATGTCCCCTGAGTTCTACGAGTGAGCCGACGGATGTTTCTACGCCTCGCCATGACGTGCGGCGCGCTCGTTCTCGCGTTGATGATCGGCGCCGCGCAGGCGCAGAGCGGCTATCCCAACCGCGTCATAACCTTGGTCGTCCCTTATCCGGCTGGCGGCACCGCCGACCTCTTGTGCCGCTTCGCTGCCGACAAGGCGGGCAGCAACCTCGGTCAGCAGGTGGTGGTCGAGAATCGGCCAGGCGGCGCGGGCGGACGCGTGGGCACCGAGTCGGTTCTGCGCGCATCACCTGACGGTTACACGCTATTATGCGCGGCGCAGCTCACGTTCAGCGTCACGCATCTCCTCTTTTCCAAAGCATCGTTCGACACCCGCGCGCTCGAGCCGATCAGCGTCCTCGCCGCCTATCCGCTGATCCTGATCGGGCGCGAGAGCCTTCCCTTCGATAACTTGGCCGATGTCGTCGCGTATGCGCGCGCCAATCCGGGCAAGATCAATTACGGGCATCAGGGCAAAGGCCAGACCGGCCATCTCCTCGGCGAGCTCCTGATGCTCAAGGGCGAGTTCCGCATGACGGAGATCCCCTATCGGGGCAGCGCGCCCGCCATCAACGATCTGCTCGCCGGAAATATCGTTATCGTCCCGGATTATCTCCTCGCCAACAAGTCGAACGTAGACGCCGGCAAGCTCAAACTGCTTGCTACCGGCAGCCGCGAGCGGCTCAAGGATTACCCGCGCGTCGCCACGATCGCGGAGACGTTGCCGGGCGTCTATGCCGACACCTGGATGGCGGTCGCGGCGCCCCCCGGTACGCCCAAGGAGATCACCACGAAAGTATCGCGGGCGATCGCGCACGGATTCCAAGACCCCGAATTGCGCTCGCGCATCCGCGCGCTGGAAGCCGAGGCGCTCGCGGGCACGCCGGACGAGATGCGCGATTTGATCCGGCAAAGTTTCGAAACATGGGCTCCGGTGATCGACGCCGCCAAGATCATCGTGGAGTGATTGAAGCGCCAAGGGAGGATCGTCATTGCCGGGCTTGACACTGCAAGTCGGGCCTGCCCGACTTGCGCGTGCGTTGATAATTACAGAACTCGGGATCGTGTCAGGGAGACGCATATGATTCTCTGCATCGGCGACTCGAGTCGGCATGTCGCACGCTCATTGATCGCCGCGCTCGCGCTCGCTGCCATGGTGGCGCTATCGCCTGCGGCCCAGGCGCAGGACTATCCCTCGCGCGCGGTCAAGATCATCGTGCCGTTCCCCGCCGGCGGGACCGCGGACGTGATGCCGCGCATTTTCAGCGACTGGCTGGCGAAGAAATGGGGCGAGCCGGTGGTAATCGAGAACCGCACTGGCGCCGCCGGCAATATCGGCGCCGAGGCGGTCGCCAAGGCCGAGCCCGATGGTTACACGCTGCTGGCCGCGCCGGCGCCGCCGCTCGTCATCAACCAGAACCTTTATCCCCGCCTCGGCTTCGATCCGACCGAGTTCGTCCCCATCGTCATCATGGGCCGCGTGCCGAACGCTCTCGTCCTCAATGCCAGGGTGCCCCTTGCCAGCGTCGCCGACGTGATCGCCTACGCCAAGTCCAGTCCCGGCAAGCTCACCTGCGCCACCCAGGGCAACGGCACGACCTCACATCTGACCTCGGAGCTGTTCCAGCTGATGGCGCAGGTCAAATTCCAGCAGGTGCCCTATCGAGGCTCGGCGCCGGCGTTGACCGATCTCGCGGCAGGGAATGTCGATCTCATGTTCGACAATCTTGGCGTCTCGCTCGCGCTGGTGAGGGGAGGGCAGCTCAAGCTATTGGGCGTGGCCACACCCAAGCGCATGGCCGCATTGCCGGATGTGCCGACGATCGCCGAGACCCTTCCCGGCTTCGAATCCGCGGCATGGTTCGCGATCGTGGCGCCGCCGAAGACGCCGCAGGTGATCGCCGACAAGATCAACGCCGACGTCAACGAAGCGCTGCAGCAGGGTGAGATCCGCGATCGCCTCGCCCAGCTGTCCGCCGAGCCGATCGGCGGCACGCCGCAGGCGACCGCCGCCTATATGCGTGAAGAGATCGAGCGCTGGCGCAACGTCATCAAGGCGGCCAATGTGAAGCTGGAGTGAAGCGTGCTGCCGCGCCCCCTTTTTTTGTGATGCATTCTTTGAAGAGTTAGTGCTCATGAGTGGCCGCATCGAGGATTACGGGCTGATCGGCGATTTCGAGACGGCTGCGCTGGTGTCGAAGGGCGGCTCGATCGATTGGCTCTGCTGGCCGCGCTTCGACTCCGATGCATGTTTTGCCGCCCTTCTCGGGACCAGCAGCAATGGACGCTGGCGGATCGCGCCGACACAAGAGAAGCCGCGCATTACGCGCCGCTACCGACCTAATACGCTGATTTTGGAAACGAGTTTTGTCACTGCCGACGGCGAGGCCACGCTGATCGACTTCATGCCGTTGCGCGGACAAGCCTCCCACCTTGTGCGTCTCCTCGTCGGCAAACGCGGCACCGTATCGATGGCAACCGAGCTCATTGTCCGCTTCGATTACGGTCAATCGGTCCCGTGGGTGAGGCGGGCCGACGCGGGAGCTCTCCTGGCAATTTCCGGACCTGACATGCTTGTGCTGCGAACGCCGGTTGAGCTTCGCGGCGAGGATCTCACGACGGTCGGAGGCTTCACGGTCGCTGCGGGAGAGACCGTTCCGTTTGTCCTCACATATTCGTCCTCATACACGCCGGCCCACTTGTCGATACCTGACCCGATCGATCCACAAGATGCCCTGCGGCAAACGCACGAGTTCTGGGAGGATTGGGTGAGCACCCACCAGAGCACAGGCCTCTACGCGGATGCCGTCTCGCGTTCGCTCATCACGTTGAAGGCTCTGATCTACGAGCCAACGGGGGGCATCGTGGCAGCGCCGACGACGTCGCTGCCGGAGTGGATCGGCGGGCCTCGCAATTGGGACTACCGCTTTTGCTGGCTGCGGGACACGACGCTTACGCTGCTCGCCTTCATGAATTCGGGTTATTACGACGAGGCCTGTGCTTGGCGTGATTGGTTGCTGCGCGCCGCGGCGGGAAGCCCGTCGCAGATTCAGATCATGTACGGACTGGCCGGCGAAAAACGGCTCGCGGAATGGGAGGTGCCCTGGCTGTCCGGATACGCAGGATCGAAGCCGGTGCGCATCGGCAATGCCGCGTGCGACCAGTTACAGATCGACGTCTTTGGCGAGGTGATGGATGCGTTGTACCACGCGCGTGTCGGCGGCCTTCAATTTCTGGCAGAGGCATGGGATTTCCAGCGCGTGCTTGTGTCCCATCTCGAGAAGATATGGTCGTTCCCGGACGAGGGCATCTGGGAAGTGCGCGGAGGGCGCCAGCATTTCACCTATTCGAAAGTGATGGCATGGGTCGCTTTCGATCGCGCGATCAAGAGTATCGAGGTTTTCGGGCTCGAAGGGCCGCTCGATCATTGGCGCAACATGCGCGCGCAGATTCACGCGGAGGTCTGCGAGAAGGCGTTTAATCCCGCCCTCGGCGCGTTCGCCCAGGCCTATGGATCGCAGCACTTGGATGCAAGCGCGCTTCTCATCCCCGCGGTCGGTTTCTTGCCGCCCGAAGACGCGCGGGTGCGATGCACGGTCGAGGCGATCGAGCGCAAACTCGTCAAGGATGGCTTCGTGCTCCGCTACGACACGGCCGCCACGCAAGATGGGCTTCCTCCGGGGGAGGGCGCGTTCCTGGCGTGCAGCTTCTGGCTGGCCGATGCCTACGTGCTTCTCGGCCGCGGTGAGGATGCCCGCAAATTGTTCGAGCGGCTCCTGTCATTACGCAACGATCTGGGCCTGCTCTCGGAAGAGTATGATCCCGCCGCGAAGCGACTGCTGGGGAACTTTCCGCAGGCCTTCTCCCATATCGCGCTCGTGAACACGGCGCACAATCTCGAACGGGCACAAAAGCCCTGCGAACAGCGCTCGGGAAACATCTCGCTCGGAAAGGCGGCAGAATGAGGCTCGCCCATCAAGCGTGGAAATCCGCGCCTGCGCGGCCGGCGGAGCGGTTGCTCTTAGCGGCAGCCGCCATCCTCCTGTTCGTGGGGTCGTTCCATGCGGGACACGCGCAGGAGCGATCCTCAGGTGTCCAGCAGGTGAAGACGATCGGCTTCACGGTTGGAGACGTGGACCGCGAGGTGGGCTTCTTCGCTAACGTGTTGGGTTTCGAAAAGATCGCCGATTTCCGCATCGTCGGAAGCGAGTACGACGCGCTCGTGGGCGTGTTCAACGCCAATATGCGCATCGTGCAGCTCAAGCTGGGCGAGCAAGTCATCGAGCTCACCCAGTACGTCTCGCCGCCGACGGGACGGTTCATCCCGGTGTGGTCCAACAGCAACGACGCCTGGTTCCAGCACATGGCCATCGTCGTCGGCGACATGGATGCGGCTTACAAGATACTGCAAGACAACAATGTCCGGCAGATTTCATCACACCCCATCACCATCCCCGCCTCCAATCCCGGCGCAGCGGGCATCAAGGCGATCAAGTTTCACGATCCGGAGCGCCATCCGCTCGAATTGATCTTCTTTCCCGCGGGCAAGGGCAACGCGTCGTGGCAGAAGCCGAGCGACAAGCTCTTTCGCGGCATCGACCATAGCGCGATGACGGTGCCCAGTACGGACAAGGGCGTGTCGTTCTACCGGGACCTGCTCGGTTTCAACGTGGGCGTCACCACCTTGAACGGCGGAACGACCCAGGAGGTGCTGGACGGGCTCATCAACGATACCTGCCTGGTGACGGCGATGATGCCGCCCTCGGCACCCCCGCACGTCGAATTCCTCGAGTACAAGTCGCCGCCTGGCGGCCGGCTGATGCCTGCCGAGAGCAAAGCCAACGATCTCTGGAATTGGCAGGTCACGCTGGTCAGTAAAAATATCCAGGCGCTCGCCGGCCGATTGCGCCAGGCGGGTGCGCAGTTCATCAGCTCGAACGTGATTGCCATACCGGAGGCCGCGCAGGGCAAGCTCGGTTTCAAGAAAGCGCTGATGATCCGCGACCCCAACGGCCACGCGCTGCGCCTGGTCGAAGAATAGCTGCACCGTCTCGAAAATTTCCGGAGCGCACCATGAACCAGGAGAATCCAGTCCTCGCTTTCATCACCAGGCTTTGCCTGGTGATGATCTTTCCGTTCAGTGCGCTCGACAAGATTTTCAATCCTCAATCGGCGATGGCGCAGGCCGGCGATGGATTGATTGCGCTGCCGCAGCCGTTGGCCGTGCTGTTGTTGGCGCTCGGCGGCACGCTCGAGGTCCTCGGCCCCATCTGCATTCTGTTCGGGTTTTATCGCCGCCAGGCGGCGCTGTTGTTCGTATTCTATGTCGTCGCGACCGCCGTCCTGTTCCACAACTTCTGGAGTTTTCCCTTCGCTAGCGATGCGTGGACTAACAATTTCTGGCCATTTCTGAAGAATTTCGGACTGGCCGGTGGATTCCTGTATGTCGCTGCCGATGCCCAGATGGCGTCGCTGCGCGGTGCCTTCTCGTTCCAGCCGCGATAGGCGCAGCAAGACTTGCGGTGTGCGGTGACGCAGACGCCATCTCCGATCCGGTTCTCTCGCGCGATCTGCGGCGATCTCGGCCAAGCCGAGCGGCGCGAATGGTGGATCGCCAACGGCCGCGGCGGCTACGCGGGCGGTACGATCGCCGGCAGCTTGACCAGGCGCTATCATGGCCTGCTTATCGCGCCGATTGCCTCGCCGCTCGGGCGCCGGCTCATCCTCGCCAAGGCCGACGCCACCGTGATCGCGCCCGAGCGCTCGTGGCCGCTGTTCACTAACCGCTGGACGAGCGGCGCCATCTCCCCGGCGGGGCACATTCACATCGGCAGCTTTCGGCTCGACTACTCCGTCCCGGTTTGGAGCTACGAGATCGGGCCGCATCAGATCGAGGCGCGCATCTGGATGGAGCCCGGCGCTCACACGACCTATGCGGCCTGGCTGCTGCGGTCGCAGCCCGATCCGCAGGAGCATGCGCTGTCGTTGCGCGTGACGCTGCTTGCCAACAACCGCGACCACCATGCCACGGCCGGCGTCGGTAGCTTCGCGCCCGAGATCGCGCTCGACGGCGAGCGCCTGCTGGTCACCGAGGCGGGATCGTTTGCGCTGACCATCCGGGCGCCGGCCGGCACGATCGTGCCCAAGCACGACTGGTACCGGGATTTCGACCTACCGCTCGAGGCCGAGCGGGGCCTCGGCTCGACCGACAATCACCTCTGCGTGGGCGAGGTCACGCTGCCGCTCGTGCTGGGACAATGGCGCGGCATCGTCGCGAGTCTCGAGGCGGAACCTTCGGGCGACATCGATGCGGCGCTTGCCCGACGCATTGACCATGATCGCAGCATCGTCGCGAGCGCCGTTGCGAGCAGCCCCGCGATGTCGGATGCGCCGCCGTGGATCGCGCGCCTTGCGCTTGCGACAGATGCCTTCATTTTTGCGCGGCCGCTTGCGCGCGTGCCTGACGGCCAATCCGTGATCGCCGGATACCCGTGGTTCGGCGACTGGGGCCGCGACACCATGATCAGCTTGCCGGGCCTGACCTTGGCGACCGGGCGGCCACAGATCGCGCGCCGCATCCTTGCGACTTTCGCGAGCTTCGTGAGTGAGGGCATGCTTCCCAATGTCTTTCCCGGCGCCGGCGAGCACGCCGACTACAACACCGCGGATGCGTCGCTATGGTTTTTCGAAGCCTGGCGCGCCTATTTCGACGCGACCAAAGACGTGGCCGCGCTGCGCAGGGTCTTTCCGGTCCTCTCCGACATGATCGACTGGCATCAAAGGGGCACACGCTACGGCATTGCCGTCGACAAAGCCGATGGCCTGCTCAAGGCCGGCGTTGCCGGCGTGCAGCTGACCTGGATGGACGCAAAGGTCGGGGACTGGGTGGTCACCCCGCGCATTGGCAAGCCGGTCGAAATCAATGCGCTGTGGTACAACGCCTTGCGCGTCATGAGCACTTTCGCGGCCATCCTGGGAGAGCCGGATCGCTTCGATGCGCCGGCGGAGGCTGCAAGACGGAGTTTTGCGCGCTTCGTGCGGGCCGACGGCGAGGGCTTGTACGATGTGATCGATGGTCCGAGCGGCGATGATGCCAGCATTAGGCCCAATCAAGTATTTGCCGTGAGCCTGCCGCACAGCCCGCTCGCTCGCGCCGACCAGGAAAATGTCGTGCGGGTATGCCGGGATCATCTTGTGACCGCGTTCGGGCTACGCTCGCTCGCACCCGGCTCTCCCGCCTATCACCCGCACTATGGCGGCAGCGTCATGGAGCGCGACGGCGGTTACCACCAGGGGCCGGTCTGGGCGTGGCTGCTCGGGCCATTCTGCCTCGCAATGTATCGCGTTGGCGGCAACGCAAGGGCGGCACTCGACGTGCTTGCGGGGATGTGCGACGCGCTCGAGGACCAGGCGGTGGGCACGATCGGCGAGATCTTCGACGCAGATCCGCCGCACCAGCCCCGCGGCGCGCCCGTGCAGGCCTGGTCGGTCGCATGCACGCTCGATGCGTGGCGCCTGCTGCGGCAGGCCGAGCAGAGCGCCGCAGGCTAGCACTCGTGTCCCGGGCGAGTGCTTCCAATGCTCTTCCGCTCGGCCTTGAGCGTCCACCGCCTCTTTCACGAGCTATGGCATCACTGCCCTTGCCCCAAAGACCAGCTATGATCAGTTCGTTTGATGGTTGGAGTTGACCGCTGATGCCGCAGATCACTGATGCTGAACGCCAGCGCATCGAGCAAAGCCGCCAAGGCGTGAAGGCTTGGCGGCGCTGGGGTCCTTATCTCAGCGAGCGGCAGTGGGGCACGGTGCGCGAGGATTATAGCCCCGGCGGCACGGCGTGGGATTATTTCACCCACGACCAGGCGCGCAGCCGCGCCTATCGCTGGGGCGAGGATGGCATCGGCGGGTTTTGCGACGACCGCCAGTTACTCTGCCTCTCGGTTGCCTTGTGGAACGGCCGTGATCCGCTCCTCAAAGAGCGGTTGTTCGGCCTCACCAATTCCGAGGGCAATCACGGCGAGGACGTCAAGGAGCTCTACTACTACCTCGATGCGATCCCCAGCTACGCCTATGCGCGCATGCTCTACAAGCTGCCGCAAGCGCCGTATCCCTACCAATGGCTCCTCGAAGAGAACGCGCGCCGCCGCGGTTCGCCGGCGATGGAATTCGAGCTGATCGACACCGGAATTTTCGACGACGACAAGTATTTCGATATCGAGATCGAATACGCCAAGGCGGACGCCGACGACGTGCTCATGCGCCTCACCGTGCACAATCGCGGCGCCGACGAAGCGTCAATCCACGTCCTGCCGCAAATCTGGTTCCGCAACACCTGGAGCTGGTCGCAGGGCGTGAAGACACCTTCGTTGAAGGCCCAGGGCGGTGGCCGCGTGCGGGCGCAGCACGACGAGCTCGGGGTCTACACCATCGAGTTCGAGGCGGCCGATCGGCTGCTGTTCTGCGATAACGAGACCAACTTCGCACGATTGTTCGGTGTTGCCGGCGCGCAGGGATTTTTTAAGGACGCCTTCCACGACTACGTGGTTCACGGCCGCAGCGAAGCGGTAAACCCCGCGGGCAAAGGCACTAAGGTAGGCGGAGTTTACCTGCGCGCCATTCCTGCTCGCGGCAGCTCCTCCATCCGCGTGCGGCTGCGCGCGGGCGAGCCGCGCACGCCCCCCTTCAGCAACTTTGAGGGCATTCTCGCGCAGCGCCTTGCCGAGGCGGATGCCTTCTACGCTGTCCTGCAGAAAGGCATTGCCGACGAGGACATGCGGCGCATCCAGCGCCAAGCCTTCGCCGGCATGCTGTGGAGCAAGCAATTCTACGACTTCAACGTGCGGCGATGGCTCGACGGCGATCCGCTCCAGCCGCCGCCCCCCGAAGGCCGTAAGCACGGCCGCAACAGCGGCTGGGCGCATCTCATCGCCGCCGACATCATATCGATGCCGGACAAGTGGGAATATCCCTGGTTCGCCGCCTGGGATCTCGCTTTTCACTGCGTCACCCTTTCACTCGTCGATCCGGATTTCGCCAAGGCGCAGTTGCTGCTCCTCTGCGAGGTGCGGATGATGCATCCGAACGGCGAGTTGCCGGCCTATGAATGGGCATTCGGCGACGTCAACCCGCCGGTGCACGCCTGGGCCGCCATGCGCGTATTCGAGAACGACCGCAATCAAAGCGGTGGCAGCGGCGATTTCGAATTCCTGGAGCGCGTCTTCCACAAGCTGCTGCTGAATTTCACCTGGTGGGTGAACCGAAAAGACCCCGAAGGCATGAACATCTTCGAGGGCGGTTTTCTCGGCCTCGACAACATCGGCGTGTTCGACCGTTCACGCCCGCTGCCCACCGGCGGCAATATCGAGCAATCCGACGGCACCGCCTGGATGGCGATGTTCTGTCTCAACATGCTGCGCATGTCGTTCGAGCTCAGCCAGCGCGATCCCGCCTACGAGGACATGGCGCTCAAGTTTCTCGACCATTTCCTGCTGATCGCCGGCGCCATGACGGACATGGGCAAGGAGGGAATCGGACTCTGGGACGACCAGGACAATTTCTTTTACGACGTGCTGTCGATGTCGTCCGGAGACAAAATTCCGCTGCGGCTACGCTCAATGGTGGGCTTGATCCCGCTGTTTGCGGTGGGGTGCCTCGAGGAGAATGCAGTGGATGACATGCCCGAGCTTTGGCGCAAGTTCGAGCTCTACCGCGAGCGGCGGCCGGACCTGGTGAATCAGGTGTCACGCTGGAACGAGCCGGGTGCGCAGGGACGCCGGCTGATTGCGCTGGTGCGCGCCTTCCGCATGACGAAGTTGTTGCGGCGCATGCTCGACGAGTCCGAATTCCTCTCGCCCTACGGCGTGCGCGCCTTGTCTGCTGTCTACCGCGATCATCCTTACGACTTCCAATACGATGG
>DATNNX010000061.1:0-8349 GCA_035601615.1 Xanthobacteraceae bacterium
TGATTACCACGAGGGGCTTCCGCGACGTGCTGGAGCTGCGGCGCTCGGCCCGCGCCGACCTCTACGACCTGTTCCAGGACGCGCCATCGACCCTGATCCCGCGCCGCCGCCGGTTCGAGCTGACCGAGCGCGTCGGCGCCGACGGGGCTATCGTCACGCCGCTCGCCGAGAACGAGATCGATGCTCTCATCGGGGCGCTAAAGGCGGCGCGGGTCGATGCAATCGCGGTCTCGCTGCTGTTCAGTTTTCTCAACCCGGCGCACGAGCGGCGCCTCGCCGAGCGATTGCGAGCTGCGCTGCCGCAGGTGCCGGTCTATCTGTCGTCGGACGTCTTGCCCGAGATCAAGGAATTCGAGCGCACCAGCACGACCGGGGTTTGCGCCTATGCAGGGCCGATTCTCGCTTCCTATCTCGAACGGCTCAACCACGTTACGCGCAGTCGCGCCCTGCCGCCGCTTTTCCTCATGGGCTCGAACGGCGGCATCCTCGAGGCCGCCGAGGCGATCGCCATGCCCGCGATCGCCGTGGAGTCGGGGCCGGCAGCCGGCGTCGTCGCGGCCGCGCTGGTCGCACGACAGACGGGACGACTCGAACTTTTGTCATTCGACATGGGCGGCACGACCGCAAAGGCGAGTCTGATCCGTGGCGGCCAATATGAAACGACGCCACACTACGAGGTCGGCGGCGGATCGAGCATGAGCCGGTGGATGAACGGGACCGGGCATCCGATCCGCGTACCGGTCATCGACCTTGCCGAGGTCTCCGCCGGCGGCGGATCGATTGCATGGGTCGACCGCGCGGGAGCTCTACGCGTCGGGCCGAAGAGCGCCGGCGCCGATCCCGGACCGGTATGCTACGCCCGCGGCGGGACCGAGCCGACCGTGACGGACTGCAACCTCCTGCTCGGCTACCTGGACAAGACCTCGCTGCTCGACGGCGAGTTGCCGATCGACCATGCGGCAGCCGCGGCGGCGGTCCGCGAACGCCTCGCCGCGCCGCTTGGCCTCGACATACGGACGGCTGCGGCAGCCGTCGTCGATGTGGTCAATCACGCCATGGCGGAAGTGCTGAAGATCGTCTCCATTCAGCGCGGCCATGATCCGCGGCATTTCGCGCTCGCCGCCTTCGGCGGCGCCGGGCCGCTGCACGCCGTCGCGCTCGCCAGCGAACTCGGGATCGCCGAGGTCATCTGCCCGCCGATTCCCGGTGCCTTTTCCGCGCTCGGCCTCATCGGGACTGATTTGAAACGCGACTACGTGCAGACTTTGCACAGCGCGGCCGCGGTCGAGCCGCAGGTGTTAGCGGCTGTCTTTGCCGCGCTCGAGAAAAAAGGAGCGGCGATGCTCGAGCGGGCGGGTGTCGCGCCTGAGCGGCGGCGCTTCGCGCGCTCCGTCGACGCGCGTTACCCGCGTCAATCGCACGAACTCGAGGTGCCGGTTGCATGCGGCTCTATCGAGGCCGCCACGCTCGCGCAGATCGCGGACGCCTTCCACGAGCGTCACCTGCACACTTATGGGCACGACAATCGCAGTGAGCCGGTCCAGGTCGTCAGCGCGCGCGTCGCCGCGATCGGCGCGACGGCGCCTTTAATAATCAGGGACACCGTGGCGCATCGCGGAACGGACCCGGTCAAAGCCAAGCGCCAAGTCTGGTTTCGCGAAACCGGCGTCATCGACGCGACCATCTACGACCGCAAACGGATGTCCGCCGGGTTCAAGGTCGCGGGTCCCACCGTGATCGAGTCGCTCGAGTCCACCATTCTTGTCCCACCGGGATGGCAAGCGAGGATGGATGAGCATGGCTTCGTGCTGCTCACGCGCCTGCAACAAGGAGCACCTCGATGAATTATGCGGCGCAGACGCGTGATCCCGCCACTTTCGAGATCATCAAGAACAGCCTTTACAAGATCGCCGAGGAGATGCGGGTCGTGTTGGCAAAGACCGCCTATTCGCCGCTGCTGAAGTCTGCCGGCGATTATTCCTGCGGCATCTTCGATGCCCACGGCGAGATGGTGGCGCAAGGGCCTGATCTGCCGATCCACCTCGGCTCGATGCCCGACGCGGTTCGCGCCGTTGTCGGCGCCTTTGCAGGGGACGTGCACGAGGGCGACGTTTTCATTCACAACGATCCCTATTTCGGTGGCAGCCACTTGCCGGACATGAACGTGGTGCGGCCCGCCTTCCACGAGAGGCAACTCTTGGGCTACGCCTGCCTGCGCGCCCATTGGCCGGACGTTGGCTCCGCAACGCCGGGCAGCTACGGCGCAGTCACGGACATTTTTGGCGAAGGGCTTCGCCTGCCGCCGGTGCGGCTCATCAGCCGCGGCGCAATGAATGCCGATCTCGAAAAGATCATCCTCGCGAACGTTCGCACGCCCGAGGAACGCAGAGGCGATCTCGGCGCGCAGCTCGCCGCGACGCGTCGCGCGAGCGAACGTTTGAGCGCGCTCGCTCAGCGCTATGGCGCCGAACTCGTCTTCCACATGGCCGAGGTTATGGATTATTCGGAGCGGCTGATGCGCGCGACGCTCAAGGAGCTGCCGGACGGAGAAGGTGTTTTCGAGGACTTTTGCGACGGCGACGGGATCACGGACGATGCGCTCGGCAACGACGCGCCATTCCGGATTCGTTTATCCGTCAAGAAGGCAGCCGACCGGCTGATTGTGGATTTCGCCGGCACCGATCCGCAGGTCAAAGGGCCGATGAACGCGCCGCTCTCGGTCACCGCCTCGGGTGTCTATTGCGGGCTCAAGACTGCCATCGATCCGAACAATCTCATTCCGCCCAATTCCGGCTGCTGGCGCGCCATCGAGATCAGGGCACCCAAGGGGTCGGTCGTCAACGCCACGTTCCCAGCGCCTGTCGTCTATGCCAACCACGAGATATCGCACCGAGTGGCCGACATGGTGATGGGCGCGCTCGCGAGCTTCCTGCCCGATCAGGTGATGGCTTGCAGTCAGGGCACCTCCGCCATCCTGACGCTGGGCGGCGTCGATCCACGCACCGGCCGGCACTATGTCTCGTACGAAACCGTGAAAGGTGGATATGGGGCGCGGCCGAACAAGGATGGCATCAACTGCATCGCCAGCGGCATCTCCAACACCATGAACACGCCGATCGAGGTCATGGAGACGTCGTTTCCGGTGCGCATCGAGCGCTACGAGATCAATCCCGACTCGGGCGGCGCCGGGCGCTATCGCGGCGGCTGCGGTGCAGTCCGGGTTTGGCGGCTGTTGGAGAACGCGGATGCGATCGGCGCCCTGTGCATGGAGCGCATGACGTCGCCGCCGTTCGGACTGCTTGGCGGGAAAGCCGGCGCCGCAGCCGCGGTCAAGCTCACGACGCCGGACGGCGCGGCGCGGCAATTGCCGGGCAAGGGCGCATTCAGCGCGCCGGCGGGTTCCATCATCGAGATGATCACGCCCGGTTCGGGCGGCTTCGGCCCGCCGGCTGAGCGCGATCACGACGCCATCGGCCGCGATCTGCGCGACGGTTATGTGAGCACCGCGTCGGCCAAGCGCGACTATGGCGTTGCAGATCCGCAGGCGCTGCGGGAAGCATCGGAGGATTGAGGGTGAGCTATATTCCAAACTCGATCGAGGCGCGGGACGTCGCCAGCCTCGTGCATATGCAGACCAATCTGCGCAAGCACCAGAAAGAAGGCCCGCACGTCATCACCCGCGGCCAGGGTTGTCGCGTGTTCGACGATACCGGACGCGATTACATCGACGCGGTCGCCGGGCTCTGGTGCGCGTCGCTCGGATTTGGCTCCGAGCGGCTTGCGCAGGTCGCCGCCGAGCAGATGCGCACGCTCGGCTACTACCATCTTTATCGCCATCGCTCGCACGAGCCCGCCATCGCGCTCGCCGAGACGCTGCTCAAGATTGCGCCCGGGCCCATGGCCCGCGTCGTCTTCCAGTGCTCGGGCTCGGAGGCGAACGACACCGCAATAAAACTCGCCTGGTATTATTGGAATGCCGCCGGGAAACCGCGGCGAACAAAGATCATCGCGCGGCAGATGGCCTACCATGGCAGCACCTGCGCCGCCGTGAGCCTCTCGGGAAAACCAGACATGCACGCCGGATTCGGCCTGCCGTTCGCGCCCTTCAAGCATACCGAATTTCCCCATTACTACCGCCGCCACGAGCCGGGCGAGACGGAAGACGAATTTTCCGCGCGCATGGCCCAGGCGCTCGAAAAACTCATCCAAGCGGAAGGCGCCGACACCATTGCCGCCTTCTTCGCCGAGCCGGTCATGGGCGCCGGCGGCGCAATCGTTCCCCCGCAGGGCTATTTCGAGAAGGTCCAGGCGGTCTTGCGCAAGTACGACATTCTCTTCGTCGCCGACGAGGTGATTTGTGGCTTTGCCCGCACCGGCGAAATGTGGGGCTCGGAGACCTATGCGCTGCGCCCTGACATGATCACGTCGGCCAAGGCGCTTTCCGCCGCAATGCAGCCGATCTCGGCCGTGCTCATCAGCGAGCGGATCCACGAGGCGATGCTCGCCCAGTCGGACAAGCTCGGCAATTTCGCGCACGGCTTCACCTATGCGGGACATCCGGTGGCTGCCGCCGTCGCGCGCAGAAGATCTATGCGGAGATCGACATCGTTGCGCGCGCCAAGCGCCTCGGGCCGCTGCTGCAATCGGCGCTCGGCCAGCTCAAATCGCATCCGCTCGTCGGCGACGTGCGCGGGGTTGGTCTCATCCTCGGCATGGGGCTGATGCGCGACGGCAAAAGGCGCCTTCCCTTCGACGCTGCGCTCAACGTCGGCGCGCGCGTCGATGCGGCGGCCCAGCAGCGCGGGCTGTTGCTGCGCGTGATCGGAGACCGGCTGGTGTTTGCTCCCCCATTGGTGATCGAAGCCGAAGAGATCGAAGCCATCGGCGAGCGGCTCGAGCGCGCGCTCGACGATGTCGCTGACGATCTCACGCGCGAAGGCGCTTTCGAATGACCCTGTGTGAAGACGATGGGTTTCGGCCCGCTTTCGCGGGCGTCAACCGATCCTGCGACCCACGTGCTTTCAGGTCAGAATGCCGCCGGCGAACAGCACCGCGCAAATGGCGACCGCGGCCATCATCGAGCCGACGACGCCGAGCCATTCCTTGTAGGCCGTCGTATCAGGAATTCCGCTGTCGAAATGATCGCGCATCGCTTCCCCCGTTTGTTTGCCGTCTCCCGTGCCCGCGCATTCTTGTGCGAGAGAATGTTGGCGAGAATTATGAATGGTCCGCGCACCCTGCCGAAAAAGCAGGGCAGTGTAGCTTTTGGGTCACAGAAGAGTCGACGAGCGAACGCTTCGCATGCAAGCTTCATGCGTTTACGGCGTGATTTTTTGATCGCGCGCTCGTAACTGGTCCAGTTCGCGGCGCGGACCTCACAACCCCATACAGCTGCGGTACGCCTTCCAGAAGCCGCGCACTGCGGCCTCGGTGACGCGGTTGTCGTCGGAGGCGACGCTCGCGCCGCCCATCTCCACCACGGACAGAAGATCCGAGGCCGTAGCGACGGCGCGCTGGACGAAGCCAGGTGCGGCGCCGTCCTCCATCGAAATGTAGCCGGCCGGGCCGATCAGATTGGCTTGGCGCAGACGGCGCTCGGTCATATCCGCGTCGTCGCTGGTAAAGCCGAAGCAGGTCCATACGAGCTCGGTCTTGTCGAGGCCCTGCGGCACGAGGCGGCGCACCGCCAAGCTGTTGCGCGTCTGCTGCAGCACGAATATCGGGAACACCGAGAGGATCTGCAGGCCGATGCCGTCGCCGAACTCGTCCACCGCCTCCAGCAATTGCGGCGCCTCGAGTCCGAATCCTTCCTGCGCCGCGCGCATGCCGGCCTGCTCGTATTCCTTACCGCCGCTATCGGCGGCGAGCGAATAGCTCACGTGGTGACCGCCCGAGTCGCTCACCACGATGCCGCCCTGCTGCGACAGCCGGTTGAGCCGGAAGGTGGTGAAGAACGTGTGCAACAGGCTCGCGTGGTAGGTGTCCTTGACGTTCTCCATGTAGAGCTTCCAGTTGCTGGGTAGCATCTGGCTGTAGCCGCCGAGCACCTTCACTGGCGCGCGCATCACTCGGCGGATGCGCGCGACGATCTCGGCGCCGAGATATTGTTCGAGCGGCGGCGCGTCCGCCGAAAGCGTGCCGAAGACGAGGCCCGCGAGCGTCGCGAGCTTGAGCTTGCGCGGTCCGTGCGTCTCCGGGCGGCACTCCGGCGGCATGCCGCCCTTGCCGCGCAACCCCTTGCGGAAGGCGACCCCGGTGAGGTTGCCGCACAGGTCGTAGCTCCAATTGTGATAGACGCAGACGATGTCGCGCGCTTCGCCGCTCTCGTTGAGCAGGAGCAGCGATCCGCGGTGCGCGCAGCGGTTCTCGAACGCGTGCAGGTTACCGTCCTTGTCGCGCGTCACCACCACCGGCATCGAACCGAGGCTCGAGCGGCGATAGCTGTTGGGGTTTGCGAGCTCCGCTTCGAGACAGAGGAAATTCCAGGTCGGCCCGCGAAAGATGCGTTCCTGCTCCTCCTGGTAAATGGTTGGGTCGCAATAGACCCAATAGGGCACCCGCGTGAGCCCTTCTGCCGGCCAGCGGTGCTGGGTTGAGACGGTCATGGCATGGTCTTGGTTCTTGCGCACACTACCGCCGCTTGTGCCCTCTCGGCGCAGGGGAGAGGGCTACTCTCTTTTGCGACGTCAAGGAATGGGTGAGAGGGTTCGGGCTCATTTGTTCCTGTCGATCTCGTGCGGCCGCCGGATAATGAAATATGCAATGAGGACGAGCGGCACGGCAACGAGACTGCCGGCGGCGAAGATCGTGGCGAGCGCCAGTCCCGCGGGACCGTGCAACGGCCCGATTCCGAATGCGGCGACGCCGTAGCCGAGCTGATAGAACGCGATGAGCTCGCCCGCCATGACCGCCGAGAGTTCGGGATAGTCCTTGCCCCCAAAACTGATGCTCAGCGGCAGGAACGCCGAGCACGCCAATCCGGCGAGGCCAAACGCGATGATGCCGCCGGTTTGGCCGTGCACTTGCGACGCGATCTGACAGGTCAAGAACAGCGCGATCGGAAGCACGCCATAGATCAAACGTGCGGGCACGAACCGAGAGATCATCGCGATCGCCACGCGTCCGAGCGTGACCATCACCCAAAAGGCGGCGAGCGCAAAGGCCGCGCCGCGGGCCGACACGCCGCGTTCGCTGGTGAGGTAAAGAATGGCCCAGTTGCCGTTGAGCGTCTCGAGGATCCCGTAGACGAACACGGCCGCGGCATAAAGCCAGAAGCGTCGCGGCAGAGCCGTGAAGCCGATCGGGGCGCCGGCGGCGCTCTCGGCACGCAGCGGCTCTCTCGAGGCGATTGCGAATATCAGCACGAACACACATGCCACGGCGATCGGCAGCAACCACCACGCACCAAGCGCCAGCACCGCCGCCACCAGCACCGGCGCAAGCGCAGTGCCGACCCCGAGCAGCGCGTTGAGCGCCAGAACCGCGCGATCGACCGCCTCGGGAAAGAATGCTTCGGCATAGGTGTTGAGTGCCATCACGGTGGCGCCAAATCCAAACCCAAGGGCCGCGGTGGCGAGAAGGAGAATGCCGAAAGCAATGTCGGACGCGCCGAGCAACAGCGCGCTTGCCGCCAGCAAGGTCATGGAAACGACGTTGCCGGCAAATCCCGCCACCAGCACCCGGCGCAAACCGAGGCGACGCGCGAGTTTTGGGGCAAGCGCCGACGCGAGAATGGCGAGCGCCACTTGCGGCACGAACATCGTTCCGTAGCGGGTGCTGTCGAAACCGAAGCCGTCGGGGCTGGTGAAGATGGAGCTCGCGGCCGGGAACGTGACGAGCGCCAAACCCTGCACGATGGCGGCGCCATAGACCACGCCGATCTCGGTCCGGCTTGCCATCAGGAAGGCCTCACTCAAAGTGCACCAGGCGAAGTGGGATCAACGCGAGCGCCGAACTCGGTCCTACCCTCCTCCTTGCGGGACACACAAGGGGGACCCGAGTTTGCCGAGCGGGCTTGGGGGCCGCGCGCCGTCTTCGGCCGTTTCAGCTTCGGCCGAAAGCAAAACCCCGCCGAGGGCACGCCACAGCGGGGTTCTGATACTCGGACGCGGAAGCACTGACGCGCTTCAACCGAACCAGACCATTTTTGCATGGTGGCGAACGGCTGTCGGCCCGATGTCCGACTCTGGAACTTTCGCCCCTGACCAGCACGCCGAGTGGTGAACTACACGCGTTGCTGACGCTTCAACGCTTCTCCTGGCAAACTCAGAACGACCTGGGCGGCGGCCGACGAGGCGAAGCTTCCCGCTTTTTCGGCATGGGGATCAAGCCTTCGCGCTGTGCTAGTTT
>DATNNX010000062.1:0-14739 GCA_035601615.1 Xanthobacteraceae bacterium
GAAGGTCTTGGGCACTTCCTCGGGTTTGAGGAGGTCGCTGCGGTAGAAAAACGTCCCGACGGTGTGGGCCATGGGCACGACGGTGAGTTTCTTCTCGTCGTTCCAGAACGCGAGCAGAGGCCAGCGGTCGGCGTTCTCGATGCCCTTCACGTCGTCGGTCGTCTCCAGCCATTTCTTCCACATCTGACCCCAGTCGTCATTGTGCCAGATGACGTCGAACTGGTCGGTCCCGCCGGTGAGCGTCGTGGTGACCTTTTCCATGAAGACGCTGTAGGCCATCGGCACGCGTGTCAGCTTGACGCCATGGTCTTTCGCCCATTTCTCCATCATGTCGAGCGAGGCATCTTGGATGGGATTCTTCGTGTACCCAACTTTCAGCTCGCGCTCTTGCGCCTGGGCAGAAAAAAAGCCCGTCCAAAGGACGAGGCCGATCGCAGTCGCAAGGCAGAGCCGAATGACGCTTCGCAGTTCGGGCATTGATACCTCCCTTTAACCGAGCCGGCTTTCCGTCAGCGCAGCCCTTTGACCATCACACACCTTTGTAAAAGCCGAGGCAAACCATGCCCCTCGCCCTTCGAACGGTGCTTTGCCGCAATTGAAGTCCCGAACGGCAGATCATTCAAGAGCGCGCAGACGCAAAAAGCGGCGGTGGCGGCTATGTGCGATCCGCCGTTCCCGCCAGTGGGGTTTTTCCAAGCCTGGTTCTTCTATATGATTTTCGACGTGAGCGATGCCCAGGCCATGTTCAACGTCCTGCGGCAGTCGGCCGACGCCGATGTCGTGGCGGCAATCGAGCGGCTCGTCCGGGACGCGCCAGATCACCGGCTCTGCCGCATCAATGTCGTGGATTTCGCGACCAAGAGCGGATTGAACGAGGAGCGCGTCATCGCGGCGTTTCTGCACGCGGCGCGGCTCGGGCTGTTCGATCTTTCCTGGAACGTGCTTTGCCCCGGCTGCGGAGGGGTGCTCGACGCCAACGCCACGCTCAAGACGGTCCGTCGCGAGGAGTACGAGTGCGCGCTCTGTGCCGCCGGATATGAACCCACACTCGACGAGATGGTCGAGGTGGCCTTTACGGTGACGCCGCGCGTGCGCAAGATCGCGGCGCATGATCCGGAGACGCTTCCCATCCCGGAGTACTTCCGTCAGATTTTTTGGAGCTCGGGGATCGATCTTCCCAACGACTTCGAGCGGATCATCGAGGACGTTACCCTCGATTCGGTCGAGTTGCCGCCCGGCGAGAAAGCCATCCTATCGCTGCAGCTGCCGGCGGAGTTCGTGATCGTTTTCGAACCGGTGACGCACGCGGCGCAGTTCCTCGACATCAAGGGGGAGGCGACGCGCGAGCGCCAGAACCTCTCGCTCGTTTTCAACAAGGTCCGGGCGCCGACCGGAACAATAGAACTGCGGCCTGGCCCGTTTCGCCTCTCACTCGAGAATCGCACCAACGCACGGGTATTGCCTGGCGTGTGGATCGCGGGGGACGCGCTCCATGACCTTCTCGGCAGGCGCAAGCCGTTCTTGACGGCAAAGCGCCTGCTCACCAACCAGACATTCCACGACGTCTATGGCACCGATACGCTCGACGTCAATCAGCGCCTCAACATCACCAGCCTCACGTTCCTGTTCACCGATCTCAAGGGCTCCACCCAGCTTTACGAACGCGTCGGCGACCTGGTCGCATATGACCTCGTCAGAGCACATTTCCGCGTCCTGACCGAGATCGTCGCCTCCGAGGCCGGCGCCGTGGTGAAGACGATCGGCGACGCGGTGATGGCAACGTTTCCGACCCCGGATCGGGCGGTCGGCGCCGCGTTGCGCATGCGCGAGGCGATGCGCAAGTTCAATGAAGAGCGCAAGAGCGAGGACCTGCTGCTCAAGATCGGCATTCATGAGGGGCCGTGTCTCGCCGTCACGCTCAACGACCGCCGCGACTATTTCGGCCAGACCGTGAATATCGCCGCGCGCGTGCAAAATCTCGCGGTCTCGCGCTCGATCTACGCGACCGGCCCGGTGGTAGAGAACGCGCAGACATCGATGCTGCTGGAGACCAGCAGCCTCAAACCGGTGGCGAAGCGCGCGGCGCTGCGGGGCATTGCCGACGAGATGACGGTTTACGAAATTCCCTGAATAGCCCTTAAAGGACGGAATCCAACGGAGCAAGCGATGTGGCGCTGCCTCGCATGCGTTGGGATTATCGCCGCGCTGGCGACTAAGCCGGCGCGCGCGCAGGAGGCGGTCGCGCAGTTCTACAAGGGCAGGCAGATCACGGTGCTCGTCGGCTCCTCGGCTGGCGGCGGCTACGATATCTACGCGCGACTCGTCTCCCGGCATATGCCCAAACATATCCCGGGCAATCCCGCCATGGTGGTCACAAACATGGCCGGCGCCGGCAGCAACGCGGCGGCCGCGCATCTGTTCAACGTGGCGCCGCGGGACGGCACGGTCATCGGCGCGCTGCAGAACAGCGCCGTGCTCGACGCGCTGCTCGATGCGTTGCTCGGCGACACGAAGCGGCTGCGGCACGACGCGACGAAATTCGTCCATCTCGGCTCGGCGACCATCGATCATTATGTGTGCATCGCCCGCGCCGACGCGGCGGTGAAATCATTCCGGGATCTGCTGACAGACGAGCTGATCATCGGCGCCAGTCATCCCGGCACTTCGACGCGCGACTTTCCCGCCATGCTCAACAACATGACCGGCAGCAAGATTCGCCTGGTCAGCGGCTATCCTGGAACCCGCGAGATCACGCTCGCCATCGAAAAGGACGAAGTGAAGGGACTGTGCGGCTTCAGCTGGTCAAGCCTGAAGGCGCAACGGCCGAACTGGGTCGCATCGGGCTTCATCCGCGTACTCGTGCAGGAGCACGACAAGGGGAACCCCGAGATCAACAACATGGGTGTGCCGCTCGCGGTCGATTTCGCTACGACGGCGGCGAATCGCCGTGTCATGGATTTGATTTACAGCTCCGAAACCTTCGGCCGTCCGTACATGATGGCGCCGGGCGTGCCGCAGGAGCGGGTCGCAGCGCTGCGCAAGGCATTCATGGCGACGATGCGCGACGAGGAGTTGCTCGCCGAGGCGCGGCGAATCGGCGTGGTGATCGATCCGATCTCGGGCGAGGAATTGCAGGCGCTGGCTGAAAAAATCTTCGCGACGCCCGCCGCGGTGGTTGAGCGGGCAAAGCAGGCGATGGAGTACAAGGCTCCCTAACGCTGTCTCGCAATTCAGTGTTGGCTCGTGGTGGCCATCGGATTCTGCGCCGCCGGCAGATCGTGCAGGTGACAGGCTGCAAGTTGTCCGTCCTCAATCGGCCGCAGTTCGGGCTCCTCCACGCGACAGCGGTCGAAGGCGTAGGGGCAGCGCGTGTGAAAACGGCAGCCCTTGGGCGGATTGATCGGGCTCGGCACATCGCCTTTAAGAATGATGCGTTTGCGCGCCGCGCCCGGTTCGGGCACCGGCACGGCAGAGAGCAACGCCTCGGTATAGGGATGCTTGCAGGCGCCGAAAATCTGCCGCTTGCGCCCAAGCTCGACGATCTTGCCGAGGTACATGACCGCAACCCGATGAGTCATGTGCTCGACGATGGCGAGATCGTGGCTGATGAAGAGAAGCGCGAGGCCAAACTCGCGCTGCAGATCCTGCAGCAGGTTCACGATCTGCGCCTTGACCGAAACATCGAGTGCCGAGACCGCCTCGTCGCAGACGATGAGGTCGGGCTCGGCCGCGAGCGCGCGCGCAATGGCGATGCGCTGACGCTGTCCGCCGGAGAATTCGTGCGGCCAGCGCGTCTTGGCCTCGCGCGGCAGCCTCACCTTGTCGAGCAAGAGATCGATGCGCGCCTCCATGTCGGCGGCGGATTTTGCCAGCGCGAAGTTGCGGATCGGCTCGGCGAGAAGATCGCGCACGCGCATACGCGGATTAAGGCTCGAGATCGGATCCTGGAACACGACCTGCATGCGGCGGCGCAGCGGCCGCAACGCGCCCGCCGGCATGTCGTCGATGCGCGTTCCATCGAGAACCACCTGCCCGGCAGTGATCTCGAACAGCCGCAAGATGGCGCGGCCGACGGTCGACTTGCCGCAACCGGATTCGCCGACCAGCGCGAGCGTCTCCCCCTTGTCGATCTCGAACGACACGCCGTCGACCGCATAGACGCGGCGCCCGCGCGGGCGAAGAAAGCTGCCGCGCAGCGGGAAATGCTTCTTGAGATCGTTGACCGCGAGCAGGACCTCTCTCATGCGGCCACCGTTACCTTGGCGGCGAAATGGCAGGCGGCAAAATGGCCCGGCGCCTTCTCCTCCAGCACCGGCGCGACGCGTCGGCATAGCTCGCGCGCGAATGCGCAGCGGCTCGCGAACACGCAGCCGGCGATGCGCTCTTTGAGGCTCGGCACGACGCCCGGAATCTCCGCGAGCTTCGTTCCCCGCGCGCCGAGCGAAGAGCCGAGCTTGGGCACCGCGTTGAGCAGGCCCTGGGTATAGGGATGGCGCGGCGAACGGAAGAGTTCGGCGACCGGCGCCTCCTCAACCTTGCGGCCGGCATACATCACCATCACGCGTTTGGCGATCTCGGCCACCACGCCGAGGTCATGGGTGATAAGGATGATGGCGGCGCCGACTCTGCTCTTGAGGTCGGCCATGAGGCCGAGGATCTGCGCCTGGATGGTGACGTCGAGCGCGGTGGTCGGCTCATCCGCGATGAGGAGCTTCGGGTGACAGGCCAGCGCCATGGCGATCATCACGCGCTGGCGCATGCCGCCAGAGAGTTGATGCGGATATTCGCGCGCGCGCCGGCGCGGCTCGGCGATGCCGACGAGCCCGAGCATCTCCACCACGCGTTCCTCCACTTGCTTGCGGGGAAGTCCCTGATGCAGCCGCAGCGGCTCGGCGATCTGGCGGCCGATAGTGAGCACCGGATTAAGGCTCGTCATCGGCTCCTGGAAGACCATGCTGATGTCGTTGCCGCGGACCTCGCGCATGGCGCGCTCGCTGAGCTTGAGCAGATCCCGGCCCTCGAATCGGATCGCGCCCGCGATTCTGCCGGGCGGCTGCGGCACCAGGCGTAGAATGGAATTGGCGGTGACCGACTTGCCGCAACCGCTCTCGCCGACGATCGCCACGGTCTCGCCCGCCTCGACCGCAAACGAGATGCCGTCGACCGCGCGGATCACGCCGTCCGGCGTGCGGAAGTGCGTTTGCAGGTTTTCGACTTCCAGCAGCGCCATGCCGCAAGCTCTCTAAAGTCGCTTGGCCAGGCGCGGATCGAGCGCATCGCGCAGGCCGTCGCCGAGCAGGTTCACCGCAAGCACCGTGAGCGAGAGGAAAACCGCGGGGAAGAACACGATGTAGGGCTTGACCTGCCACAGCGCGCGGCCTTCCGCCATGATGTTGCCCCAGGACGGGATGGTGGGCGGCGTGCCGGCGCCGATGAAGGAGAGGATCGCCTCCACGATCATGGCGCTGGCGCACACATATGTTGCCTGTACCGTCATCGGCGCGACGGTGTTGGGAAGGATATGGCGCAGGATGATCATCGGGGTGCGGGTGCCGGCCGCGATCGCCGCGTCCACATAGGGCTGCTCGCGCAGCGATAAGACGACGCTGCGCACCAGGCGCGACACGCGCGGAATTTCCGCGATGGTGATGGCGGTGATCACGTTGCCGACGCTGCCGCGGGTGAGCGCCATCAGCGCGATCGCGAGCAGAATCGGCGGGATCGACATCATCCCGTCCATCACGCGCATGATGATGCCGTCGCTCCAGCGAACGAAGCCCGATATGAGGCCGATGACGAGACCCGCGAGCGAGGCCAGCAGCCCGACGGAGAAGCCGACGGTGAGCGACACGCGCGCGCCGTAGAGGACGCGGGAATAGATGTCGCGCCCGAGCATGTCGGTGCCGAACCAGAACGCGGCGGATGGCTCGCGGGTGCGCCGGGTCGGCGCGAGCGCGGTGGGATCGACCGTGCCGAGATAGGGCGCGAAGGCGGCGATCAGCACCATCGCCAGCACCAGCGCGCCGCCGATGGCGATCGCGGGATGGCGGCGCATGAAGCCGATGATGCCGCCGCGCAGCTTAACCGGCGGTAGCAGGTCCGGCAGCTCGGGCGCGGCGGAGATCAGTTCGGGCGCGGTGGTGATAGTCGCGTCGGTCAATAGCGGATCCTCGGGTCGAGCACGGTGTAGAGCAGGTCGATGACGAGATTGACGAGCACGTAAAGGAAGCTGAACATCAACACGACGCCCTGGATCACCGGATAGTCGCGGCGCAGGATGGCATCGACGGTCAGCCGGCCGATGCCGGGGATCGCAAACACCGTCTCTGTCACCACCGCGCCGCCGATCAAGAGCGCAACGCCGATGCCGATGACGGTGACGATCGGCACCGCGGCGTTCTTGAGCGCGTGCACGAACAGGATGCCCGTCTGTCCCACGCCTTTGGCGCGCGCGGTGCGGATGTAATCCTGCTGCAGGACTTCCAGCATGGAGGCCCGCGTGATGCGGGCGATGAGCGCGATATAGACGCAGCCGAGCGCGAGCGCGGGCAGGATCAGGTTTTGCAACCACGGCCACGGGCCTTCGGAGAGTTGCGTGTAGCCCTGCACCGGCAGCCAATCGAGCTCGAGCGCAAACACATAGGCGAGCAGATAGCCCACGACAAAAACCGGGACCGAGAAGCCGAATACCGCAAACGCCATGATGGCGCGATCGATCAAGGTATCGGCTTTCCACGCGGCCACCACGCCGATGGGCACGGCGACGCAGACGGCAAGGATGAGCGTCACCGCCATCAGCGAGAGCGTCGGCTCGGCGCGTTGCGCGATCAACGTGGCGACCGGCAGGTTGGTGAAGATCGAGGTGCCGAGATCGCCGTGGAGAATCTGCCAGAGCCATTCTCCGAAGCGGATCAGGAACGGGCGGTCGAGGCCCAAACTCATGCGAATGCGCGCGACATCGTCCGGCGTTGCCTGATCGCCGGCGATTATCGCGGCCGGGTCGCCCGGCGCGATGTAGAGCAGGCTGAACACGAACAGCGCCACCACCACCATTACCGGAACGGTGGCGAGGATCCGCCGGATGATGTAGCTCAGCATGCGCCGACGCTAGCAGGTTTCATGCCATCTTGCCGATGTTCCGGCCCGGGAAAGGGAGCGCCAGCGAGCCGCTCGCTTTTTCACTGCGCGTCAGCACTGCGCCCTCACGCCGCTTTGGTTACGCCCCAGAAGAAAGGTAGGGGCCCCTTCACGATCCCGCCGAGGGTCTTGCGCCAGGCCTGATAGGCCAAGAAGAAGCCGGTTGGCGCATAGACGACGTCCTCGAACGCCGCTTTGTTGAGCCGCGCGATCGCCGTCTTTTCTTCATCGAGATTTCTCGCCTCGTACCAGGCGGTGATCTCGGTTTCGACCTTCGCACTGGTCGGCCAGCCGAACCACGCCTTCTCGCCGTTGGCCCGGATCGCGGTATAGGACGAAGGATCGATACAGACCGCGCCGGCGTGCCAGGTGTGGAACATCTGCCAGCCGCCTTGGCCGGGCGGCGATTTCTGCGCCCGGCGCGCTGCATTCGTACCCCAATCGACGGCGGCGAAATCGACGTTCATGCCAAGTCTTCTGAGCAGGTCGGCGGTGATCTCGCCCTGCGCTTTGGTGATTGGCAGATCCTGCGCCACCACGCAGGTGACCGGTTGACCGGAATAGCCGCTCTCGGCCAGCAATCGTTTGGCGGGATCGAGACGACGCGGACCTTTGAGAATCTCGCCGCCTTGCTCGCTGTAGAGCGACGTGCCAGGCGTAAAGAAGCTGGGCAGCGGCTTCCACAACGCGTCGTCGTCCCCCACAACGGCGCGCATATAGTCTTCCTGGCTCATCGCGGTGAGAACCGCGCGGCGCGCCCGCACGTCGTTGAAAGGGGCATGCAGGTGGTTCATGCGGAAGCTGCCGATGTTGCCGAGCGGATCAGCAATGTCGACCATCAGGTTGCGGTTCTTCTTGAGCACCGGCACGAGGTCGGCCATCGGGGTTTCCCACCAATCCACTTCGCCGTTCTGCAGCGCGGCGGAGGCGGTGCCCGGGTCGGGCATCACGACCCATTCGATGCGGTCGAGCAATATGCGCTTGCCGCCGGACAGCCACGAATGCGGCTCTTGGCGCGGCGCATAATCGGCGAACTTTTCGAACACCGCCCTGGCGCCGGGAATCCATTCCTCGCGCACGAAGCGCATGGGCCCGCTGCCGATATACTCGCCGATCGGTTTGAACGGATCGGTCGCCGCGATCCGCGCCGGCATGATGAAGCAGGATGGCGTTCCGACTTTGCCGAGCGCGACCAAGAGTTTGGGGTAGGGTTTTTTCAGCACCCAGCGGAAGGTGCGGTCATCGACGGGGCTAAGCTCTTGTTCGATCTCCTTAGTCATCAGGCCCATGTTGTCGCGCGCTTGCCAGCGCGCGAGGCTCGCCACCACGTCTTTTGCGAGCACGGGCTCGCCGTCATGAAATTTCAGTCCCGGCCGCAGACGAAACGTCCAAACGAGTCCATCCGAGGAGGTCTCCTCGCTCTCGACCATCTGACGCCGGGGCTGAAGCTTATCGTCGAAACCGTAAAGCATGTCCCACACCAGCGCGGCGGCATTGCGCACGACGTACTGTGTGTTCCAGATCGGATCAAAATTGGCGAGATCGGCCTGCGGCACGAAGCGCAACACGCGCGCGGCCCCGCGCTGCGCGATCGCTGGGGCGGCAAGTCCGCCGGCCGCGGTCAAGACGCCGACACCGGCCGCGGCCTTGATGAACGTGCGTCGATCCATGACTCTCGGCCTGTACGCGCTCAAACCATCTTGGCCACGCCCCAGAAGAACGGCAGCGGCCCCGGCGCAATCCCCGTGACGTTCTTCCGCCAGGCATAGTATCTCAGATACGCGCCGAGCGGCGCGAAGATCGCGTGGTCGAGGGCAGCTTTGTTCAATCGCCGCGCAATAAGCTTCTCTTCATCGATCGTCTTTGCATCGTACCAGGCGGCGATCTCGGTTTCGACTTCCGGAATGTTTGGCCAGCCGAAGAACGCCTTGTCGCCGTTGGCACGCAGCAGCTTGTTCGTTGGGTCGAGGAAATCGATGCCGTAAAAGGTCGTGTGGAAGATGTGCCAGCCGCCCTGGCCCGGCGGAGATTTTTGCGCCCGGCGCGCGACCACGGTGCCCCAATCGAGCGCGACATAGTCAACGTTGACGCCGAGGCCCCGCAGCAGATCGGCGGTGATATCGCCCCAAGCCTTGTGGTGGGCAAGGTCCTGCGCCGCCATCGAGACGATCGGCTCCCCCCCATAACCGCTTTGCGTCAACAAGCGCTTGGCGGCATCGAGATCGCGCGGGCCCTTGAGAATCTCGCCGCCTTCCTCGGTGTAGAGCGGCGTGCCCGGCGTGAAGAAGCCGGGCAGCGGCTTCCACATGTTGTCGTCGCCGACATAGGCGCGCATGTAGTCCGCCTGGTTCAGCGCCATGAGGATCGCACGGCGCGCCCGCACGTCGTTGAAGGGCGGATATAGATGATTGAAGAACAGCGTGCCGATACTGCCGAGAGGATCTTGAATATCCACCGCGACGTTGCGGTTCTTGCGCAGCGCCGGGACCAGGTCGGGCAGCGGCTGCTCCAGCCAATCGACCTCGCCGTTCTGCAGCGCGGCCGCGGCGGTCGCCGGGTCGGCGATGGTGGTCCATTCGATGCGGTCCGCAATGATCTCTTTGCCGCCCGCAAGCCAGGACGCCGGTTCCGGTCGCGGTACGTAGTCGGCGAATTTCTCGAACACGGCTTTGGCGCCCGGCGTCCACTCGTTCTTGATGAAGCGCATGGGCCCGCTGCCGACATATTCATTGATCTGCTTGAACGGATCGGTCGCGGCGATCCGTGCCGGCATGACGAAGCAACACGGCGTGACGATCTTGCCGAGCGCCAGCAGCATCTTGGGATAGGGCTTCTTCAGCGACCAGCGGAAGGTGCGATCGTCGACGGCCGTAAGCTCGTTCTCGATCGCCTTGATCATCTGCCCCATGGGATCGCGCGCCGACCATCGATTGATGCTGGCCACCGCATCTTTGGCACGCACCGGCTCACCATCATGGAACTTGAGCGCCTCCCGCAACCGGAAGGTCCAGACGAGGCCGTCCGCTGAGACCTCCTCGGCCTCGACCATCTGGCGCTGCACTTCGAGCTTGGCGTCGACGCCATACAGCGTGTCCCAGACCAACAGGCCGGCGTTGCGCGCGATGTAGGCTGAAGACCAGATCGGGTCGAAATTCGCGACGTCCGCATGCGGCACGAGACGCAACACGCGCGCGGCGGCGCGTTGCGATACCGCCGGCGTCGCCAAGCCGCTCGCTGCGGCGAGTGCACCGGCGCCGGCTGCAGACTTCAGGAGTGCTCTTCGATTCATGAAGTGTGTGCCCTGTGGGTCAACGCCGCTCATTGGCGCAGCGTCAGGCCGCCTTGCCCACACCCCAGAAGAACGGCAGCGGCCCCTTAACCACACCGCTCACGTTCTTGCGCCACGCTTGGTACGTTAAGAAGAAACCGGTCGGCGCGAAAACAACCGCCTCAAGCGCTGCCTTGTTGAGACGCCGGATCGCGGCTTTCTCCTCGTCCAAAGTCTTGGCCTCGTACCAAGCTGCGACCTGCGCTTCGACCTCGGGCGCGTCTGGCCAGCCGAACCACGCCTTGTCGCCGCTGGCGCGCACCCCGATGGAGACCGCCGGATTGACGCAGTCCGCGCCCGCGTGCCAGGTGTGGAACATCTGCCAGCCGCCCTGGCCGGGCGGCGTTTTCATAGCGCGGCGCGCGCCGACCGTGCCCCAGTCGATGGCGGCGAAATCCACATTCATGCCGAGGCGCTTGAGCAGATCGGCGGTGATGTCGCCTTGGGCTTTGGTGATCGGCTGGTCTTGGGCGACGAGGCAGGTGACCGGCTCACCCGCATATCCGCTTTGCGCCAGCAATTTCTTGGCGCCATCAAGGTCGCGCGGGCCCTTGAGGATCTCGCCGCCTTCCTCGGTGTAGAGCGGCGTGCCCGGGGTAAAGAAGCCGGGCAGCGGCTTCCAGAGATTGTCGTCGTCGCCGACGATGGCGCGCATGTAGTCTTCCTGGCTCATCGCCATCAAAACCGCGCGACGCGCCCGCACGTCATTGAACGGCGGATAGAGGTGATTCATGCGGAAGCTGCCGATATTGCCGAGCGGATCGGCGATGTCGACCGCGACATCGCGGTTCTTGCGCAACAGCGGCACCAGGTCGGAAATCGGATTCTCCCACCAGTCGATCTCGCCGTTCTGCAGCGCGGCGGCGGCGGTCGCGGGGTCCGGCATCACCACCCATTCGACGCGCTCGGCCAGCATTCGCTTGCCGCCCGCGAGCCACGAGCCAGGCTCCGAGCGCGGCGTATAGTCGGAAAATTTTTCGAACGCGGCCTTGGCGCCCGGAACCCATTCGTTCTTCATGAAGCGCATGGGGCCGCTGCCGATATATTCGGTAATCTGCTTGAACGGGTCGGTCTTGGCGACGCGCTCGGGCATGATGAAAGCGATAGGCGTGCTGATCTTGCCGAGCGCCAGCAGCATCTTCGGGAATGGTTTCTTGAGCACCCACTTCACGTTGCGGTCGTCGACAGCCGTGAGCTCCTGCTGGACGGCCTTGATCAAGAGGCCCATCTGGTCGCGCGCGCTCCGGCGTTCGAGGCTCGCCACCACGTCCCTTGCCAGCACCGGTTCGCCGTCGTGAAATTTCAATCCTGGCCGCAGGCGGAACGTCCAGGTCAGCCCGTCGGACGAGACCTCTTCGGCTTCCACCATCTGGCGCTGCGGCTCGAGCTTTTCGTCCATCCCATAGAGCGTGTCCCACACCATGGCGGAGGCATTGCGCACCACGTATTGCGTGCCCCAGATCGGGTCGAAATTCGCGAGATCGGCTTGCGGCACGAAACGAAGCGTGCGCGCGGCAGCGCCCTGCGCGAGCGCCGGGGCGGATAACTTGCCCGTCGCGGCCAAAGTGCCTGCACCTGCAACGGCCTTCAGGAGTGTCCTGCGATCCATGGCTTGATCTCCCAGTTGCGCCGGTCAATCGCTTAGATTTGCGCCACTCTGCCCATTTTATTGGATGCTTGTCCTGGGGTCGAGGGATGACCCAATAACCGGCCGGTGTGTCGTGACCTCGGAGCAAGCGGCATGCCACAGGAGATCGCGGACACGGAAGAAGGGCCGCATCAAGCCGTTTTGACCGGGTGCGATGGTTTCGGGTGCCACCACCGTCCGGCGATCGCGACCGCCTGCGAGGCGATCTTGCGCTCGCCCGTGAGGTGCTCGCCGACGACGTCGACATAATCGAAGCGCCCGTCGCTGACGGACAGAATCGTCGCGTCGCCGACGCTCCCCGGCTTGAGGCTGCCGAGCTCGGGCCGCTTCAACGCGAATGCCGCGTTGACGGTCGAGGCGGCAATCACATCGGTCAGCGGCATGCCGAGGCAAAGAAACTTCGACATGGTCGTGACCTGGTCGAACGCCGGCCCGTTGATGCAGAGCGCGTGAACGTCGGACGAGATCGTGTCGGGCAAGAAGCCATTGGCCAGCATGGCGCGCGCGGTCTTGAACGCAAACGAGCCCTTGCCGTGCCCGATGTCGAACAGCACCCCACGCTGCCGCGCTTCGATGACCGCGCGTTTCACGGTGCCTTGCGCCGTCGCCGGCGAGTTCGGGAACGGACGGAACGCGTGGGTGAGCACGTCGCCCGGCCGCAGGCGCGCGATCACCTCTTCGTAGCTCGGCGGCGGCTCGTCGATGTGCGCCATCACCGGCACGCCGACTTCGTCCGCGACCTGGAGCGCGATGTCGAGCGGCACCGTGCCCGAGCGGCCCGAGGCGCGAGCGCCCACGCGGACCTTGATGCCGACGATGATGTCGCGATTGGCATTGGCGACCTCCACCGCATCGATCGGCGCCATCAGCCGGATCTCCTCGCTCTCGCCGACCATCACCCGCGGCGAGAAGGCATAGATGCCGGCGAACGAGACATGCAGATAAGCCAGGATGCGCACCTCGCTGCGTTCGATCACATGCTTGCGGAATCCGGCAAAGTTGCCGGGACCGGCGCTGCCGGTATCGACGGCGGTGGTGACGCCCGACCGGCGGCAGAAATCTTCCGCGTCGACGCCGAGCGAGGTCCCGCCCCAATAGACGTGGGTGTGCAGATCGATCAGTCCCGGGGTGACGATGCGGCCGGATACGTCGTGGACGTCGGTCTTGGCGTCGGGGCGCAGTCCCGCGCCGATGCGCGCCACCTTGCCGTCCGCGAAGGCGACGTCGGTCACGGCGTCGAGTTTCTGGGAGGGATCGACGACGCGGCCACCGCGCAGGATGAGATCGTAGCTCATAGTAGAACTCTCCGCACGCGTCGCGCCCGCGCCGCCATCAATCCCTCAGCTTGAAGCGTTGAATCTTGCCGGTCGCGGTGCGCGGCAAGTCTCCCCGGATGTCGATCCAGCGCGGATATTTCCACGCGCCGGTGCGCTCCTTCACATGCGCGCGCAGCGCTTCGAACAGCCGCTCGTCGGCGCCGTAGCCGTTCTTGAGCACAATGAAGGCTTTCGGTTTGACCAGCCCGTCGCCGTCCTCCTTGCCGATGACGGCGGCCTCGAGCACCGCCTCATGCGAGACGAGCGCCGCCTCGACCTCGAACGGGGACACCCACATGCCGTTGACCTTGAACATGTCGTCGGTGCGCCCGCGGTAATAATAGTAGCCATCAGCGTCGCGCAGGTATTTGTCGCCGGTATGGGTCCATTCGCCGACGAAGGTGCGCCGGCTCTTCGCTCGCTGGTTCCAGTAGCTTTCGCCGGCGGAGGGCCCGCGCACCACGAGCTCGCCGATCTCGCCATCGGGGAGCTCGCGCCCGTTCTCGTCGACGATCTTCACGTCGTATCCCGGCACCGGCTTGCCGGTCGATCCGTAGCGGATGTCGCCCGGCCGGTTGCTTAGAAAGGTCTGCAGCATTTCGGTCGAGCCGAGCCCGTCGAGAATGTCGACGCCCACGACCGCGCGCCAGCGTTCGCCGAGATGGGCGGGCAGCGCCTCGCCGGCCGAAATGCACAGCCGCAGGCGGTCGGAGCCCGCGCCGGGGCCGAGGTCGGGGTGCGCCAGCAGGGCCGCATAGAGCGACGGCACGGCGTAGAAAATGGTCGGGCGATGACGCCGAAGCGTCGCCAGCACCGCCTGCGGCGTCGCGCGATCCGGCAGCAAGACGGCGCTCGCGCCGACCGACATGGGAAACGAGACGGCATTACCCAGCCCATAAGAGAATGAGAGCTTCGCCGCCGAGAACGCGACGTCATCCTCGCGGATGCCGATGATGCCTTGCCCCATGAGCTTGGCCGTCGCCATCAAGCTGGTATGAACGTGCCTGACCGCCTTGGGCTCACCAGTGGAGCCCGACGAGTACATCCACAACGCGACCTCGTCCGACATCGTCGGCGCGGTGAACGGCGTTGGCTCGGCGCTTGCCAGCATATCCTCGAACAAATGCACGCCCGACACCCGCTCCCGCGCGCTCGTCCCAACGACGATGACCGAGTGCAAATGCGGCAGCCGATCGCGGATCGACAGCACGGTCGAGACGAGCGGAGCGGCGACCACGATCGCCGCCGCGCGGCTGTCGGCGAGCAGATAGGCGTATTGTTCAACGGTAAGCAGGGTATTGAGGGGGATA
>DATNNX010000063.1:0-28708 GCA_035601615.1 Xanthobacteraceae bacterium
ACGCGCTGAACTTCTGCCCGACCGGCGCCTTCTTCCAGGCTGCGCCCTGCTTGTAGGAGCTGACCAGGCCCGGCATCAGGCCGATGTTGAGCTCGGCGAACTCGCCGCCGGCGTAGGAGATCGGATAAAGGCTGAGATCGAGGACACCTTTGCGCACCGAGGAAAACTGCGCCACGGTCTTCATCAACGATGAATTGGGATAGACCTGCGCGGCAATCGCGCCGTTCGTCCGCTTTTCGAGCTCAGCCGCGAACTTGCGGCACAGGCGATCACGGAAATCACCCTCGTCAATCGTGCCACCCGGGAATTGGTGGGAGATTTTCAGCGTCTGAGCCGGCGCAGCCGAGCCCAATCGTGTCGAAGCGACTATGGCGGGTGCGGCCAGCGCACCTGCAAGAACATGGCGTCGGCTGATGGTCATGTTAACCTCCCATTCGGTTGCCTCTTCTGAGACTTCGCGGGCAACGCTCTTGAATTTGGCCGAAATCATTTGGCCGTCTCAATATAAGTGCAATGGAAATAAGTGCAACATAAGTGATCGCTCTTGGATCAACCCGCGTATCACTCTGCGCGTCTACCGTCTTTTTTCCAGCGGCAGATAATTTACCCCTCGCCGATCTCGCGCAAGACTTCTGCGGTGTGCTCGCCGAGCTGCGGCGAGGGCAGCTCCGCCGCCATGGGCCGGCCGCCGATGATGATCGGCGTGCGCACGCCCGGAATCGTGCCGCCCTTGGCCGCCGCGCTCGGCCGCTCGATGCGCATGCCGCGATGGATCACCTGCGGGTCGGCGAAAACCTGGTCGAGGGTGTTGATCGGCCCGGCTGGGACTCCCAGCGCCTCGAGCTTCGCCAACAGGTCGTCGCGCCGCCAGCGCAAGGTCAATGTAGACAACCGGGCGATCAGTTCGTCGCGGTTGGCAAGCCGATCGGAATTTGAGCGATAGCGCGGCTCCTCGGCGATTTTGGGTTCGCCCAGTAGCGCGCACAGCTTGCCGAACTGACTGTCGTTGCCGGTGGCGATGATGATATGGCCGTCCGCAACCGGGAAAACCTGGTAGGGCACGATGTTGGGGTGCGCATTGCCGATGCGCCGGGGCACCTTGCGGGAAACGAGATAGTTGAGGGCCTGGTTCGCAAGCACGCCGACCTGGCTGTCGACGAGAGCGGTATCCACCAGGCAGCCGCGGCCCGTTTGCCCGCGCTCGATGAGCGCGGCGAGAATGCCCACCACCGAATAGATGCCAGTGAAGATGTCGGCGACCGGGACGCCGGCGCGCTGGGGCTCGCCGTCCGGTGCCCCGGTCAGATCCATAATGCCCCCCATGCCCTGGGCCATGAGGTCGTAGCCGGCACGCGTGGCGTAGGGGCCGCTTTGGCCGAAGCCGGTCACCGAGCAATAGATCAGGCGCGGGTTCTCCTTGCTCAGGCTCCCGTAATCGAGACCGAACTTGGCAAGCCCGCCGACCTTAAAGTTCTCAACCAGAACGTCCGAGCGTGCGGCAAGCTTCTTGACGATCCGGCGTCCATCTTCGCTCTCGAAATTGAGCTCGATCGACCGCTTACCCCGGTTGGTGGCGTGGAAATAGGCGGCGCCGAGATGCCCACCCTCGGCCGCCTCGACAAACGGCGGGCCCCAGCCACGCGTGTCGTCACCGCTTCCTTTTCGCTCAACTTTGATGATGTCAGCACCGAGATCGGCGAGAATCTGCCCGGCCCAGGGCCCTGCCAGAATGCGGGCAAGCTCGAGCACGCGTAGTCCGGCCAAAGGCCCGGCCATCACTCCTCCTTGGGGCGAGCAGCACCCCGCGATGGTGAAAAACAGCCGTTTCTGTGGCCCGGCCGCCCCGGCTTGTCCATAGGCTGCGATTGCCAGCGATTTGGCATGATTTGTGAATTTGTGCCGGGAACCTTATCTATCACCAAACGCGCGAGAGATGAGCCCGTGAGCACCTCTTCCTTCAGCGACATGCTGCAGTCGATCGCCGAGCGGGGCCGCGCGCTCATCGACCGCACCCGCGACCGGCGCGGCGTCGCCGAGCAGCGCTCGGAGAGCCTCGCGCAACTCTGTGAGGACCTACTCTCCGGGCGCGGCGAAGCCTCGGGGGTCGCGCTCGCGCGCGAAATCCTCTCTCGCTACGGGGAGTTGAAGACGGGCCCCCGCATCGCCTTCTTCGAGGCGCTGGCGAGGCGCTTCGGCGCGGACCGCAGTCGACTGAGCGCCGCGGCCAGCGCCTATCTCACCGCGCCATCTGACGCCGCGGCGTCGAACGTCCAACGCGCCTCCGAGCCGAGGCGGCTGGAGCTTTTTCGGCGCCTCAATCTCGCCCCCGGCGGAACCACGGCGCTGGTGCGCATGCGCGAGCAACTGATGGACGCGATGGATCATCGCGACGACCTCGCGGTGATCGACGACGACTTCCTCCACCTGTTCTCATCCTGGTTCAACCGCGGCTTCCTCGTGCTCAGGAGTATCGACTGGTCGACGCCCGCGAACCTGTTGGAGAAGATCATTCGCTACGAGGCGGTGCATACGATCCGCGACTGGAACGATTTGCGCGCGCGCATCGACTCGCCCGATCGACGTTGCTACGCCTTCTTTCATCCCGCGCTGATCGATGAACCGCTGATCTTCGTGGAACTCGCGCTTACGCGTGGCATTCCGGCCGCGATCGATCCGATTCTGTCGGCAAAACGCGAGCGGATTGAACCCGAGCGAGCGACGACGGCCGTGTTCTATTCGATCTCCAATTGCCAGCGCGGGCTTGCCGGTGTGTCCTTCGGTCACTTTCTCATCAAGCAGGTGGTCGAAGAGGTCAGCCGTGAAATCCCACGCCTGGCGACCTTCGTTACGCTGTCGCCCGCCCCGAATTTCGCCGAATGGCTCAGGCGCGAGCGCGCCAACGGGGGGTCGGTTGTGCTCGGTGCGGAGGATCGTGCGGCGCTAACCGGTCTCGACCGTACGGACTGGTGGCGCGAGGAGGTGGCCGCCGACACGATTCAAGAGCCGCTGTTGCGCGCCGCCGCTTGGTATTATCTGCGCGCGCGCTCCTCCCGCGGCACGCCGCTTGATTCGGTCGCCCGCTTCCACCTCGGCAACGGCGCGCGGCTCGAGCGGCTGAACTTCCTCGCCGACACGTCGGAACGAGCGCTACAGCAATCGTACGGACTGATGGTCAATTATCTTTACGATCTCGAGGACATCGAGCAGAACCACGAGGCTTACGCCCAACAGCATGCCATCGTCGCTGCGAGCCCGGTGACGCGGCTCCTGCGTGCGCCCGCGCGTGACGCCATCCCAGCGGGGGAGTAGTTCGCCATAATGGCGCGGACCGCATCTCGCGTTAGCTTCGTCCGTAAACTGGCACGACGGCACCGCGGGTGACGCGATTGTCCGGCGAAGCCAGGAACAGGATCGTCGCGGCCACGTCCTCGACTTTGGCCCAGACAGCGGGGTCGGCGTCGGGCATGGCCTGCCGATTGGCAGGGGTGTCCATGGTCGACGGCGCGATCGCATTCACCAGAATGCCCGAGTTCACGACCTCTTCGGCCAAGGCCACGGTGAGCGCTGCGACCGCCGCCTTGCTGGCGGTATAGGCGGCCATTCCGGCGCCCGCGCGCCATTCGAGCGCTGGACGCGTCGCCACATTGAGGATGCGTCCACCCGCGCCGGTGGCGGTCATGGCGACGACAGCGGCCCCACAGCAGAGGAACGCCGTGACGAAGTTCATGTCGACCTGCTTCATCAAATCCGACTTGGTCGTCGCGGCCACTGGGGCCATGGCAAAACCGCCCGCGATGTGGATTGAACCCCAGAGCTTCGGCACGGTGGCGTAAAGCTTGGCGACCGAGGACTCCTGGGTGAGATCGATGTCGGCGACGAACTCGACCTTGGCATGGTTGCGCAACGGAAAACGCTCGGCTTCTGCCCGGTCGATGTAGGGCACATGGCAGACGGCCCCGGCTTTAATGAGCGCGGCGACCGTGGCGGTACCCAGCGCGCCGGTTCCGCCGGTGACGACCACGTGGCGGTCACGATAGTCCATCGTCCTCTCCCGTTGTTTTGCAAACGCGATTGCATCATCGGCCATGCATCGACCGATGCAAGGTGGATCGTGAGCCCCATATCTTGAGCCTGCTCGTCCGGCGCGCCATGCTCATCTCTCGCGCTGAATGGAACGAGTATGGCCGAATTCGATCTCGCCATTATCGGCGGCGGTATCAATGGCGCAGGCATTGCCCGCGATGCCGCCGGGCGGAGCTTGCGCGTTCTGCTGGTCGAGCAGAACGACCTCGCATCGGGAACGTCGTCTGCCTCGACCAAGCTGGTCCATGGCGGGCTGCGCTACCTCGAGCAGGGATGGCTGCGGCTGGTGCGCGAGGCACTTCTCGAGCGCGAAGTGATGCTGCGCATGGCGCCGCACTTGATCCGGCCCATGCGCTTCGTGCTGCCGGCCGAACCGGGTCTGCGTCCGGCCTGGATGCTGCGGCTCGGACTGTTCGTCTATGACCACCTTGGCGGACGGCAAGTCCTTCCTGCGGCCCGCGTCGTCGATCTCGCAACTGATCCGCTCGGCGCGCCGCTCAAGCGGCGTCACGAACTCGGCTTCGAATATTCGGATTGCTTTGCCGACGACTCGCGTCTCGTGGTGCTCACCGCGCTCGATGCCGCGGAGCGCGGCGCCGTGATCCGCACCCGTACGCGCTGCATCAGCGCGGAGCGCGGCGCCGAATGGCGCCTGATGCTGGAGGTGCGAGGCCGGCGCGACCTCGCGACCGCCCGTGTCCTCGTCAATGCCACCGGCCCCTGGCTGAAGCTGTTCGCAAAACGCGCGTTGCGCGACAGCGCCCCCCTTCCGGCGCGACTCGACAAGGGCAGCCACATCGTGGTGCGGCGCCTGTTCGACCACGATCGCGGCTATATCGTGCAGACGCGCGACCGGCGGGTCGTGTTCGCGCTGCCGTTCGAGCGGGATTTCACGCTGATCGGAACCACGGACCAAGCTTTTGCTGGCGACCCGAGCGGCATCGAGCCCACCGCCGACGAAATCGTCTATCTTTGCGGCGTCGCAAACGCGCACTTTCGCGCGAGCTTGAATCCCGCCGACGTGGTTTGGTCATTTGCCGGCGTTCGCTCGCTCTACGACGACGGCTCCAGTAAGGCGCAGGACGTAAGCCGCGATTATGTCCTCGCGCTCGATGAACAGCGCGGCGAGGCACCGCTGCTGACCGTTTACGGCGGCAAGATTACCACCTATCGGCGTCTCGCCGAACAGGCGGTCGACCGCCTTTCGCACTTCGTCAAGGCTGGACCGGCGTGGACGAAGGAGTCGCATCTGCCCGGCGGCGACTTCCCTCATGACGGCATCGTGGAGCTTGCGGCGATGACGCGGCGATCGCGGCCGTTCCTGAGCGAGTCGCACGCGATGCGCCTGGTGCGCGCCTATGGCACGCGCCTCGAACGCATCCTCGGGCCTGCTCGGAGCTTCGAGGAGCTCGGGCCCTGCCTCGGCGAGGACCTCACGGCCGCGGAGGTGCGATACCTCGTCGAGCAGGAATGGGCGCAGACCGCGGACGATGTGCTCTGGCGGCGCACAAAGCTGGGTTTGCGTTTTTCGTCCGAAGAACGCGCGCGCTTGGCGGACATGATGTCGGCTATGATCGGTGGCCCCCATGACAGTCTCAATGCTTCCGGTCCGTCCCGTGCGCGGAACCCATAACCACCGGCCTCGTGCTTACGGATCATGGCTCGCGCGTGCTGCTTGCGCTCGGGCGGCACGACTAGGAAAGAGCCAGAAATCAGAGCGCGGTCGCGTCGACTGACGCGCCGTCGATGTGCTACGTGACATCGGCGCCTGCACGCGATCGTCACGGGTGCCGCAGGGGAGCGAATTTGCCCGATTACCTTCTCGCGATCGATCAGGGCACGACCTCGACACGCGCGATCCTGTTCGACGCCGCGCTCACGCCGGTCGCGAGCGCGCAGCAGGAATTTGCCCAGCTCTATCCGGCTCCCGGCTTGGTCGAACACAACCCCGAGGACATTTGGTTGACGACGCTTGCGACCGTGCGCACCACGATCGCCCGGGCGGGAGTCGAAGCGAGACAAATCGCCGCCCTCGGCATCGCCAATCAGCGCGAGACCACGATTGTTTGGGAGCGCGCTACGGGTCGCCCCATCCACAATGCCATCGTTTGGCAGGATCGGCGCACGGCGGATGCTTGCGCGGCACTGCAGGCGCGCGGGCATGAGGCGGCGATCGCGGCGCGCACTGGACTCCTACTCGACCCGTATTTCTCTGCAACCAAGGTTGCCTGGCTGCTCGACCACGTGGAGGGAGCGCGGGCGGCGGCGCAGGATGGGCGGCTTGCCTTCGGCACCGTGGATACTTTCCTTTTGTGGCGACTCACCGGCGGCAAATTGCATGCGACCGACGCCACCAATGCTGCGCGCACCCTGCTGATGGACATCCGCGCGGGGAGCTGGGATGCCGAGCTATGCGAATTGTTCGGTGTCCCACTGGCCTTGCTGGCGCCGATCCGCGATTGCGCGGCGGACTTCGGAAGCACCGATCTGTTCGGTAGTCAGATTCGTATTCTTGGCGTCGCGGGAGATCAGCAGGCCGCGACAGTGGGGCAGGGCTGCTTTGCGCCCGGAATGGTGAAGTCGACCTACGGCACCGGTTGCTTCGCGCTGCTCAATACCGGCGATCAGCCGGTTTTATCCAAGAATCGTCTTTTGACCACCATTGCGTACCAGCTCGGGGGCAAACGCACCTACGCGCTCGAAGGCGCGATCTTCAGCGCCGGGGCGGCAGTGCAATGGTTGCGTGACGCGCTCAAGCTCATCGCGACAGCTGCGGACGTGAACACTCTTGCTGCGAGGGCCGACCCGGCGGAGGAACTTTACTTGGTGCCTGCATTTGTGGGGCTCGGGGCGCCCTGGTGGGATGCTCAAGCGCGAGGCGCCATCTACGGACTCACGCGCAAGTCGGGCGCGGCTGAACTCGCGCGCGCGATACTCGAGGCGGTCGGCTACCAGACCCGCGATCTCATCGAGGCGATGCGCGCCGATTGGCCGGCGACCGGGGCGAACTCGGTGTTGCGGGTCGACGGGGGCATGGCGGCAAGCGACATAGCCATGCAGTTCACCGCCGATATTCTGGCAACCCCGGTCGAGCGCCCCCTGGTGATGGAGACCACCGCGCTCGGCGCCGCCTACCTGGCGGGTCGCGCCGCCGGATTGTGCCCGGACCTGCCAAGCTTTGCCGCGATGTGGAAGCGCGAGCAGCATTTTGAGCCGCGCATGGACGTCGCCACGCGTGAGCGCAAGTGGGCGGGCTGGCGTGACGCGGTCGCGCGTACGCTGAGCCGAGCTTAACCATCTAAAGCCGGCCTGCGGAGATTGAGCCGCGCGCGGTGTGCAGTTAGCGTGGCGGCATGGGGCACGGCGGAGATGCGACCAACCAACCGCACCCCCGGGGCGCGCGCCGAACGTTTGCGCCCTGGACGGATCCTGCCGTGCGGCCGCTCGTGCGGTTCGATGGCGTGAGCAAGCGATTCGGCACCGCGACTGCGGTCGAGCGGGTCTCGCTCGACATTTTTTCCGGGGAATTTTTTGCGCTCCTCGGTCCATCCGGTTGCGGCAAGACCACGCTGTTGCGCCTCCTCGCCGGATTGGAGGTGCCGGATGAGGGACGCATTCTGCTCGACGGGGCGGATCTGGCGGCCGTTCCGCCGTACCGGCGGCCGATCAACATGATGTTCCAGAGTTACGCGCTGTTTCCGCATCTGAGTATCGAGGGCAACGTCGCGTTTGGGCTCAAGCAGGAAGGACTCCCCAAAGCTGAAATCGCGACGCGCGTCGAGCAGATGTTGGCGCTGGTCCGGCTCGAGGGATTTGCCAAGCGCAAGCCGCAGCAACTCTCCGGCGGCCAACGCCAGCGGGTCGCGCTGGCCCGCTCGTTGGTCAAGCGCCCACGCGTCCTGCTGCTCGATGAACCCCTTGCCGCGCTCGACAAGAAGTTACGCGGCGAAACGCAATTCGAGTTGATGCAGTTGCAGGAAAGCCTCGGCCTCACCTTCGTTATCGTAACTCACGACCAGCAGGAGGCGATGACGGTCGCCGGCCGGATCGCAGTCATGGATCGCGGCCGTCTCATTCAGGTCGCAACGCCGCGAGAAATTTATGAGCGGCCGAACTCGCGTTGGGTTGCGGATTTCATCGGCGAGGTCAACCTGATTGAAGGCAGCGTCATCGAGGTGGGGGCGTCAGGAACGGTGGTCGCGAGCGCCGCCGCCGGACAACTGCATGCGCTCTCACCGGCTGATGCAAAAGTGGGTGACATCGTGTGGGTGGCGCTGCGGCCCGAGAAGGTGCGCATCGCCCACGACCCACCGCCCGTGGAGGAAGACAACTGCGTGGCAGGTCAAGTGACGGACATCGGCTACCTCGGCGACCTCTCGATCTACAAGGTACGGCTCGACAACGGAATGGTCCTCAAGACGGCTGTCGCCAACGTGACCCGGTGGGTCGAGCGGCCGATCAACTGGGATGACCGCGTGTGGCTCACCTGGCCCTCCGAGGCAGCCATGGTGCTCACGCGATAGGGGATGCGGTGGACGAGGCAGTGAGCAAGCTCGAGGCGCAGCGATCTTGGGGCGAGCGGCTGATCGTGCTCGTTCCTTATCTTTGGCTCGCCGCCTTCTTCCTCGTCCCGTTCCTGATCGTGCTCAAGATCAGCCTCTCGCACACGGCGATCGCCCAACCGCCTTATACGCCGGTATTCGATCCTGCCGCCGGTTGGAACGGCTTCGCACAGGCCGTCTTTTCGCTGTCGTTCGAGAATTACGCTTTGCTCGGCTCCGATTGGCTCTATCTCGCCTCCTATCTCAAGAGCCTGGAGATTGCGGCCGGATCGACGCTGCTGCTGCTGCTGATCGGCTTTCCGATCGCCTACGGCATGGCGCGCGCCCCGCGCTGTTGGCAGCCGGTGGTGTTCGTATTGGTGGTGCTGCCATTCTGGACCTCGTTCCTGATCCGCATCTATGCGTGGATCAACATTCTTCAACGTGACGGCCTGCTCAATCAGCTGTTGCTGGCATTGCGCATCGTCGACGAGCCGCCCGCATGGCTCTCGACGGATACGGCTGTCTATATCGGCATCGTCTACTCTTACCTGCCGTTCATGGTGCTGCCTATTTACGCCACGCTGGAAAAAATGGACGAGACGCTGCTCGAAGCCGCCGCTGATCTCGGCTGCCCGAACTGGAAGGCATTCTGGCTGGTGACGCTGCCGCTGTCGCGTCCTGGCGTGGTCGCGGGCGCTTTGCTTTGCTTCATTCCGATCGTCGGAGAGTTCGTGATCCCCGATCTCCTCGGCAGTTCGCAGACCATGATGATTGGACAGACGCTGTGGGCCGAGTTTTTCGCCAACAGAGATTGGCCCGTCGCATCTGCGGTGGCCGTCGTACTGCTCTGCCTGTTGGTCGTGCCGATCGTGATCTACGAACAGAACCAGACGCGTGACCTCGCGCGGGGAAGCTGATCGTGCGCACGGCATCTTGGTTCAACATCGGTTCGCTCGCACTGGGGCTTGCTTTCCTTTATCTGCCGATCGTGATCTTGGTGATCTACTCGTTTAACGCCTCGCGCCTCGTCACCGTGTGGGGCGGCTGGTCGATGCGCTGGTATGCCGAGTTCATCAACGACCGCGCCATGCTCGAATCCGCTTGGGTGACGCTGCGGATCGCCTTCTTGTCGGCCACCGCGGCAACCGTGCTCGGGACGCTTGCGGCCATCGCCCTGACGCGATTCGGCCGCTTTCGCGGCCGAGTGCTGTTTTCCGGGATGATCTATGCGCCCCTCGTTATGCCCGAGGTCATCACCGGGCTCGCACTGTTGCTCTTGTTCGTGGCGGTCGACATCGATCGCGGCTTCTGGACGATCACGATCGCGCATACCACGTTGATCACCTGCTTCGTGACGGTTGTCGTGCAGTCGCGGCTGCTGACCTTCGATATGACGCTTGAAGAAGCAGCCATGAATCTCGGCTGTCCCCCGGTGAAGACTTTTTTGACCGTGACCTTGCCGCTCATCGCGCCGGCGCTCGCCTCCGGCTGGATGCTCGCCTTCACCTTGTCGCTCGACGATCTCGTCGTCGCGAGCTTCACCACGGGGCCGGGCGCCACGACGCTGCCGATCCGCATCTATTCGGAGGTTCGCCTTGGCGTGAAGCCGGAGATCAATGCCGTCTGCACGATACTGATCGCCCTCGTCGCCCTCGCCATCGCCGGCGCCTCCTTGCTCGCAAAATTTCATGATGTCGGGCGCGGCGGCATCGCCGGCCTTGCCGCGCGCTGATCGCTTTCTCGTTATAGGCGCAGTGCCGGCGGTTACCGGGTGCTTTGTGCGGGCCCGACATCCCCCGGCGTCGCGTCACCGGCGGCGCCTTGGGCCGGTGCGGAACTGCCCGCAAGCGCCGGAGCTGTTGCTGCCGGATTCTGCGCGGGCGGCGCTCCGGTCAGCCGCTCGATCAGGGAGCGTACCGGCTCGCCCAGTGCGCGGCTGCGGACCGCGTCCAAAATAGGCTGTGCCGCGCCCGAGCGCTCGATTCGACTTTGTGGATCCGGCAATATGATCGGATCATCCCAGGATCCCTTCACCATGAACGGCAGCTCGAACACGGGGCTACCAGCGCCCCCCGTCGAAACCGCAAGCAGGCTCGCGGTTCCGCGCAGATCGAGATCGCGGTCGGGAATGGATGCCGAGCCCGCCAGCGCAAGACCCACGCTCGAGCCTTCCATGCGCACGTCCTCGACATTCGCTACGCCTCGCCTGATGCGCAGATTGACGCTGAGCGTTTCGTAGGGCGTTTTGCCGGTGCGGAACTCGCCGCTGCCCGAGAGCGGTCGGCGCTCGATGCGCTTGAGCAGTTGTTCGACGTTGAAGCCCGCGATCGCGCCTTTGCGGCTGGTGAGGCCGGCCGTGCCATTCAGTGCCTTAGTCAGCTCGTATACGCTCCCACCGGAGCTATCGACCGTTACTGCGAGGTTGCCTTTGCCCTCGAGCCTGCGAATGCCGAACATCTCACCGAGGCACTCCTCCAGATCGACATCCGAGAATTGCAGTTGCGCGTTGAAATCGGCGCCGGCGGCCGATTTGGCGAGCCCGAACGTTCCCCTGACCACGCCGCCGAAGGCCTGCGACTCTCCCACTGCGATCGTGAGGTTGCCGTCGCGCAGATTGGCTGCAACTGCGGTGCGCCCGAGTTTGGCATTTGCGAGGTTGACGCGTGCCGCTGAAAGCCTGAGATCGAGCTGGAGGCCCTCGAGGACATCGAGCGCTATCGGTTTGCTGTCCCATCCGCGCTCCCCGCCAGTCAGCAAACGGACCGTGGAGATATAGGGCGTCAGGTCGAGTCCCTCGGCGGCAAGCGTTCCCTGCCAGGATTGCCGTCCGTCGAAGCTCAGCACGCCTTCGCCGGAATTCCCGTCGAGCTCGATATTGACGCCCGAAAGGGCGATAGTCCCGCCGACCACGTTGGTTTGCGCCTTGAGCGCAAAACGGCCGAAGCCGCCACCTGGCGGATGCTGCTGGCCGGACCAGCGCAGCGTGTCACGCAAAGAGGCTGCATCGGCGGCAACAGTACCTTCCATCTTGAGCGTGGGCCGGTGGCTGATGTAACCATCGAATGCGAAGCGCAGAGGCGCTCCGGCAAGGCGGACTTTGAGGCCGGATCGCTCGCCTTCCAGCGCGGCAGCGAAATCGGTGAGGCTGATCGTGGCGTCGATCGGCTCGTCATGCCAGGCGAATCGGCCGGTGGCGGCGAAGCTTCGGGAGATCGAGGGCCAAGCAAGAGCCATTTCCAAGTTCGAGATCGTCTCCACGATTTCGTAGGCCTCATCGCGCAGGATGACGGTCCCATCGGTGACCCGGATCTCCGAAAACGAGGCCGAGCGTCCGGCTCCCGTTTTGAGGTTTTTCGCCAGCGTCTGGATGTGCCCCGACCAGTTGGAGCTGCGGTCCGCGTTGAAAACGACGGCGATCGTCGGGCGCACCAGCGACACGTCGGCAATTTCGATCCGCCCGATCAAAAGCGGAAAGAAGCGCAACCGCGCGACCATATGCTCGGCCGTGAGTGCCGGTGCGCCGGTGCGATTGTCCCCGAGCATGAGATCGTCGAAGCTCACCGCGCCAGCCGGGAACAGCGATACCGAGGCCTCGCCCCGCAGGACCGGATCGAGCCCCGTGACCGCGTGGATTTCGGCCTGCACCGCTTTGCGCACAGCGTCCGGCGGCATCAAAAACGGCAAGAGCACGAGAGCGGCGATAGCAGCGGCAGCCACGGCCGCAACAGCAAATGCAACGCGCTTGATGCCAACGGCCGCGGTCACGACGCGCCTTTCATTGGTTCGCCGATGAAGCGGACCCTAACCGAGGAGATCGAAGTGCAAACCTGCAAGCTGTTCTTTAGGAACCTGCGATTGCTCTGTGACGCTTTCGTGGCCGGCGGCTGCCGATTCCGGCTCTCGTTTTTGCCGCCTCCGCGACGTTTTCTGTCGCTCCTACAGCACGTTGGCGATGTGGTAGCTGGCTTCGGTCTTGGCACGAATGTCATCGAGTGTGACGCCCGGTGCAAGCTCGATCAAGGTCATTCCTCCACCGCCCTTCTTGTCGACGGTAAAGACCCCGAGGTCCGTGATTACCATGTCGACCACGCCGGCCCCCGTCAGCGGCAGCGTGCAGCGCTTGAGGAGCTTGGGTTCGTTCTTGGCCGAATGCTCCATCACTACCACGACCTTCTTGACGCCGGCGACGAGGTCCATGGCGCCGCCCATGCCCTTGACCATCTTGCCCGGAATCATCCAGTTGGCGAGATCGCCGTTCTCGGCGACCTGCATGGCACCTAGGATCGATAGATCGATATGGCCGCCGCGGATCATGGCGAAGCTGTCGGCGGACGAGAAATAGCTGGTGGTCGGGATCTCTGTGACCGTCTGCTTGCCGGCGTTGATGAGATCGGGGTCCTCCTCGCCTTCATACGGGAACGGACCGAAGCCGAGCATGCCATTTTCGCTTTGTAGCTGCACGCTCATTCCCGGCGGGATGTAATTAGAAACCAGCGTCGGGATTCCGATACCGAGATTGACGTAGAAGCCGTCGCGCAGCTCCTTGGCGGCGCGTTCCGCCATCTGCTCACGTGTCCAGGCCATCACACTTCCTCTCCGGTACCCGCCGGGGCGGCGACGTGCTTGCGTACGGTCCGCTGCTCGATGTGCTTAACTGCATTGGGCACATGCACCAAGCGCTTCACGTAGATCCCCGACGTAATGATGTGGTCGGGATTGATATCCCCCGGCTGCATAAGATGCTCGACTTCGGCGACGGTAACTTTGCCGGCGGTGGCCATCATCGGATTGAAGTTGCGCGCGGTCTTGCGATAGACGAGGTTGCCCTCGGTATCGCCGATCCAGGCATGGACGATCGAGAGATCCGCGATGAGGCCGCGCTCCATGACATAGTGTGCGCCCTCGAACTCGCGCTGCTCCTTGCCCTCCGCTATCTGAGTCCCGGCCCCCGTTCGCGTGAAGAATGCCGGAATACCGGCACCGCCCGCGCGGATGCGCTCGGCCAGCGTGCCCTGCGGATTAAACTCGATCTCGAGTTCACCCGCGAGATATTGCTGCGCAAACGTCTTGTTCTCCCCGACATAGGACGAGATCATCTTCTTTATCTGCCTGCTGTCGAGCAGAATGCCGAGGCCGACACCGTCGATGCCGCAATTGTTGGAGACGACGGTCAGGTTCTTCACGCCCGAGTCGCGGATCGCCAGGATGAGCTGCTCGGGAATCCCGCAAAGTCCGAATCCCCCGGCCATGATCATCATGCCGTCCTTCAGCAGCCCGGCAAGCGCGGCGCGGGGATCGGGATAGATTTTTTGCATGGATTGTCCTGCTTTGAACGCGGCCCGACGCCGCGCAGACCAATCCACGCCGGCGGGCGGCGGAATTTTCTAGCCTGCGGATGCAATGTCTGCAATCTCTCAGCGCAGCGTGCGAGGAGGCGCGCCCGACAGCAGGGCGATCTCGGCGATGAGCTTCTTGATGATGGCGCGGCCGAATGCGTTGAAGTTCTCGGCGACGAGGACGAACGCGCCGGGACCCCCGATGACATTGTCTTGATAATATTTCTCGAGGCCTCCGGGCGGGTTGGTATGCTCGGCATTCCACGGCACGGGCCGATCGCTCAGGATGACGAGCCCGTTGATGACAATCCCCTTGGCGACCACTTCATCGCGGGCAAGTTTCACGTCGCGGCCTGCATTGTTGGTGCCGTCGCCGGAGACGTCGATGGTATGGCGCGCACTCTCGAAGGGCGCACGCTCCAGCTGAGCGGCCGCGAATTCGATGCCGCCGCTGATCGAGGTTCGGTCGGCGAACGCGCGCGGCAATTCCAGCAGCTGATCGCCGAATTTGCGCGCCGGGTCGGGACCATCGATGATGGTCCAATCGATCACGAGCTTCTGGGCGCCGAAGCCGGACCACTCGACGAAACAAACGGCGATGCGCTGCTGCGGGCCGGATTTGATCGCCTCGAGCACGTGCCGGTCGGAGACCGCAGCTGCGTAGCCTTCGCGCTGCAGCAGGAATTTCGGATGGTCGACGCTGCGCGAGACATCCGACGACAGCACCAGCAGGAGATCGACTTGCTCCGCGGCAGATGCGGCCGACGACTGAATCGCAAACAGCCCCGCCAGAGCCAGGATGCAGCGAACGAGTTTGCGTCTCCCCCGCTGCATTATCTTTCCTCCATCACCTCACTTTGGCCGAGGTCGCGCAACGTTGGTAAGGCCTGCCGTGCAGGATAGCCGATCCGGTTGCCTTGCGCATGGGGCAAGTCACGCAACAGCGGGAGCCGACCCTTCCGACCCGCCTTCTCCTCGCGGGCAGGCCTTAGGCCGCAAGTGTGTGCATGATGGAGTAGAGTGCAGATTGACCCTCGAATCCGATGCCTGGCCTGTCGGAGAGCGTGAGGTAGCCTCCATCCAACTCCGCGTCGTCCGCAAACCCGCCAAAGGCGCCGAATACGCCTGGATAAGATTCCGCCCCGCCAAGTCCGAACCCGGCGGCGATGGCGAGCGCCATTTGATTGCCGCCGTGCGGGAACAAGGCGCGGCGCGGCCAGCCGTGGCGCTCGAGCATGGCGACGGTGCGTGCGTATTGCACGATGCCGTAGGCCTGCGGCGGATCGACCTGGATCACATCGTTGCGCGCCGGATACAAGCCGCCGAAACGCACGAGGTTTTCCACGTCTTGCGTGGAAAAAAGATTTTCTCCGGTCGCGAGGGGCGGCGGATAGCGGGCGGCGATTTCCGCGAGCAGGTTAAAATCGAGCGGATCGCAAGGCTCTTCGAACCAGCGCAGCCGAAATGGCGCCAGCGCCTGCGCGTAAGCGAATGCCTCGTCGCGGCCGAATTTGGAGTTCGCATCGACGGCGAGCTGCGCATATGCCGGCAACATCGCTTTGACTGCTTCCACCCGCCGCACGTCCTCGGCGAGCGGCAGACCTCCAATTTTTATCTTCACCATCGTGTAGCCGCTGTCGAGATGGCGGCGCATCTCGTCTTGTAGATCTTTTACGCTCTGGCCCGGCGCATACCAGCCGCCGCCGACATAGCAGAACACTTTGTTGGCGATCTTGCCGCCGTTGTAGCGCTCGGCCAGCAGGCGATGGAGCGGTTTTCCGGCGATCTTGGCGACTGCGTCCCAGACCGCGACCTCGATGGTCCCGATGCCGATCGAGCGCTCGCTGTGTCCGCCGGATTTTTCCCGTTGCATCATAACGGCGAGAAGTTTCGCCGGATCGAAATTCTCCTGGGTCTCATCGAGCAGGAATAACGGATCGGCACTGAGGATGCGCGGGATGAACCGCGCGCGCATGGCCGCGCCGCAGGCGTAACGCCCGGTCGAGTTGAACGCGAAACCGACGACGGGCCTGCGCTCGCGCACGACGTCAGTGACGACCGCCACGACCGAGGTCGTCATCTCGGAGAAATCGAAACTCGAATTGCGCATGTCGGACTTCACCGGCACCGCGCATTCGCGGATATCGACGATACGCATGGGGTTTTTTCCAATTCCTGTTACAGTCATGGCTCCAGCTCGATGACGCCGCGCCCTTTTCGTCGCGCGCAGGAGCCGACGGGCGCTAGCGACGTTATTACTTCAGCAGTTCGCGCGCCCCGCGGGACGTAGCGACCCCCGATCCACAGCAGGAGATGACCATGGCCGCCAGCGATCGTTTCGAGGTTCCCCCTGAAATGCGGGCGCTTGCCGAAAAGAGTGTCGAGCAGGCGAGGCAGGCCTTCGACGGCTTCATTTCGGCGGCGCATCAAGCCGTGAGTGCGTTCGAAGGTCACGCCGAGACCGCCCGCAAAGGCGCGAGGGATGTCACTGAAAAGGCAATGACTTTCGCCGAGCGCAATATCACGAGCGCGTTCGAGTTTGCGCAAGAGCTGGTGCGGGCGAAGGATATGCAGGACGTCCTGCGGCTACAGGCGGACTACATCCAGCGGCAAATGCAGGCACTCACCGAACAGGCCAAGGAGCTAGGCGAGAGCACGAGCAAGGCCGCAAAGGACACGGCTCCGCGCTGAGCGGCCTGCCCGCGATTGGCGTTTCACCGGAAAAAGCCTGATCCGGAGAGTACTTATTGTGCAACGCAATATTTCTGTTGCATTGCACCAAAAGCCACGCTATATCCCTTCTGCCAGACGGCAGTGGCGTTTGCGGTCTTGAGGACAGCGGCCACCAAGCCGCTGTCCCCGTGAGGCACGGACCAGCGCCGGGGCGGGTCCGTGCAAGAGCAACGCTGCCCCTCCAAAGGATCAATCTATGACCGAAGCGATCGAAACGACTCCGTCCAAATCCAAGTCCAAGGCGGCTTCGCCGGCTGCATTCGAGATGCCGAAATTCGAACTGCCCAATTTCGAGATTCCCAAAATGGAAATCCCAGCTGCTTTCCGCGAAATCGCCGAGAAGAGTGTCTCGCAGGCGAAGGAAACCTACGAAAAGATGAAGTCGGCCGCCGAGGAGGCGACCGATGTGCTCGAGGACACCTACGCGGCGGCGACCAAAGGCGCCTCCGATTACGGCCTCAAGGTGATCGAGGCGGCGCGCGCGAACACCAACGCGGCGTTCGACTTCGCGAGCCAGCTGATGATGGTGAAGTCGCTCTCGGAAATGGTCGAGCTTTCCACCGCGCATAGCCGCAAGCAATTCGAGGCGTTGACGGCTCAGTCCAAGGAACTCGCCGCGATCGCGCAGAAAGTGGCTACGGATTCCGTCGAGCCCGTCAAGGAAAGCTTCGGTAAGGTGTTCAAGAAGGTCGCCTAAGTTCGCCGTCGCTGTTGGACGGTGTAGCGGTCCAAGCCCGGGCTCTCCGCCCGGGTTTTTTCTTTCAAATCGCGGCGTCGCTCCCACGACGCCGCCTCCGCGGGGCAGCCCGCCGGCATGACGCCGAGCAAGCGCGTGCAGCACTTGTCAAAGCGGGATCGGGCTCCTAGGTTGCGGCCGCGTGCAGCTGTAGCTCAGTTGGTTAGAGCGCTTGGCTGTGGACCAAGAGGTCGGTGGTTCGAGTCCACCCAGCTGTACCAATGGCCATCCTCGCGTCCAAAGTCTCTTGGCAGTCGCGATGGACTCGCTCGTCTACCACTTGGCTCCATGGGAAAGCCGACGCCCCGCTCCTCACGTCGTACGTGTGGCGACGAAGCGCGCCGCCGCCTTGAGCACGTCTGCATCGCTGCCGAAACTGGCGAGTGCCGCTTGCGCGGCGCTGACCAAGCTTTCCAGGCGTCGCCGAGCGGCCGCAGGTCCGAGCACGCTGACCAACGTCGCCTTATGGGCGGCCGCGTCCTTGCCGGTTGCTTTGCCGACCGTCGCCGGATCGCCTTCGACGTCGAGGAGATCGTCCGCGATCTGGAACGCCTCGCCCAGCGCCGAACCATAGCGCTCGAGTGCCGCCCGCTGGGCTGGATCGGCCTTGCCCAAAATCGAACCGGCAACACACGCGAAGCGCAGCAGCGCGCCCGTTTTCATCGCCTGCAAAGTCTTGACGTCCTGCTCGCCGAGCTCGGGCGGAGAAGCGTCGAATCGCCCTTCGGCCGCGAGGTCGAGCATTTGTCCGCCGACCATCCCGCCGAGCCCCGCCGAGCGCGCTAACGCCGAGACGAGCTCGAGCCTGACGTTCGCATCAGGATGCGTTTCGGGGCGCGAAAGAATGTCGAAGGCAAACGTGAGAAGGCCGTCGCCTGCAAGGATAGCAGTGGCTTCGTCGAATGCCTTGTGTGTGGTTGGACGGCCGCGCCGCAGATCATCGTTATCCATGGCGGGCAGATCGTCGTGCGCCAGCGAATAGCAATGCACGCACTCCACCGCCGCGCCCACCAGCACCGAGCTTGGTCGCGAAACGCGAAACAGCGCGGCGGATTCAACCACCAGGAACGGCCGCAAGCGCTTGCCGCCGCCGAGGCTCGCATAGCGCATCGCCTCGAGCAGCCGCGTCGGGCGTGCCCGTTCGCCATCGATCGGCCTCGAGCCGAGCAGGCGGTCGAGCAGCGCTTCCGTGTCCTGGGCGACCTGGCCGAGCCGGCTCTGAAAGACCGCCTCGATGTCGACGTCCTTCTTCTTCACAGGATCGACGCTGGCCATGCGTTCCGCCCCCCACAGCGCGTACGGCAAGACGAGACTTACGATTTTTGCGTTCGAACACGCATCAACTCGTCAGCGCGGTCTCTGCCCAATGATCCATCAAGCGAAGCGCGCTGACCGGCAATCTAGCAAGCGCTGCCCCCCCGTCCAACTTTTCCTACCGCAATTCATTGAATATGTTGCACTGTTTTTTGGCCAACCCTGTGCCATTGGGGAGCGGATCGGCCCGGCCCAGCGCCAGAGCGGAGGCTTTGCTCGCGTGACCATCATTGCTTCGATTGCCCTTGCGGTCTGGCTCTATCTCCTATTGGGCCGCGGCGCCTTTTGGCGCTGCAGCGAGCGCGATGATTGGGCAGCGGCGGAGCTCCCAGCATGGCCGCCGGTCGCGGCCGTGGTGCCTGCCCGCAACGAGGCGGATTGCATCGGCGAGAGCATCGCGTCGCTGCTCGCGCAGGATTATCACGGCTCCTGGACCGTCATCCTGGTGGACGACGATAGCAGCGATGGCACAGTCGAAATCGCCCAGCGGGCTGTCCAAAGTCCTGAGCGCCTGAAGGTGGTGAGGAGCCGCGGTTTGCCGCCGGGATGGACAGGCAAACTCTGGGCGATCAAGCAAGGGATCGATGTCGCAGCCGCCTTACCACAGCCGCCCGCCTATGTGCTGCTCACCGACGCCGACATCGTACATGCGCCCGAGTCGGTGAGCCGCCTGGTGGCGCACGCCGAGCGCAACGCGCTCGTGCTGACATCGCTCATGGTGAAGCTTCACTGTGAAAGCTTCGCCGAGCGCCTCGCCATCCCGGCATTCGTTTTCTTCTTCCAGATGCTCTATCCATTCGTGTGGGTCAATCGGAGACAGAGCTCTGTCGCGGCGGCTGCCGGCGGCTGCATGCTGGTGCGGGCCGACATTCTCCGCAAGGCTGGCGGCATCGAGGCGATCCGCGCCGCGCTCATCGATGACTGCGCCTTGGCGAAAGCGCTCAAGGCCCACGGACCGATTTGGCTCGGACTGACCGAGCGCGTGCGCAGCATCCGCCGCTACCCGGCTGTTACCGACATACGTCGCATGGTGGTGCGCTCGGCCTATGCGCAGCTCTCCTATTCGCCGCTCGTTCTCATGGGAACCGTGGCGGCGATGGCGCTCACTTATCTCGCGCCTCCGCTCCTTGCAATTTTCGGCAGCGGGATCGCGCGCCTCATCGCAGCCGCGGCCTGGGGTCTGATGTTTTTCGCCTTCCAACCGACGCTGCGGTTTTACCGGCTCTCACCGTTATGGGGTCTCGCGCTGCCCGCGATTGCCCTGGAATACGTCCTCTTCACACTCGATTCCGCCCGCCAATATGTGCGAGGACAGGGCGGAAGCTGGAAGGGGCGCCTGCAGGCCAACGTCTCGGAACGGCGATGATTACTCCCGCCGACGCACGTTCGGGCAAGGGTCACCGGGACGAGAATTTCCCCGTGGCCTCGCGCTTGATTCACCCGCGCCACCGCGCGCCCATTCTCGCCTTCTATGAATTCGTGCGGACCGCCGATGACATCGCGGATCACTCCGCGCTCAAGCCGGTGGAAAAGCTCGCGCTGATCGATCGGCTCGAGGCGACCTTGTTGGGTAAAGCCGACGACGATCCGGTCGGTGTCGCGCTGCGCTCGCAACTCGCGGCACGTCAACTCTCGCCTAGGCACGCCCAAGATTTGCTCGCTGCATTTCGGATGGACGTGACGAAACTGCGCTACCGCGACTGGGATGACCTCATCGGTTACTGCACGTATTCAGCCATGCCGGTCGGACGTTTCGTGCTCGATGTCCATGGTGAGAGCCGCGTTACCTGGCCAGCCAACGATGCGCTGTGCGCGGCGTTGCAGATCATCAATCACTTGCAGGATTGCGGAAAGGATTACCGCAATCTCGACCGCGTCTATATTCCGCTCGACGTCCTTGCTGATACCGGCACCAGCGTGGCCGAGCTGGGTGGCGAGCGTGCGTCTGCCGGCCTGCTCGCATGTATCCATCGACTTGCGACGCGCACCCGTGCGCTTCTGCGCGAGAGCAAACCGTTTTCCGCCAGAATCGAAGACACGCGGCTCGCGCTCGAGGTCGCGGTCATTCAGACCCTTGCCCAGCAACTGGTGCGGTTGCTGAGCCGGCGTGATCCGTTGAGCGAGCGCGTCCATCTCGGCAAGGCGGGGGTCGCAGGCTTCGGCGTCCTCGGCCTATTATGGGGTGCAACCCGCCGCGTCGGCCGCGCCTTCGCAGCCGGCCACACAACGCAGGATGCGTGAAAGTTGGCATTGGCAGAAGCTTCAGATGTGGCTGCGGTGGAACGGGCGTCGGGGAGCTCGTTCTATAATGCAATGCGGATACTGCCGCGCGCGCAGCGCTCGGCGATGTTTGAAATCTATTCCTTTTGCCGGCAGGTCGACGATATCGCGGATTCGCGCGGCCCTCGCCATGAACGGCGCCAAGAGCTTCAGTGCTGGCGCGCCGATATCGATGCGCTCTATGCGGGCAAGCCGGTTGCGCGCACGCGCGGGCTCGTCGCCCCAGTACGCGATTTCGGCCTGCGCCGCGAGGACTTCCATGCCATCATCGATGGAATGGAAATGGACGTGATCGAGGACATCCGGGCGCCGGACGACGCCACGCTCGACGCCTACTGCAATCGGGTCGCGAGCGCGGTCGGCCGACTATCGGTCCGCGTCTTCGGAATGGAGGAGCAGGATGGGATTGTGCTTGCCCACCATTTGGGGCGGGCATTGCAGCTCACCAATATATTGCGCGATCTCGACGAGGACGCGGCGCTTGGACGTCTCTATCTCCCGGCACAGGCGTTGCGCGCGGCCGGTATCGCGTCAACCGATCCGGCGACGGTGCTTGCGAGCCCGATGGTCGGGAACGCTTGTGCCTGCGTGGTCGAGCGTGCACGGGGGCATTTCGCGCAAGCAGACAAAATCATGGCGCGAAGTCCCCGCCGCTGCGTGCGCGCCCCGCGGATCATGGGTGAAGCCTATCGCCTGATCCTCGATGAACTGGTCGCGCGCGGCTGGTTGCCTCCGCGCCGTCCAATCCGGCTGCCGCGGGCGCGGCTGTTGTGGATCATCATGCGCCACGCCTTCATCTGATGCCGCGCACGGTTCACGTCATCGGCGCGGGGCTGTCCGGGCTTGCTGCCGCCGTACGCCTTGCGGCGCGCGGCGTCGCCGTCGTCGTGCACGAGGCCGCCGGCGCGGCGGGAGGTCGCTGTCGGTCCTACTATGACCCGCTGCTCGACATGGTGATCGACAATGGCAACCATCTTTTGCTTTCCGGCAACCATGCCGCGCTCGCCTATCTCGAGACGATCGGCTCCGCGGCCGGCCTTGCGGGTCCGCCGGCAGCCGAGTTCGCGTTCATGGATCTCGCAAGCGGTGAGCGATGGACGTTGCGCATCAACGCGGGACGCCTGCCGTGGTGGATTTTCGATGGCAGCCGGCGCGTGCCGGGCACGAGTGCCAAGGATTATTTGTGGTTTGCGCGTCTCCTCTATCCCTCGCCTACAAAAACCATTTGCGCCGCGGTGAAATGCGCGGGCACGCTCTACCAGCGTTTGGCGCGGCCGCTCTGGCTGGCGGCGCTCAACATTGAACCGAAAGAGGCAAGCGCCAGCCTCGCCGGCGCGGTCCTTCGCGAAACATTGGCGGCGGGAGGCAAAGCCTGTCGGCCGCTGATCGCCCGTGATGGGCTAGGTGAGGTTTTCGTCAAGCCGGCGCTGCATTTTCTAAGCGAACACGGCGCGAAGGTCGTATTTGGACACAGGCTGCGCGCGCTCGGTCTTGCGCACGACAAGGTCACAACCCTGGACTTCGGCGATGATAACGTGGCGACCGGCGATGCTGACGTGATCCTGGCAGTACCGCCCACCGTGGCGGCGGCTCTCGTGCCCGAACTTGCAACCCCGGCGCAGTTCCGCGCCATCGTCAACGCGCATTTTCGTCTCGAGCCGCCGGTGGGGCTTGCGCCCATTACCGGAATCGTCAATGGGACCATCGAATGGCTTTTTACCTTCCCCGGCCGATTGTCGGTGACGATCAGTGCTGCCGATCGCCTGCTCGATATCCCGCGCGAGACGCTGGCCAAGCACCTGTGGCAGGAAGTGGCGGTTGTTGCCGGTCTGCCCATCGCGCTGCCGCCATGGCAGATCGTGCGCGAGCGCCGTGCAACCTTTGCCGCGACGCCAGGGGAAAATGCCAAGCGCCCGGCTGCGCCGACAGCGTGGAGCAATTTGCGGCTCGCTGGAGATTGGACGAACACCGGTTTGCCGGCGACTATCGAAGGGGCGATCCGATCAGGCAATTGGGCGGCTGATCTCGTTGCCTGATCCTAATTGGGCACGTCAATGAATCGCGTCGAGCCGCAATCGTCCCCATCCGTCATCGACGAAAGCATCGAGGCTGCGACCCGCGGCCTCTTCGCTCTGCAGCAGCGTGACGGACATTGGGTGTTCGAACTGGAGGCGGATGCGACCATTCCGGCGGAATACATCCTGCTGCGGCACTACTTGGCCGAGCCCGTAGATAACGTGCTCGAAGCCAAGATCGCGGCGTACCTGCGCCGAGTGCAGGGTGAGCACGGCGGTTGGCCGTTATTCCACGAGGCCGCCTTCAACATGAGCGCCAGCGTGAAAGCCTATTTCGCGCTCAAGATGATCGGGGACTCCGTTGACGCCCCGCACATGGCGCGCGCGCGGGCGGCGATCCGCGCGCGAGGCGGTGCCTCTCGCTCGAACGTGTTCACGCGGGTGATGCTGGCGCTGTTCGGTTTCATCGGTTGGCGCGCCGTTCCGGTGATGCCGGTCGAGATCATGCTGCTGCCCAAGTGGTTTCCCTTCCATCTCGACAAGATTTCGTATTGGAGCCGCACGGTCATCGTGCCGCTCTTGGTGTTGATGGCACTTCAGCCGAGGGCGCGTAACCCCAAGGGTGTTGCGATCGATGAGCTCTTTCTCGAACCGCCGCAGACGATCCGACTGGCGCCGAGGGCGCCGCAGCAGAAGGCGGCGTGGTTTTGGTTCTTCCGCGGGGTCGACGCGGTACTGCGTTTCGCCGCGCCGCGGTTTCCGAGGCCGTTGCGCCAGCGCGCGATGGAGTGCGCGGTGTCCTGGGTCACCGAGCGTCTCAATGGCGAGCATGGCTTGGGCGCGATTTTTCCAGCCATGGCGAACAGCGTCATGATGTTCGACGCGCTCGGTTATGCGGAGCATCATCCGCAGCGCGCGATCGCGCGCCAATCGGTCGAAAAGCTGCTCGCGGTACATGAGCACCAAGCTTATTGCCAGCCTTGCGTGTCGCCAGTTTGGGATACCGCGCTCACCTGTCACAGCTTACTCGAGGTCGGCGGCGATCGGGCCGTTACAGCAGTCCGCAAAGCTCTCGAGTGGCTCGCGGGAAAGCAGATCCTCGATGTTAAAGGCGATTGGATCGCGCGGCGACCCGATGTGCGGCCCGGCGGCTGGGCCTTCCAGTACGCCAATCCGCATTATCCGGACGTCGACGACACGGCCGTGGTGGTGATGGCGATGGACCGCGCGCAGCGCTTGAGTTCACAGAATGACTTCCGCGCATCAGTCGCCAGGGCGCGGGAATGGATTTTGGGGATGCAAAGCAACAACGGGGCTTGGGGCGCGTTCGATGTCGACAACGAGTACTACTACCTCAACAACATCCCGTTCGCCGATCATGGCGCATTGCTTGATCCTCCGACCGAGGACGTCACGGCCCGCTGCGTTTCGATGCTGGCCCAGATCGACGAAATCCCCCACCCCTTTCGTCCCCCGCTTGCGGGGGAGGGCAGGGAGGGGGCGGCGGCGGTGGCACGTGCGGTCGATTACTTGCGTCGCACGCAGACGGGGGAGGGAAGTTGGTATGGGCGCTGGGGCATGAATTATATCTACGGAACTTGGTCAGTGCTGTGTGCGCTGAACGCCGCTGGCGTCGACCAGTCTTCGCCCGAATTCCGCCACGCAGCGACGTGGCTGGTCAAGATCCAAAATTCCGATGGCGGCTGGGGCGAGGACGGGACGAGCTACAAGCTCGATTATCACGGGCACAAGAGCGCGCCGAGCACGGCCTCGCAGACGGCTTGGGCGCTGCTCGGCCTAATGGCGGCCGGGGAGGGCGACCATCCCGCCGTCGCCCGCGGGATCGACTATCTCTTACGCACGCAGGGCGAAGATGGCCTCTGGAAAGAACAGCGCTACACAGCGACCGGCTTCCCGCGCGTGTTCTACCTTCGTTACCATGGTTACTCTAAATTCTTCCCGCTGTGGGCGCTCGCGCGCTACCGCAATCTCAAGAACACCAATGCGCGCTCGGTACCGTTCGGAATATGACGCGAAAACCGAACAAGTCTTGAGTCGTCACTCCGCCGCCTCTAGCGGTACGCGCTTCTCCGCCTCACGGATTGCCGCGAGCTCATGCTCGACATGGCGCGAGAATACAAACTCGGCCGGGCGCTGCCGCTCGAGCGGAATTTCCGGCGCCATTGGTCCCGCCGTGCGCGGACCGAACATGGCGACCTTGAGTGCGGCCCAGGGCTGCGAGATCGTTGCCTCGGCCGCGGTCGGCTCATAGCCGCAATGGGCCATGCAGTTCGCGCATTTTTCGTAGCGGCCAGTCCCGTACGAGTCCCAGTCCGTGGTGTCCATCAATTCACGGAACGTCTTGGCATAACCTTCGCCGAGCAGGTAACAGGGTTTCTGCCAACCGAATATGTTGCGGGTGGGCATGCCCCACGGCGTGCAGTGATAGGTCTGGTTTCCAGCGAGAAAGTCGAGATAAAGGTTCGAGTGGATGAAATTCCATTTCTTACCCTTGCCCATGCTGAAGACCTTGCGGAACAGTTCCTTGGTCTTTCTCCGACTGAGGAAGTGTTCCTGGTCCGGCGCGCGCTCGTATGCGTAACCCGGCGAGATCGACACGCCGACGCCGAGCTCCTTGCAGTAATCGAGGAAAGCCGCGACGTCTGCGGCCGGGTGCCCGTCAAAGATCGTGGCGTTCACGTTGACGGCGAAGCCCTTCGCTTCGGCGGCCTTGATGGCAGATACGGCGCGATCGAACACGCCCGGCTGACAGACCGACTTGTCATGGTGCTCGCGCAGCCCATCGAGGTGGACGGAAAAGAAGAGATAAGGCGACGGCTCGAACAGATGCAGCTTCTTCTCCAGCAGCAGCGCGTTCGTGCAGAGCGAAACGAACTTCTTCTTGGCAACCAGCCCCTTCACGATCTCGCCGATCTCGCGGTGGATCAGCGGCTCGCCGCCGGGGATCGCCACCATGGGTGCGCCGCACTCGTCGGCGGCATCGAGGCACTCTTTGACGGTGAGCCGCCGATTGAGAATTGGATCGGGATAATCGATCTTGCCGCAACCGACGCAAGCCAGATTGCAACGAAACAGCGGCTCTAACATGAGCACGAGCGGATAACGCTTGCGCCCCAAGAGCTTCTGCTTGAGGATGTAGGAGCCAATGCGCATTTCCTTGAAAAACGGCAGTCGCATTCTTTGTATCTTCCTGTTTGTCGCCTGAACGCTTTGATCAACGCCTCAGCGCGTGGCGAGTTCGCGGGGTAACCTAAACTCGATATGCTCTTCGCGGCCGGGCAGGGTCGAGACTTCGACATCGCCCAGGTTCCGCAACGTATTGATGACGTCCTCGACCAGCACCTCCGGCGCGGAGGCGCCGGCGGTAATTCCGATGGTTTGCGCGTCCTTGACCCAATCCGGCGCAAGCTCACTACCATCAGCGATGAGATAGCTCGGAATACCGGCCTCGGCGCCGATTTCGCGCAGGCGGTTGGAATTGGAACTATTCTTGGCGCCGACGACGAGAATCACATCGACGTGATGACTGAGTTCCCGTACCGCCGACTGGCGGTTTTGTGTGGCGTAGCAGATGTCTCTGATCTCAGGGCCAACGATGTTGCGGTAACGGCGTTCAAGCGCCGCGATGATGCCGCGGGTGTCGTCGACGCTCAGCGTGGTTTGCGTGACATAAGCAACGGGCGTATCGGGCGATATATCGAGCGCCGCGACGTCCTGTTCACTCTGCACCAGCACCACGGGGCCGTCGATCTGGCCGAGCGTGCCCTCGACCTCGGGATGGCCGGCATGGCCGACGAGAATGAGCACGCGGCCTTGAGCGACGTAGCGCTTGCCCTGGTTGTGCACCTTCGTGACCAAGGGGCAGGTCGCATCGAGAACCGGCAGCTGACGTCCGGCCGCTTCCCTCACCACGCTCTTGGCGACGCCGTGTGCGCTGAAGATGGTGACGGCGCCCTGCGGCACCTCGGAGAGTTCCTCGACGAAAATGGCGCCCTTGGCCTTGAGGCTATCCACGACGAATCTGTTATGCACGATCTCATGGCGCACGTAGACAGGTGGCCCGTATTTCTCAAGGGCGCGCTCGACGATCTCAATCGCGCGCACCACGCCCGCGCAGAATCCCCGCGGTTGCGCTAGCATCACCTTTATCGTCCGGCGGGGCTGCTCTTGGCTCGCAGGAATGTCCAGGGATGGGTCTCGTTTGCGAGCCGCTCGAGGGCCGGCGCGCACGGCCTCGAAGCTCGCATGGCTGGGATCTTGAAGCGCTTGAGGAGCACGCTTCTGTGCGGCGGGGGGGATCGTCGGGAGAGCCATGATTCCGCCATTTTCCCACATCGGTTCGCGCAGGCACAGCCCAAATTATTATGAATTTGCAGGCGAGAGCGCTCCCCTCGAACTTGATGGCGGCTTTTGGGTTAATTCGGCTTGATCGTTGTTCTGGCAGTGTTCCCCTGCAACCTTTAGTCGTTGTCAACGCCCTGAAATGCCTGTTATTCCGCCCGCTATACTGGCTCACTTTCCCATCCGAGCGGATCCGTCAGCCTTCAGGACTTAAGGCATGCTGCGGCAGGCGATCGTCACCATTGTCGATTATTGCACTCGTTATGCGGCGCAAACCATAGGCATTGCGGTGCTTTTGGGTCTTGTCACGGGCATCTATGCGGCCCGCCATTTCGCGATCGACACCGACGTCAACAAGCTCATTTCCAAGGAGTTGCCGTGGCGGCAACGTGAGGTAGCGTTCGAAAAATCCTTTCCCCCGAAAGAAGAAACGATCCTCGCGATCATCGATGCTCCGACTTCGGAATTGGCGACCCAGGCGACGACGGCGCTGATCCAAAAATTGGCCCCTCAGAAGGATCACTTCCACTCGATTCTGGAAGCGGGCGGAGGGCCGTTCTTCGCAAAGAACGGGCTGCTGTTCTTGCCCACCGAGGAGGTCGTCGGCCTCACCAAGAAACTCGGCGAAGCGAAGCCCCTGATTCAGACGCTGGCGCAGGATTCCAATCTGCGCGGCCTGACCACCGCCCTCAACTACGGGTTGATCGGCGCGCGGATGAATCAGTACACGCTCGACGATCTGTCCGGCACTTTGAACACGGTTTCGGACACGCTCGATGAGGTCATCGCGGGACATCCGGCGAGCTACTCCTGGCGCGCGATGCTCAATGGCCGGCCAGCCAGTCCGGACGAACGGCGCCGCTTCGTCGAATTTAGGCCTGTGCTCGACTACGCGGCGCTCATGCCGGGCAAGGTAGCGACCGACGCCATTCGCGCTGCGGCGGCCGAGTTGGATATTGGCGCGAAATACGGCGCGAGCGTACGCCTGACTGGACCGGTCGCGATCGCGGATGAGGAATATGCCACTCTGGAAGAGGGCGCGTTCGTCAATACCGCCGTGACCATCGTGGTGGTGCTGACCATTCTTTGGCTCGCCTTGCGCTCGTTCGGCATCATCTTGGCGGTTGCCGTCAGTTTGTTGGTCGGCCTGTCCATTACCGCCGCGATTGGCTTGGCAATCGTCGGCGCGCTCAACCTCATTTCGGTGGCTTTCGCGGTCCTGTTCATCGGTCTTGGTGTCGACTTCGGGATTCAGTTCAGCGTGCGCTATCGCGCCGAACGTCACGAGGTCGACAATCTCCACGA
>DATNNX010000064.1:0-12216 GCA_035601615.1 Xanthobacteraceae bacterium
CCGAGCGTTCCAGAGGAGGGGGAGGGACGTACGAAGGCATTGGCATCGCTACCGAGCCGCGGCATGCGGGTTTTGTCAGCGAGGATCGAGCCGCCGCTGCGCGGCGAGGACGGATCGACGGCAAGCACAGCGACCTTGTGGCCCTTCCCAGTGAGGAAGGTGCCGAGCGCATCGATAGTGGTCGACTTGCCCACCCCGGGTGCGCCGGTGATGCCGACGCGGATCGCTTTGCCGGTCGAGGGCAGAAGCTCCTGCACGAGGCGAAGCGCCGCCTTCTGATGGTCGTTGCGGCGGCTCTCGATGAGCGTGATTGCGCGGGCAATCACAGCGCGCTCGCCTGCACGGACGCCGCGCCCGAGATCGGCAATATCAGGAATGGTGGTCTCGCGACGCAAAGACATGAATTTGCCTTAGATAAGGGCGGGGAGGGTGCTCGCAAATCATGCGCGGCCACGACCGGATGCACGTTCCGCTACAATGTCAATGGGATAGCTCGATGCCAAGCGGGACCCCTGGCCAGTTAAGGGTTCGTCAGTTGGCTCGCCCGTCGGCCCGGCGCAACACTATGATAGGAACCGGCGGGTTCAGGAGGGTGCATGCGATCACAAATGCGCGCGGTTGCTTGGGCTTTGCCTTTAGTCGTGAGCCTTGCCGCGGCCACGAGCCAAGCCGCCGATCTCATCTGGGAAGTCGAAAGCCCATTTCGGTTTTTTAAGCCGACTCGGTCCTTTGCACTGCATGAGACGGCATTCAACGGCGTGCGTGGCGATCCGTCGGCCGCGCCGCCAGCTGATATCATTTGGCGTACCGAACGGGCGCTCAATGAGCCCGACTGCAGGGATGCCTCGACGCCTGACCGCTGCGCCGCGACTGCCGGCAGACGCTATCAGCAAAGCCGTCTCGGCTGGGCGGCACAGAGCTTGAGCGAGACCTGCTACGGGGGCAACGGCCGTCCCGCGCGGTATTTGGAGTTGTGTGAGCGTAGCTACTCCTGGGGTATGGCCACAGAGGATTACGTTCTTCCGCAGGCGCACACGGTCACGATCCAAATCGCGCCCGAACAGCTCGCAAGTGCAACGGGCGATTGCATTTGGACATGGCAGCCGCGGAAGGTGGGGGGCAAAGTCGAAACCAAGCGGATCGCCTGCAAGGATAAGCTCATCATCCCGCGAGTGCCCTATGCACTCGATCGCACCAGTTCTGGCGTGTCCGTGACGGTCAGATTGCCGGATGGACGCGAACTCGCGGAGCCGCAGGTGGCGGTCGAGGATATCTTCATTGTTGCCCTCGGTGATTCCTTTGCGTCTGGCGAAAGCAATCCGGATCGACCAGTCCAATTTAGCGCGGAACGCGAAATGGTGTACGAGCCGGGCTTGTTGCGCGCGGGTCTGGCCTCGCGAACGCCCGTCAAGCGCGGCGTGCCGACCTACTCCGTTGCCTCTAGCGAGTACAATCCAAAGGTGCTGCCGCGGCGGCTCATGGAGGACGAGGCGGCCGACCGGTTTTACGGTCTCGGTTCGCCGCAATTCATTGCCGCTTTCGAGAAAGCGTCGGCACGGTGGCTGAGCCGTGACTGCCATCGTTCGCAATATGGTTATCCCTTCCGCGTGGCGATGGAGCTTGCGCTCGAAAGCCGGCATCGCTCCGTAACGTTCGTGAGCCTCACCTGCTCCGGAGCGGAGGTAGCTGAAGGCTTATTTCTCGACATGGACCCGCGCGAGGGCGCGAGTGAGATCCCCGGCGGCAAGGTTCGCGCTCAGTTCGACCAGCTGAGCGACCTCATCTGCCGCGGCTCCCGCTCACAGCGCGCGAGCTACACGCTGCCTACCTACGTACCTGGCAGCACTCGCGTTTCGATGCAAACCATCTCCAAGGCCTGGTGCCCGCCGCAGTCACGCAAGCGCGCCATCGACGTCGTTTTGATGTCGATTGGCGGAAACGATGTCGGCTTCGGCGCACTGGCGGTCTATTCCTTGACCGAGCATATCGCCGACCTCGCCCCGATTGCCGGCCTCGCTGGACGTTCGAGCCGCTTTGGGCCGCAAGTCTCACGTATTTATCTCGAATTGCTCGATGAGCGCATGAAAGCGGTTAAAGAGGCCCTGCGCGACGGGTTTGGTGTCTCGCCGGCCCGCGTTGTGCAGTCGTCCTATGAGCCGATCCAATACGATGAGAGCGGCGCACTGTGCGGCATTCAGCCGACCCTGGGAATGGACGTCCATCCCGGTTTGAGAATAGGACGGCAGCGCCTGCAGGAGACGGCGGACTTTCTGCGCGATTTTCTCGCACGCCTCGAATGTATTGCCGGCGGCAAAAGCCGCGCAGGATGCCCCGCCGATCTCGCGACTGGCGCGGGCACCGGCTTCACGCTGGTGACGGACCACATTCCGGAATTCAGCAAACGTGGCCTTTGCGCCCGCGATCCAAAGCACACGCTCGCCGACGAGATCGCCATGCGCATGCCCCGCAAATCGAAGAACGGCGACGTGTTCAGCCCCTACTCGCCGGCGACAGCGCTGCCCTATGTCCACCACTGGCGTTTGTTTCGCACGCCAAACGACGCTTTCCTGGCGGCCAACACGCATCGGCAAGGCGTGTCCCCGTTCGACATTCTGCAACCCGCGTATGCGGCGCTTTACAGTGGCGCGATTCACCCAACGGCAGAAGCGCACGCCATTGTGGCCGACCACGTGATGCCGTATGTACGCAAGATCGTGGACAAGCGCGACCCGAGGCAGGCGTCGACCGAAAGCCCCGCGCGCTGAGAAGGGACTTGCGCGAACCAAAGCCCCCTCTCAGTCGGGGGAGATCACTCAGCCGCTTCCTGTCCGTGTCCCAGGCGCTGGTTGAGCTTCTGAAGTAAGGCCTCGGCCGCCTCAGCGATGACCGTGCCGGGCGGAAAGATCGCCTCAGCGCCGGCGCGTTTGAGGTCTTCATAGTCCTGCGGTGGCACTACGCCACCGACCACGATCATGATGTCGTCACGCCCCTCCTTGACGAGCGCTGCCTTGAGCTGCGGAACGAGCGTGAGATGCGCTGCCGCGAGCGAGGAAACCCCCAGCACGTGCACGTCGTTCTCTACGGCCTGACGCGCGGCCTCCGCCGGCGTGGCGAACAAGGGGCCGATATCGACATCGAAGCCGAGATCGGCGAAGGCGGTCGCAATTACCTTCTGTCCGCGATCATGCCCGTCCTGACCGATCTTGGCGACCAGGATGCGCGGCCGGCGGCCCTCCTTGGCCTCGAACTCGGTGACAAGCTTCTGCACACGCGCTAAAGCTTCCGACATGGCGCCAACCTCCCGCTTGTAGACGCCGGTGATCGCCTTGATCTCGGCGCGATGCCGGCCGAACGCTCGCTCCAGTGCGTAGGAGATCTCGCCCACCGTCGCCTTCGCGCGCGCGGCGTCGATTGCGAGGGCGAGCAGGTTGGCGTTGCCGCCGGTGGCGCTGCGGGTTAGGGCCGACAACGCATCCTCGACCGCCTTGGGCTCGCGCTCGCGCTTGAGCCGCGAAAGCTTTTCAATTTGCAATTGACGCACTGCGGCATTGTCGACCTTGAGCAGATGCACGGGCGCTTCCCGCTCGGGACGATATTTGTTAACGCCGATGACCGCCTGCTCTCCCGAATCGATGCGCGCCTGCGTCTTGGCCGCCGCTTCTTCGATGCGAAGCTTCGGCAGGCCCGCTTCGATCGCTTTGGCCATGCCACCCATCGCCTCGACCTCTTGGATGTGCCCCCAAGCGGCCCTGGCAAGCTCATACGTGAGGCGCTCGACGTAGAACGAGCCGCCCCAGGGATCGATCACGCGGGTCGTTCCGCTCTCCTGCTGCAGCACGATTTGTGTGTTGCGGGCGATCCGCGCAGAAAAGTCCGTCGGAAGCGCGAGCGCTTCGTCGAGCGCGTTGGTATGCAGCGATTGCGTCTGCCCCTGCGTCGCCGCCATCGCTTCGATCGCCGTGCGGGCCACGTTGTTGAACACGTCTTGTGCGGCGAGCGACCAGCCGGAGGTCTGGCAGTGGGCGCGCAGCGACAGCGAGCGCGCATCGCCCGGCTCGAACTGCTTCATTAGCTTGGCCCAGAGCAGGCGTGCGGCGCGCAGCTTCGCCACCTCCATGAAAAAATTCATGCCGATCGCCCAGAAGAATGAGATTCGTGGAGCGAATTGGTCGACATTGAGCCCAGCTCTTAGGCCTGCGCGTACGTATTCGATGCCGTCGGCCAGCGTATAGGCGAGCTCGAGGTCTTGCGTCGCTCCGGCTTCCTGCATGTGATAGCCGGAAACCGAAATCGAGTTGAATTTAGGCATGTGCGCCGCGGTGAAGGCGAAAATATCCGAGATGATGCGCAATGAAGGCTCGGGGGGATAGATGTACGTGTTGCGCACCATGAACTCTTTAAGGATGTCATTCTGGATCGTTCCCGAGAGTTGGTGCGCTTTTACGCCCTGTTCCTCTGCGGCCACGATGTAAAGCGCGAGCACCGGCAACACGGCGCCGTTCATGGTCATGGAGACCGAGATCTCGTCGAGCGGGATGCCGGCGAATAGGGTGCGCATGTCGTAGATGGAATCGATTGCGACGCCGGCCATTCCTACGTCGCCCGCAACGCGAGGATGATCGCTGTCGTAGCCACGGTGAGTGGCGAGGTCGAAGGCGACCGATAGGCCCTTCTGTCCAGCCGCAAGATTGCGGCGATAGAAGGCGTTCGAATCCTCGGCAGTGGAGAACCCCGCATATTGCCGAATGGTCCAGGGCTGCGTGACGTACATCGTGGGATAGGGCCCGCGCAGATAGGGCGGGATGCCAGGGAAGGTATCGAGGAAATCCAGACCCTTGACGTCATCGGGCCCATAGACCGGCTTCACTGCGATGCCTTCCGGCGTGAGCCACGCAGCGCCAGCCTGCGGTGCCGTCGGGGTCACCACCGCGAAATCTATGCTCGCGAAGTTCGGAACGCGCGACATGATGCTACCGCTCGAGCGCTTCCATCGCTGCAACTTGCGGTCGTTGCCTCATCTCGGAATGCAGTGCGCCTGTCTCGCAATGCTGCGCCTGCGATCGCGGCGCTCACCACAGCTTGCGCACATATATCGCCGCGTCCGCAACATCGCTAGCCCCGCCGCCGCCCCGCTCGGCGGTAGCTGCGCGATCACCTGATATCATCGCCGATCATACCGTGGACCGCTCCTAGCGCTGCCAGGGCGTCGCAACCGGGGAAGATAAAGGCGGAAACGCCGGCTTGCGTGAGCTCCACCTCCAGTGGACCCGGCTGGCCAGCGAGCCAGACCAATGCGCGCTTGTCGCGCAAAGCGCGCGCTGCCGCGCTCGCCTCCCGCGTATAGACCTCGTCCGACGAGCACAGACAGGCGAGCTTGGCGCCCGACACTTTGAATGCCTCGATCATCTCTCCGAGATCGGCAAAGCCGTCGCTGGATGTCGTCTCGATCCCTCCCGCCGCGAAGAAATTCTTGGCGAATGCCGCCCGCGCGCTGAACTCTGCCGGCGTGCCGAGATTGGCGAGGAAGATTTTCGGCCGCGCGCCGGTGCGCGCGAATATCCGATCGGAGGCATCCCGCAGCTCCTCGTAGGGTTCGGCCAGGCGAATGCAGGGCAGCGGCTCGAACGTTGGCGCGGAGGGAGGGCGCACCGTCACTGGCGGCACATCGAGCACCGCGACCGGCACTTCCGCGAGGTCGGGGAAATTGCTCGTTCCAGTGATCGCATCCTCGCGCCGCGCCACGGCGGCGTGGCGCTTGGCGCGCACGGCGGCAACTTCTTTCTGGATGACGCCTTGCTCGAGCGCGGCCCAGGCGCCACCGGCTTGCTCGATGTCCTGGAACCGGGTCCAAGCCGCGCGGCAGAGTTGCTCGGTCAGGTGCTCGAGACCGCCGGTCCCGGCCGCCGGGTCTGTCACCTTGGCAAGATTTGACTCTTCGAGCAGCACGAGCTGGGTGTTTCGGGCAATTCTTCGTGCGAACCGGTCAGGCAGACCGAGGGCCATCGTGAACGGCAGCACGGTTATTGCGTCGGCGCCGCCCAATCCGGCACCAACGACGGCGACGGTCGCTCGCAGCATGTTCACAAAAGGATCGAGTTTGCTCATCATCCGCCATGCGGTCTCTGCTACGACCAATGGCGGCGACGGCGCGAGCTTGCAGGCTTCTTCGACGCGCGCCCACAACACTCTCAGCGCCCGGAACTTGGTAATGGTCAGAAATTCATCTACGTCGGCCGCCAGGCGGAAATATATCATGCGGCGAGCGACATCGAGCGCGATCCCGCCTGCTTCGAGCATGCGCAGGTATTGAACCGCCGCTGCCAGGACATAGGCGAGTTCCTGTGCCTCCGATCCTCCGGCATTGTGAATTACCCGCCCGTCGGCGGCCGCAAAGGGCCCGCGAAAGCCTTCCGCCGTCAAATCGGAAATTACGCGGTTTAAAGTCGCGACGTGGTCGCTGCTCGGCAGCGGATTTGCGCCGCCGATCGCCGCGATACCGATCGGGTCGAAACCGAACCGGATATTTGTGTTGGCGGGCCGGACTCCGCGGCGCTTGAGCAGCGCCGCAAGCAGGTGCCCCGTGTCTGGCGTCTGGGAACCGAGCTCAAGGTCGGCCGCAATGCCGGCCTCGAGATGAATGCCGTCCAGGGCTCGCGCGATGACCTTTTCGCTGGCAGGAAGACCATAGCGGTAAGCACCCACGGCGCCCGCGAAGACGACGCTGAGGCCCGTCGCGCCGTTCTCGAGATCGTGCAGCGCCTCGGAGTTGGCCGCTGCAGGGTCGGGATGATCGACGCGTTGCATGACCGACCACGGCGCAGCCGGCTGCCGCGCGGCAATCGGCTGTGCCCGCGTCTTTCGGCCGTAGAGCGGCTCGATCTCGAGCGTGTCATAAGTCTTGGCAACTAACCGAGGCTCTAATGGCGCCCCTCTGAGCATGTCCTGCACTAGCTTGCGCCATTGCTCGCGCGTGGCGGCGGGAAAATCGGCCGCGAGCGGGACGTCATCGGCAGGGGCGTCGGGCATACCCCCAAAATGCCATGCTACAAGCGGCGGGCCAACTGCAGCGGTGGGCGATCACCCGCGCTCCGCCAGCTTCTCGACACCGCTCGTGTCGAGCTGTGCCAGCGCGTCACGTACGCGCCGACCCGCAATGAGCCGCTCCGGCGCGATCTCCGCGAGCGGCACCAGGACGAAAGCGCGGGTGAAGAGCTGAGGATGTGGCAGCGTCAGATCTGGAGCTTCCAAAGCCACGTCCTCATAGGCGATGAGGTCGATGTCGATCTGGCGGGGGCCCCACCGGCGTTCCTTGGAACGCTCGCGCCCGAGCGTCCGCTCCACCGCTTGAGCGCGAGCCAAAAGCGCGCGGGGGGGAAGGCGCGTCTCAACGGCGATGCACGCGTTGACGAACACAGGTTGATCTTTGACGCCCCAAGGCAGGGTGCGATAATCCGACGAGCGGGCGATCAGGCGCACCCCTCGATCATCGCAGAACGTGGCCACCGCCCGATCGATCGTGTCGCGCACGTCGCCGAGATTGCCGCCGAGAGCGACGAGTGCTTCAGCCACGGTCCTGACGGCCGCGGATGATGGTGACTCCCACGTCGGCAAAGGTCGCCGCAATGGGCGCATGCGGCTTGTGCACGGTGACCTGCACGCGCGAGACTTGCGGGAACCGGCTGAGCACAGCTTCGGCGACCGCGCCAGCCGCAGCCTCGACCAGTCGATGTCGGCGGGTGCAGAAGGCGAGACTCGCAACATTGACGATCTGATCGTAGCCCACCGTGTGCGCGAGCTTATCGGAGCGCGACGCCGCGCTCAGATCCACATCGAGCACGAGATCGAGCCTGAAGGTTTGTCCCACCGTGGCCTCGTGATCCATCACGCCGTGGTAGGCGTGTACGGCAAGGCCGGTGACGAACACCGTATCGGTCACAGGGCGCTCCGGATCGCTGCGGCCACGCGCAGCGCTTGCAGGGTCTCGGGGACATCGTGAGTGCGGACGATCGCCGCCCCGCCCATCACCGCGAGCACATGGGCAGCGATCGATCCGCCCAGCCGCTGATCGGGTGGGGCGGGCGAAACCTTGTCGATAAAGCGCTTGCGTGACGCGCCGACGAGAAGCGGGAGCCCAAAAGATTTGAGCTCTCCGATGCGTGCGATCGCGGTGAGGCTTTGCTCCGCTGTCTTGCCGAAGCCGATGCCGGGATCAAGCACAATGTTCTGCCGCGCGATCCCGGCACGTGCGGCGAGATCGAGCGAGCGGGAGAAGAACGCAGCGATATCCGTCATGATATCGCTCGATGGGTCGGCGGCCTGCCGGTTGTGCATGACGATCATCGGCACGCCACACTGGGCGACGACGCGCGCAAAGTCGTTATCCCGCTGCAGCCCCCACACGTCGTTCACCATGGCGGCCCCGGCTGTAACTGCCCATTCCGCCACGCTTGCCTTCATGGTGTCGATGGAGACGGGGACACCCAGCCGCACCGCTGCAGGTAATACGCGCGCGAGTCGCTCTATCTCCTCGGCGCTTGGGACGGCTACGGCGCCACCGTAGGGCCGGGTCGACTCGGCGCCGATATCCAAAATGTCGGCCCCGTCCGCGACCATCCGGCTCGCCTGCTTGATGGCGGCAGCAGGATCAAAGAAACGGCCGCCGTCGGAAAAAGAATCCGGGGTGACATTGAGCACGCCCATGACGAGCGGACGGCCAAGCGCCAATAACCGCGCCAGCAAATCCGGCGAGTTGGTCTCGCCGCCTGGGTATCCGGCCGCTTGGCGCACGAGCGTCATCAGCGTGGCTTTGCGCCGGTCCGGTGCGCGGTGTCAAGCGCTGAGACGGTTTGCTGACTCGACTATCGATACGTGATTTTCTGGGGAAGCTTCCTGGCATGTTCGACCCAGCGTGTCACGAGTTTCTCGGAGGGAAGAAACCGAACCAGTTTTCGTTTTTTGTTCGCCTCGGCCATTGCTGTGGCGAGCCTAGCGGGGTTGCGATATCGCAATTCTTTGACGGTATCGACGCCAACTTCGCATAACAACCCGGCGTATTCTTTTCCCATGCCCTTGATGCGCAACTTGTCGGCGATATTTGCCCAGCGCAGAAGCCGCTTCTCATCGAGCTCGATTTTGGCCGCCAGGGATTTGCGTCCTTTTGGACTTTTGGCAGCCTCGAGCAGCTTCTCCGTCGTTCTGATTCCAGCGGACTTGAGCGCCTTGGCCTCGTCTGCATGGATATCTTCGATGGCGCTGATCGAGTAGGACATTGAATTCTCCTCGCTCCTGGCCAGCCGGCGCCATCAAATATTTGGCGAACTGGCCAAGGCCGGGAATCGCGCCCACGATCTTGCCGATTGCGGAATAATGGCGACGGCCTTTTCCGCGGCCGTGCGGTCGGCACCACTCCCGGCGCCGAGACGTCCGATGAGATCGTCCATGTAACCCCTCACCAGCCCCGCACTCTCGGCAGGTTAGGCATATATTAGTCTCGCAAAACTTCAGAACACAAGCACAGACCAGAAAAGTTGAGACGCGTTGTTGCATTCGGGCATCACGGACATCACAAATCAGTCGCTTGTCCGGGGGCGCACTCGCTTCGCGCTAATCCATCGTTACACGCGACAAACGCTGTGACCGGACATGCTTGCGCGCTGCCGCATGCGTTCTTTCCGGTTCCCGCGACGCTCCATGCCGGAATCCGATGTGCGGGTGCATTAGCACTGCGAGGCGGGTTCTTAATATGATAGCCTTCCCGCAGTCTGCGTGGGGATCACCTAGGCAACACAGAGCACGATTGACATGAGTCCCGCGCAAGCCCTGCCTGTGGTCTTGGCTAAAATTGACGCCGATCTTCACCAAAGCCTCGAACGGCTGTTCGAGTTTCTGCGTATCCAGTCGATTTCCACCGACCCTGCGTACAGGGATCAGTGTCGATCCGCCGCCGAGTACGTGGCCAACGATCTATCGCGCATCGGCTTTAAGACGAGCGTTCGGCCGACCGGAGGGCATCCAATCGTGGTCGGCAAGGGCGGGCCCCAGGGTAAGGCGCCGCGCGTCCTTTTCTACGGTCATTACGACGTGCAACCGGTCGATCCACTCGATCTTTGGGATGCGCCGCCGTTTGCGCCGCGCATCGCGACGCTGCCGGATGGCCGCAAGATCATCGTGGCGCGTGGTGCCTGCGATGATAAAGGTCAACTAATGACCTTCGTGGAAGCATGTCGCGCGTTCATGGCCATCACCGGCCAATTACCGCTTCCCATCACCATGATGATCGAGGGTGAGGAGGAGTGCGGCTCGAAGCACCTGTTCGGCTTCGTCAAGGATAACGCCGACGAGTTCAAGCTCGATCTCGCGCTGGTCTGCGATACCAGCATGTGGGATCCGGTGACGCCGATGGTGACCACGTCCTTGCGCGGATTGGTCTATGAGGAGGTAAGGCTCTCTTGCGCCGACCGGGATCTCCATTCCGGCCTATTCGGCGGTGCGGCGCAAAACCCCCTGCGCGTGCTTGCGCACATCCTGGCCGCCATGCACGACGAGAATGGCCGCGTGACGATCCCCGGCTTTTACGACGGCGTGAGCGAGTTGCCGCCGCAGATCGAGGCCGACCTCAAGGGGCTCGACCTCACGCCTGAAAATTTTCTCGCCGAGGTCGGCCTCAAAGTGCCAGCAGGTGAGAAGGACCGCATGCTGATCGAGCAGATTGCCACGCGGCCGACCGCTGAGATCAACGGAATGATCGGCGGGTATACCGGCGAGGGGGCAAAAACTGTGATCCCGGCCGAGGCCATGGCGAAGGTATCGTTTCGCTTGGTGGGTGCGCAGGACCCGCAAAAAATTCGCACCGCCTTCCACGCCTTCGTGCGGGCGCGCCTTCCTGTCGATGCCAGGGTTGAGTTCAAGAGCTTCGCTAGCGCCCCGGCAACGGAGCTTCCCTTCGATAGCCCGTTGCTCGCCAAAACCCGTGCCGCGCTCGCCGCCGAGTGGGGCAAGAAAGCGCTCGCGATCGGCGAGGGTGGCTCGATCCCGATCGTCGGCGACTTCCAGCGCGTTCTCGGTATGGACACGATTATGGTCGGCTTCGCGCTCGATGACGACCGTGTGCATGCGCCGAACGAGAAATTCGATTTGACGTCATTTCACAAGGGCACGCGCAGCTGGGCGCGAATTTTGGCAGCGCTGGCTGCTTGAACTGCCGGGAACCAGGACGATTTTCCAGGAACCACCGTCCATTATTGCGAGTTATCACTCGCAATAATGGAGGACTCACATGGTCGCACCGACGACGATCAAGGAACATATGGAAGTCTTCGGCTCGGACGGCGTGCACGTCGGCACCGTGGACGGTTTGGAAGGTCGGGATCAGGTCAAATTGACGAAGGATGATCCGGTTGCCGGCGGGGAGCATCACTTTATTCCGCTTGCGTGGGTCGACCACGTCGACGAGAGCGTCCACCTCAAACAGTCAGGCGCCGAAGCGAAGGCGCGCTGGAAGACCCACTGACGTCACCTAAAGCCGCATCGTCGCTCGCCCCGTGGGGCCCCTCCCGCACGGGCGTTTTTTTTCGCACTCAAAGCGCGCCTCGCGCTCCTCCGAGGCTTGAGCGACAGGAGCGGTCGGATGTTTTGTACAGTCGCTCGTCATAGAGGCCACGCGTGGGTTGGCGATAGAGAATGCGATCAGAGCCCCGGCCGAGTCAGCAAGGTCGGGACGGACAGTCCGCGGATGTCATAGACGCGGGCGTAGGCGACACCATCGCGCACGATCTTGACCAGCAGCGGAGCGTCGAGATTCGCGCAATAGAATTCCCCAAGCATCATCGCGAAGTCGGCGCCGGATGGGTCCCAGGTGGTTTCGAAATCGGGGCCGAGTTCCACCTGAGGCGAGCGATGCGGGCCGCAGACGGCGAGCTTCCATCGCCGATTGGCGGGTTTGGTCTCGTGGCGTTCGGTGAGTTCCGCCAACAGCGCCTTCGAGGCCTGCTTGAAGGAGAGACCCCAGTAATCCAGCATGTAGCGATCGCGCGCTCGCACCACGCCACCGGACAACGCGTTGAAGTCGGTATATTCATAAGGGTGCAGGCGGACCATCTCGGCGACCGGCATCGCGATGCCCACGAGGAGAAGAACGGCCGCCGGAATAGACGCAAAGCGGAACTTGCCTGCGGCGGCGTCGACGAGAAAAGTGCCGGCGAGGCCACCGAGCACCGC
>DATNNX010000065.1:0-19393 GCA_035601615.1 Xanthobacteraceae bacterium
GAAGCTGAGCTTGCCCGCCTCGTCACGCGCCCACACCGGGGCGGGGATCGTTGCGATCAAGGCGTGGATGGCCGCGCTGTCGTCGACATGCTTCTGGTACCGGCGGGCGAGCTCGGCGAGTTCCTGTTTGGCGCCGCTCACCTCGCGCATCCGCAGAATCGCTCGCCCGCCGATCACTTGGCCCTTCGCCTCGATGATGCGGCCGTCAAGCGTAGCCACTGTTATGGCAAAGCTCACGCCGCGCGCGCGCAATGCATCGATGGAGTGCTGCATGTCGCGCGCTGCGTCGGCCTCGAGCCAAGCGCCGAAATCGAGCAGGCCTGCGCCCGCCGTGGTCAGGAGCGCCGGATCGCCGATGATTTCGGGCTCGTCAGCCGCCGGCGGCCATGCGATGAGGATTTGCGGCTCGGACAATAATAGCGCATAGGCGCGATCGATCGCGGCCTTGGACGCGAGGGCCTCATCGCGTGCCGCCGCCTCGACCTCCGCCAAATGCCGGCGCGTGCGCACGAACAGGATCGCGCTGACGACGGCGAAGCAGAGGATGCCGAGCGTGAGCGCAAGCGCGGCGATATCGTCGCGATCGAGCAACGGAAGGACGGAAAGATAGGCCTCGAAGCCGGGGAATTCGCGTCCTCCGGCGGCCCCTGCGCCCTCGCCAGGCAGCACCGTTGAGAAAGCGAGGAGTGTAGCGCGGACTTGGCCACGGCGGCGGGCGGTGGACGCGCGCGCACGCGCTTTGTGCTGCGGATGAGCCCCAAAGCCCTCCACGGTGATCCGGAACGCGTCCGGCATTCCCGTTTGCCCCATTGCCGCATTTGCCGGCGTCGGGCGACTGCCGGCTCGTGCATCGTTTGGTGGAGTGCCTCATTCCGCCGAGCGGTGCACGAATCGAAGCACTTTACCCCCAATAGGAAATGCGCCGGAAGTAGGCCAGATCGTGAACACGCGGTGCGGCAGCGGGTGGAGGAGCGCCGTTCGTTCGTCCTGTCCTCAGGTTTTGAAACTATGATCGCCCGGCGAGCTTGAGCCCCTTCTCCAGCGCGGCGTAACTGCGCACGGGCGCAGCCATTAGAAAGCGATAACCCTCGGCGAGGATGCGCTCCACGTTGTTGGCATCCACGTGCGGGTGGCCAACGACGACGTTGTGCCGCTTGCAGGTCTCGACCACCCGCGCCATCCATTTGAGCACCTCGGGATGCTCGTATTGCCGGGGATAGCCGAGCTCCTGAGAGAGATCGCCCTCCCCGATAAGGATCGCGCCGATGCCGGGCACCTGTTCCAGGATGGCAGGTAGCGCCTCGATGCCACGCATGTCCTCCATCATCAGGATCACGAACACTTCGCCCTTGGGATTGAGCGGCCACACGTCAGCGCGGGTGTAATAGTCCTGCTGGGAAAGGCCCCAGTAGCGCACCGCGGCGGTTGGTCCGTCGCCGCGGATGCCGGCGGGCTCATAGAGCGGCGCGCTTTTCACGCGCGGATAGCGACAGGCTGCGACCGCGTTATACGCCTCCTCGGGCGAGGAAATGTGCGGCCAGATGATCCCATAGACGCCGAGGTCGAGCGCTTGTTTGGCCTGAAACTGCGCCTTCTCCGCACCGTTGGGAGGGATGCGCACCAAGGGTGTGACCGAGGGCGCAACCGAGCCGGACTTGGCAATCTGGCCGCGGTTGAGCATGTATTGCAGGCTATCCCGCAGCGCCCGGATGTCCCAAGGATTGTGCTCCATCTCGTAAACGATGCCGTCGTATTTGGCCGTCGACATCGCGATTGCGGTCTCCGGATCGGCTTGGCAGAACGACGTGAATGCCGGCTTGCCGGCCTCGAGGGCGCGGATAACACCGTTCAAACGCGGAATATCGGCCATGCTTTTCCCCTGCGGTGAGGTTTGCATCCGCATCCTAACAGAGGCCAATCCTGGTTTGACAACGGTGAAGCCCGGTTCGTAGCATTCATCGCGGGAGGGGACTCTGGCTCCGCCTTCGAAGGCGTGCGCCCCAATCCGAACAGCAGCGAACGGTGCCATGATCATCGATTGCCACGGCCACTACACGACCGAGCCGAAAGACCTGCTGCGATGGCGCAAGGAGCAGGTGGACAATCTGAAAGACCCTGCAAAACAGCCCTCCAAGGCCTCGCTCAAGGCTTCCGACGACGAAATCCGCGAGAGCGTCGAAGGCGCACAGCTCAAGCTTCAGCGCGAGCGCGGCACCGATCTCACCATCTTCTCTCCGCGCGCGATGGGGATGAGCCATCACATCGGCGACTATAACGTGAGCCTCACCTGGTCGCAGCTGTGCAACGAGATGATCCATCGTGTCTGCACGCTCTATCCGAACAACTTCATCGGCGTGTGCCAATTGCCGCAGTCGCCGGGTGTGTCGCCGGACAGCTGCATCGGCGAGCTGGAGCGCTGCGTGAAGGAGTTCGGTTTTGTCGGCTGCAATCTCAATCCCGATCCCTCGGGTGGCTATTGGACGGCGCCGCCGCTGACCGATCGGTGGTGGTACAAGCTTTATGAGAAGCTGGTGGAGCTTGACGTGCCGGCGATGGTGCACGTCAGCGCCTCGTGCAATCCCTGCTTTCACGGCACCGGCGCCCACTACATCAATGCCGACACCACCGCGTTCATGCAGCTCATCATGGGCGATCTGTTCAAGGATTTCCCGAGCTTGAAGCTGATCATCCCGCACGGCGGCGGCGCGGTGCCCTTTCACTGGGGTCGCTATCGGGGGTTGGCAATCAATAACAAACGGCCGCCTCTCGATGAGATGATGAAGAACAACGTCTGGTTCGACACCTGCGTTTATCATCAGCCTGGGATCGATCTTCTGACCAAGGTGGTGCCGATCGACAACATTCTGTTCGCCTCGGAGATGGTCGGCGCGGTGCGGGGCAAGGATCCGCAGACTGGATACGACTTCGACGACACCAAACGCTATATCGACCACGCGCCGGAGCTCTCGGCCGAGGACAAGAAGAAGATTTTCGAGGGCAATGCGCTGCGCGCCTATCCGCGCCTGAAGAACAAGCTTACCGCGAGAGCAGCGGCGCGAGCGTCGTGAGAGGACGAGTCGCCCGGGTCAGCACAAACCCTGTTCCTGATGCGCCGGGCGGCGCAGCCGCGCAGTGGCACCATCGGCTGCTAAATCAAACGGAAGGCCCGCACGAGCTGGAATGTCGAGAGAATCACGATCAAGATGCCCACGGCGATCATCAAGGCCCGCGCCGGCACGTGCTTGACCGCCCATCCGCCAAACGGCGCTGCCAGCACGCCCCCGAGAACGAGTGGAACAAGGTGCTCGAGCGGAGAGGCTCCAAGCTCGGCAAAGAATGTGGCGGCCGCCGCAACCGTGACGAAGAACTCGGTGGTATTGACCGAGCCCACAGTCTCCCGCGGCGGGTGCCCGGAGCCGATCAACGTCGAAGTCGTCACGGGTCCCCAGCCACCGCCGCCGCTCGCGTCGAGAAATCCGGAGACAAATCCGAGTGGAATAACCCACCCTGCGGGCGTTCGCGGCGCGACCGCGATCCGCATCGATCGCCAGAGAATGTACAATCCCATGAGCAGCAGATAACCGTAAACCCAGCGCCGCGCGGCGGGGATGTCAAGGTTCGACAGGATCCAAGCACCCAGAATCGCGCCCAATACGCCAGTCACTCCGAGCCGGGCCACGATCCGCCAATCAACATTGCGATGATAGATGTGCGAAGCTGCCGAAGCACCCGTGGTAAAAATCTCGGCCGTGTGGACGAGCGCGCTCGCCTGCGCCGGGGCAATGCCCATGCTCAGAATAGTGGTGTTCGCCAGCACGCCGTAGGCCATGCCGAGCGTGCCGTCCACCAACTGCGCAACAAAGCCAATTCCGAGCAGCAGCACGAAGTCGGTGGTCACCAAATTCTCCTGTCTTTAAATAATGCAACACCGTCGAACGGAATTCGTCTCGAGAGGCACGCACGATATGGCTAGACGAACCTGGGGCGCCAATAATAGGCCTTCTATGACCGTCGCACGACGGCTGGCGGTTTGAGCGGTAAGCGCCTATTTTCTGACCACGCACCGTTGCGTGCTCGAGCGCCAAAGCGCGAGGATCATCATGGGCATCGAAGCGTTGGGCTATATCGGGGTCCGCGCCAAGACTCTCGACGACTGGGCGAGCTACGGCGAAAAGCTGCTCGGGCTGCAGCGCATCGACAAGAGCCGCACGAGCTTGGCCTTTCGTATGGATGACCGCAAACAGCGCCTGGTCATCGACGCCGATGGCGGCCAGGGTATCGCCTTCTTCGGCTGGGAGGTCGCTGACGCCGCCGCTCTCGACAAGGTAGCGGCGCGCATCGAAGCGGCCGGGACCAAGGTCGCGCGCGGCTCGCGCGCGCTCGCCGGCGAGCGGCACGTTACGGACCTGATCGTGCTCAGCGATCCCGGCGGCAACCGGCTGGAAATCTTCCACGGCGCGCAGAGCGCCACCGATTCGTTCAAGCCCGGCCGCAACATCTCCGGGTTCCGCACCGGTCCGCTCGGCATGGGCCACGTGGTGATGCATTTCGAGCGCATCGCGGAGGTGATGGCGTTCTACCAGAATGTCCTCGAGTTCAAGCTCAGTGACTACTGGCTGCGGCCATTCCCGGGCTATTTCTTCCACGTCAATCCGCGCCATCACAGCATCGCCTTTGTTGAGAGCGGCATCAACATGGTTCATCACATGATGATCGAGCTCTACAGCTTCGATGATGTGGGCCAAGGCTACGATCTTGCCCTCGGCGATCCCGAGCGCATCGGGGTCACGCTCGGTCGTCATTCCGGCGACTACGTGACTTCCTTCTACACGTGGAATCCGTCGGGCTTTCTGGTCGAGTACGGCTGGGGCGGACAGCTGATCGATGACGCCGGCTGGAATCCGTTCGAACGCAAATTCGGTCCGAGCCTGTGGGGCCACGAGCGCCGTTGGATGTCGGCGGAAAAGAAGGAGGAGTCGCGCCGGCTGTGCATCGAAGCCGCCGAGAACGGGCAGCGCCAGCCGGTCCAGGTGATCGCCGGCAATTACAATCTCATGCCCGGCATCTGCCCGTGGTGGGACAGCATGAAGGCTGGCCGCAGGGCCGGATGACTTCGCCGCAGTTCCCTGATGGGCGCAACCAGCGCGGCTGAAAGCGACGTCATGCGAGGCACATACCGCGCGTAAACGCGCTCACGATCCGCCGATCCGTCCTGTTTGCAAGCGGACCTGCAAGCACGCGCTTTCCGCTGCACTGTGGCTTTACCATCACAGACAAAGCGGCATCGCGAGTATATGTTTGGGTCATAGGAATCGGGGGGTTCACATGAAACAGCTATTTCTCGGAAGCGTAGCGCTCGTCGCGGTGAGCTTGGGAACGTCGGCGGCATTCGCTGCCGACAGGGGGGTCCCGGCATATGCACCTCCACCGCCGCCGCCTCCGGCCTACACCTGGAACGGCTGCTATGTCGGCGCCAGCGCGGGGACTTCAAGCGGATCAAGCCAACACTTCGACCGTGCCACCGGCACCGTCGTTGGCGAGGGTACCAATAGCTTCGACCTATCCGGCTTCATCGGCGGCGGCCAACTCGGCTGCAACTGGCAATGGGGCGCGTGGGTGTTCGGCATCGAGGGCGACGGCTCCGCGGTCAACAAGTCGGGCCAGGGATTCGAGCTTGGTTTCCCGACCTGGGTCGAGGAAACCCAGGAGCGCTGGTTCGTCACCGCCCGCGGCCGACTCGGCTTGACCAACTTCTGGTGGTTTGGGGACAGGACGATGGTCTACGTGACCGGCGGCGGCGCGTGGGCAAAAATCGACGCCTCGGAATGGAACACGGTCAATCCGATAGCAACCGGCCACCAGGAGAGCCAAACTCGCAGCGGTTACACAGTCGGTGGCGGCATCGAATACGCGCTGGGCTACGGCTGGTCGGTCAAGAGCGAATTCCTCTACGCGGACTTCGGCACTTACACGACGTTCACCAACCCGCCCTTCGCCGCTGGGGCGGCTCAGAACGCGCCGCACCAAATGCAGGTTAAGGACTATGTCTGGCGCGCTGGCATGAACTACAAGTTCTGGTAAACGATCGATCAAGAGCCCCCCAAAGCTCTTGAGTTGAGGAAGCCCTCGGCAAGGATTGAACCCCCCAAGCCGAGGGCTTTCCGTATCTGCTCGCATTCAATGGCTCGTTGCAGGTAGCGCGCCCCGTCCGCTGAGGCAGCTGTCCTAGCCTTCGTCGGCCGATTTCCGCAGCTCCGCGGCGGAATGGGCGAGGTCCTCGACACTGATGCTCGCCAGCGCCGCGCAGAAGGCATGCTCGGCCTGTCCCAGCGCCGGCATCACAATCCTGTTGAGCAAAGCGGAGTTGGCGGGCGGCGCGCCATTGATTTCCTCGGCTGTCCCGGCTGCGCGCACAATCTGGTCGGCGGTAATGCGGCGTTGCTCGCGCGCCAGCTCGTAACCGCCGCGCGGCCCCCGCGTACCTTTGAGAATACCGTGACGGACCAACGCTTGCAGCACCGGCTCGAGATGCCGTGGCGGCAGCCGATGGCGACTCGCCAGCGCCTTGGCCGCGACCGGGCGTCCTCGCGCGTTCATCGCGATATCGATGACGGCGGCGATGGCCAAAGCGCCTTTGCGCGGCAGAAGCGGCATGACGTTCCCCACGTCGAGAAACGGGTGCCGAAATTAATCGCTCCGCTCTTCCCGTCCTGTGCCCGTAGAACCAAAACCCCGAACTCCGCGCGTTGTTTCATCAAGATTTGCAACTTCACAAATACTCGCTTGCACGGTTGCCGACAGTACCAACTGCGCAATGCGCGCGCCGCGCGCGATCGGGAACGGCGCATCGCCGAAATTCGCAAGGATTACATGGACTTCACCGCGGTAATCGGGGTCCAGCGTGCCGGGTGAGTTGAGCACTGTCACGCCGTGCCGCAGCGCGAGCCCGGAGCGCGGCCTGATCTGGCCCTCGACCCCCGGAGGGAGCGCGAATGCAAGACCGGTCGGGACGGCAGCGCGGCCGCCCGGCGCAATGATCAAGGGTGCGCCAGCGGGCACGGCGGCCATGAGGTCGAGGCCGGCGGCACCCGCGCTCTGGTAGGCTGGCAGCGGCAGATCGGCGGCGTGCGCAAGCCGCATGACGCGCAGTTTGATTTTTCTCAACGCTTGGCTCCGGCGAGCGCTTCGGCAATGCGCGCGATAAGCGCACGCGCCACGTCCTCTTTCGATTGCGGCGGCCAGGATTCAACCCCTTGCGCCGTCACCAGATGCACGGTGTTGCGGTCGCCGCCCATGACGCCGCTTTCGGCCGAAACGTCGTTGGCGAGGATCCAGTCGCAGCCCTTGCGGGCGAGCTTGGCTTTGGCGTGCTCGATTATGTGATCGGTCTCGGCCGCAAAGCCGATGACAAGGCGCGGGCGCCTCGTCGTGTCATGCGCCACCGTCGCGAGGATGTCGGGATTTTCGGTGAGCGCGAGCGTAGGGGCGGCGCCGATACGTTTCTTGATCTTACTCACCTGCGGCTTGGCCGGGCGCCAATCGGCCACGGCGGCTGCGAACACCGCGACCTCGGCCGGCAGTGCCTTCATCACTGCGGCCAGCATCTCCTGGGCGCTCGCGACCTTGATGACTTTGACGCGCGGCGGGTCCGGCAGGTGGACCGGCCCAGAGACAAGCGTCACGTCGGCGCCTGCCGCGGCGGCCGCCGCAGCGATGGCGTGACCTTGTTTGCCCGAGGAGCGGTTGGCGATGTAGCGCACCGGATCGATCGGTTCATGGGTGGGACCGGAGGTGACGACTACGCGCTTGCCCTCAAGCATGCCCTCCCCGCGGCCACCGGCAATCAGCGACAGAACCGCCGCCACAATCTCGAGGGGCTCGGCCATGCGCCCGATGCCAGCCTCCCCCGCCTCCGCCATTTCGCCCGCGTTGGGGCCGACGACCGCCACACCATCCGCGATGAGCTGCACCAAATTGCGCCGCGTCGCCCTATGCTCCCACATGCGGGGGTTCATGGCGGGCGCCAAGAGCACGGGTCGGTCGGCCGCAAGCAGCACGGCGCTAGCGAGGTCGTCGGCGTGGCCGCCCGCCAGCTTGGCCATGAGGTCGGCGGTCGCGGGCGCCAGCACGATGAGATCGGCCTCGCGCGCGAGCCCGATATGGCCGATGTCAAACTCGCTCTCCGGATCGAACAAATGCGTGAACGCGCGCTCGCCCGAGAGCGCAGTTGCCGAGAGCGGGGTGATGAATTCCTGCGCCGCCTTGGTAAGAATGCAGCGCACGGCAAGCGAGCGCTCCTTCAGTCGGCGGATGAGGTCGAGCGCCTTATAGGCGGCAATGCCGCCGCCGATGATCAGCAGAATACGTTTCGTGCGTGCGGGGTCCCCGTGCTCTACTGCAGGCGCCGGCGCATCCGCCGTCGCGCCGCTGCGCCGGCGAGTGCTGTGCGGCGCGCGGGTCTGGGGCGTGTCCTCGAGCTCTGTCCCCTCGTCGAGACTAGCCGCGTGGCGAAGAATGGTGCGGGCCTCGTCCTCCATCGAGCGGCCGTTGCGCGCCGCGCGCAGCCGCAGCCGGCGCTTCAATGTCTCGTCAAGTTGGCGGATGGTGATGCTGGCCATGGCGTGGATGCTCGCCCTGCTTCATAGCTGATGATTGCAGTGCAATCAATGCGATCACCGCGTCAGCAGATAAATGAGCCATGCCAAGAATAGCGCGATCACCCACAACGCAGCCGCGGTCCAGCGGTTGCGCCGCGCCTGGGCGCGGCCGATCTCGGCCACGGTCTGCGGCGCCAGCACCAGACCTTCGCGGGTGATGGCGTCGAGTTGCTCCGCCAGGACGGCGCCACGCGAGAGCAGCTGTGGCATATCCCCGAGGACGCGGCCGACCTCGATCGCGCCCTCCGCGGCGTTTTCGATCCTACCGACGGGGCCGAGATTGCGCTCGATCCATTCGCGCACCACCGGCTCGGCCACCGTCCACATGTCAAGCTTGGGATCAAGCGAGCGCGCGACGCCCTCGACCACGACCATGGTCTTTTGCAGCAGCAGAAGCTCCGGCCGGGTGCGCATGTCGAACAGCCCGGTGATCTCGAACAGCAGCGCGAACAGCTTTGCCATCGAGATCTCTTCCGCGGTGCGGTTGTGGATCGGCTCGCCGATGGCGCGGATCGCCTGGGCGAAGCTTTCGACCGAATGCTGCCGCGGCACGTAGCCGGCCTCGAAATGGACCTCGGCGGTGCGGTGATAGTTGCGGCTGATGAAGCCGAGCAGAATCTCGGCGAGGAAGCGCCGTTCCTTCGGCGCGAGCCGGCCCATGATGCCGAAGTCGACCGCGACCAGCTCGCCGGCATCGTCGACGAACAGGTTGCCGGGATGCATATCGGCGTGGAAGAAGCCATCGCGCAGCGCATGCCGCAAGAAGCTTTGAATCACCGCGCGGGCGAGGCGCTTGGGATCGAAGCCCTTGGCTTCGAGCCGGGAGCGGTCGGAGAGCGGAGTCGCCTCGATCCATTCGAGCGTGAGCACGTCGCGCGCGGTGCGGTCCCAGTCGACTGCAGGCACGCGGAAATCGGGGTCGTTCTTGGTGTTTTCCGCCATCTCCGAGAGCGCGGCCGCCTCGAAGCGCAGGTCCATCTCGATCGCGACCGTGCGGCGTAGCGTCTCCACCACCTCGACGAGGCGCAGCCGCCGCGCCTCCGCGGATATCTTCTCCGCGCTGCGCGCCGCGAAGGTGAAGGCGTCGAGATCGACCTTGAAGCGCCGCTCGATCCCTGGCCGCAGCACCTTCACTGCGACTGCGCGGGAACCGCCACCGGTTGCGACCGCAGCGCGGTGCACTTGCGCGATCGAGGCGGCCGCCACTGGCGCCCCGAACGACGCGAACAGGTCGGCGAGCGGCTTTCCCAACGCCGTCTCGACTGCGCGTTCGGCGTCCGCCTGGGCGAACGGCGCCATCTTGTCCTGCAGCGTCTCGAGTTCGCGCGCCAAAGCCACCCCGACAACGTCTGGCCGCGTCGCCAGGAACTGGCCGAGCTTGACATAGGCGGGGCCGAGCCGGGTCAGCGCGGCCGCGATGCGGTTCGCCGCAACCGCGCTCGCCGGCCGCTCGATCAGCCGCGCAAGCCGCACCGCGGCGCGCGCCGGCGGCGGCAGCAGGGTCTTATCCATCCCGGCAAATACGCCCTCGCGCGCGAAGACGAAACCGGCATGGCCGAGACGGAGGAGGTGGGCCGGACTGGCAATCACAAGCGCCAGCCCGAATGTAGCGCGACGATGCCTCCACTCATGCGCCGAAACGACACGCGGGCAAAGCCGGCCGCCCGCATCATGTCGGCAAAGTCATTGGGACGCGGGAAACGGCGGATCGATTCGACGAGATAGCGGTACGCCTCGGCGTCGCCAGCGACGAAGCGCCCGAGCACTGGGATAACATTGAAGGAATAAAAATCATAAATGGCATCGAGGCCCGGCACATCGGCGGTTGAGAATTCCAGGCAGAGGAAGCGGCCGCCGATGCGCAGCACGCGATAAGCCTCGAGCAGTGCGGCCTCGATGCGCGGCACGTTGCGGATGCCGAAGGCGATCGTGACCGTATCGTAGCTGCGCTCGGCAAAGGGCAGCGCCTCGGCGTTGCTTTCGACGAACGCAATCGCATCATCGAGCCCGCGATCGGCGGCGCGCGCTCGCCCGACCGCCAGCATGTCGGCGTTGATGTCGACGACAGTCGCACGCGTGCCGCGGCTTGCCGCCTCGAGCACCCGCAAGGAGATGTCGCCCGTCCCACCGGCAAGATCGAGCAGTGCAAACGGCCGCGTGGGCGCGTTGCCCTCGCCCGCGGCGGCGGTCTGCGCTCGCGGCGGATTGACGGCCGTGACGAGCGCATCCTTCCAGGCGCGGTGCAGCCCGCCCGACATCAGGTCATTCATCAGGTCATAACGGCCGGCGACGCTGTGAAAAACGTCGTCGACCATGGCCTGCTTGCGCTCAAGCGGCACCTCGCGGAAGCCAAAATGGGTTTGGTCGCGTGCCCGTGGCATGGCCGATAGTCCTTTGCTGGCAAGACCATAGCGCGGGAGGCTAGAGGACGCTATGTGTCGGACGGGAGCTTTCGCCGTCATGGCGAGCACGCGACCGGGCGCCACAAAGCGCAAGCGAGGCTCGCTTGAGCTGAGTGCGGCTCGACCCTGCGGCTGCCTGTAGGACAAAGGTACGTATCGATGCCCGAACTGCCCGAGGTCGAGACTGTGCGCCGGGGGCTCCAGCCGGTTATGGAGGGAGCGCGCTTCACCAAAGTCATCGCGCACCGCGGCGATCTGCGCTGGCCGCTGGTGAAGGATTTCGCCGCTCGCCTCGAAGGCAAAACGGTCGAGGGGCTCGGCCGCCGCGCCAAATATCTGCTCGCCGATCTATCTTCGGGCGAGGTGCTGGTGATGCATCTCGGGATGTCGGGCTCTTTTCGCGTCGCATGCCGGCGCGGCAAAGCGACGCCGGGGCGCTACTACCACGGGCGCGCCAAAGACGCCGCGCACGACCACGTGGTGTTCCATATGTCGTCTGGCGCGCGTATTTCCTTCAATGATCCGCGCCGCTTCGGGATGATGAAGCTCGTTGCCCGCGCCGAGCTTGACCGGGAGCCGCTGCTGCGCTTGCTCGGTCCCGAGCCCCTTGGCAACGAGTTCGACGCGGGGTTGCTCGCGCGCGCGTGCAAAGGGAAAAGGACTTCGCTTAAGGCGGCGCTCTCGGATCAGCGGGTCGTGGCCGGGCTCGGCAATATTTACGTATGCGAAGCCCTTCACCGCGCCCGGCTCTCGCCCAAGCGACGGGCCTCCACGATTGCGAGCAGAACCGGGAGCCCGAATGAGCGGGCACAACGGCTCGTCGATGCCATCAAGGCCGTGCTCGCCGAGGCGATCGCCGCAGGCGGTTCCTCGTTGCGCGATCACCGCCGCACCGATGGTGAGCTCGGCGATTTTCAGCACAATTTCCGCGTCTATGATCGCGCCGGCAAGTCTTGCCCGACCCCAGGCTGCGCCGGCACGATCAGGCGCATGGTGCAAGGCGGCAGATCGACATTTTATTGCCCGCTGTGTCAGCGCTAGCAAACTGGAGGCATGCGAGGCACCCTGCACTTTCCGCGCACGAGCCGCCATGACAGCATGGCGCGAGGGCCCCGAAGCCAAGGACAGTCATGAGCACCGAAACCATCATTGTCGAACGACGCGGCCGCGTCGGCATCGTTCGTCTTAACAGGCCGCAGGCACTGAATGCGCTCAACGCTACGCTAAAGAACGAACTCCTCGGCGCGGTCGAGGCGTTCGACGCCGATGCCGATGTCGGCTGCATCCTGCTCACCGGTTCCGACAAAGCGTTTGCGGCCGGCGCCGATATCAGGGAGATGGCAGATAAGTCGTACATCGACATGTCCCGCGCCGACTATGCGGGTGACTACGAGCGGCTTACGCGCGTGCGCAAGCCGCTGATCGCCGCGGTTGCGGGATTCGCCCTCGGTGGCGGCTGCGAGCTTGCCATGCTGTGCGATTTCATCATCGCCGCCGACAACGCCAAATTCGGTCAGCCGGAGATCAAGCTCGGCATCATCCCAGGAATCGGCGGGACGCAGCGCTTGACCCACGCCGTGGGCAAAGCGAAAGCGATGGATATGATCTTGACTGGACGCATGATGGATGCGGCCGAGGCCGAGCGCTCCGGTCTGGTCTCACGCGTGGTGCCGGCCGCAAGCCTGATGGAGGAGGCGACCAAAGTCGCCGAGACAATCGCGGCGCTTTCAGAGCCATCGCTCATCGCGGCGAAGGAGGCGGTCAACCGCAGTTTCGAGACCTCGCTGGCCGAAGGCGTGCGTTTCGAGAGGCGGACATTCCATGCCCTGTTCGCGACCAAGGACCGCAAAGAGGGCATGACCGCCTTCATCGAGAAGCGCCCGCCGCGGTTTACGAACGAATAATGGTGCTGGCAGATCGTCGAGGAGAGATCGATGCTCAGCCCGGAGGAACTTGAACGCTATGCCCGCCACATCGTGCTGCACGAGATCGGCGGGCCGGGTCAGGCTGCGCTCAAACGCGCCCGTGCGCTGGTCGTTGGCGCTGGCGGATTAGGCGCGCCGGCGCTGCTCTATCTGGCCGCCGCGGGAGTCGGTGCGCTCGGTGTCATCGACGATGACGCGGTCGCGCTCTCGAATCTGCAGCGGCAGGTGATCCATGGTACGCCCGAGATCGGCGAGCCCAAGGTGGAGAGCGCGGCGGCCGCGATCCACCGTCTCAACCCGCACGTGAAGGTCGAGATGCACGGGGCGCGCCTGGTTGCGGCTAACGCGCTCGCGCTGATCGGCGGCTATGACATCGTTGCCGACGGATCAGACAATTTCGCCACGCGCTACTTGGTGTCGGATGCCTGTTTTTTTGCGAAGAAGCCGCTTGTCACCGCCGCCGTCGGCGTGTTCGACGGCACGCTCACCACCATTCGTGCCCACGAGCGCAAGGCGGACGGAACGCCCAATCCGACTTACCGCTGTCTTTTCCCCGAGCCGCCGCCGCCGGGCACCGTTCCCGCTTGCGCGGAGGCCGGCATCCTCGGCGCCCTTACGGGCGTGCTGGGCTCGCTGACGGCGCTCGAAGTAATCCGAGAAATCGTTGGCTTCGGCGAGGGGCTCGTTGGAAGGCTCCTCATGTTCGACGCCCGTGCCATGCGTTTCGAGACGCTCCACTACGGGTGGGATCCATCCAACCCACTCTCGGGCGAGCACCCCAAGATCAAGGATCTGTCGCTTCACGCCTGAGCCTTGGACGGCAAGCAAATCAGACGGCTCGCGCGAGCGGGAGTAGGAGACAGGCGGACCTCGCGAATGCGCAGGGCGTGGTCCTGGACGGTTGGCTCCTCACGCGCTCACTTGGTCCAGGTCGCCACCACGGTGGTTCCTTTCGTCACCGACCACTTGTTGTCGCCGGCTGTAAGGATGCGATAGCAATTCGCCTTGGACCCTTTCCAGGTACTGCAGAAGCCTTCCTTCGTGAGCTTCCAAGTGCCTTCGCTTTTCGAACCTCCGGCACCGATCGGCTCGCGCGTCATCTTGCCGTCGGCGCTGAATATCATCTTGTATTTGATATTCGGCGCCGAGGCGGTGAACGGTTGACCGGTAAAGAAGGTCGTCTGGATTTCGTTCGGCGTAAGTGCCGCGGCAAAAGCCGACGCGGTTACGGCGACAATGGCCACGGCAGCCGTGAAGGCAGCGCGCATCGGCGGCTCTCCCTAAGATTGCGTTTGCGTCACGATAGCGCAAACCGCGCTGTCCCGCAGCAAGGATCAGCGAGCTCGTCCTCACAGCATCGATGGCAGCACGCGATCGGGGGGGCGGTGCCCATCCAGGAAGGTCCTGATGTTGACGATTACCTTCTCGCCCATGTCGATCCGACCTTCGAGTGTGGCTGAGCCCATATGCGGCAGCAGCACGACCTTGCCGATGCGTGCGAGCTTGACCAGCTTCGGATTGACCGCAGGCTCGTGCTCGAAGACGTCCAGCCCAGCGCCGGCGATCTCGCCCGAGGCAATTAGGCGCACCAACGCGTTCTCGTCGATCACCTCGCCGCGCGCGGTGTTGACGATGTAAGCCTGGGGGCGGATGAGCTTGAGCCTTCGGGCCGACAGCAGATGAAACGTCGCCGGCGTGTGCGGACAATTGACGGAGATGATGTCCATGCGGGCGAGCATCTGGTCGAGACTCTCCCAATAAGTAGCGGTGAGCTCCTCCTCGATCTTGGCCGGAACGCGACGCCGATTGTGGTAATGGATTTGCAGCCCGAAGGCGCGGGCGCGGCGCGCCACCGCTTGCCCGATGCGGCCCATCCCAATGATGCCCAAACGCTTGCCCCAGATGCGGTGCCCGAGCATCCAAGTCGGCGACCAGCCCGGCCACGGTTTGTCCTCGCTCAGCACGGCGGCGCCCTCGGCCAGCCGGCGCGGCACGGCGAGGATGAGCGCCATCGTCATGTCGGCGGTATCCTCGGTGAGAACGCCCGGCGTGTTGGTCACGGTGATGCCGCGGCTGAGCGCGGTGGCGACATCAATGTGGTCGACGCCGTTGCCATAGTTGGCGATCAGCTTGAGCTTGTCTCCGGCCTTGCTCAGCACCGACGCATCGATGCGGTCGGTCACCGTGGGCACCAGCACGTCGGCGCTCTTTACGGTGTCGGCGAGCTGTGCTGCCGTCATGGGCTTATCATCGAGGTTGAGCTGAGTGTCGAAGAGTTCGCGCATGCGCGTCTCGATGCTGTCCGGAAGCTTGCGCGTGACGACGACCAGCGGTTTTTTGCGTTGCGCCATGATGTCCGACCTTCGTCACTTCCCCCATGAGCCAAGGGGTTCGCTCCGTTCAGGTCTCTTTAACCGCCGTGCTCGACACTGTCCTTTTCGAGGTGGGAGCATCCCTCTCTAACAGATGGACGTGTGAAGACAAAGGCCCGGGAGCGATCGCGGCCGCTCGCGCGCCGATCGCAATTTCATTTGTTTCCATGGCGTGGCGATGAATCGGACGCGCAATTGGCGGATCGTGTGGCAGGCGTGGCTGGCGGCTCTGGTGCTGATAGCCGGATTGCGTGTCGCGACCGTTTGTACCGCGGCGGAGGTCATTGGCCCCAAGAGCGGGCTGCCGATGCCGCGCTTCGTGAGCCTCAAGCCCGATCGCGTCAATGTGCGCGGCGGCCCGACGCGCGATCACGAGGTGACGTTTGTCTATACGCGCGCTGGCTTGCCGGTGGAGATCACCGCGGAATCGGACAATTGGCGGCGCATTCGCGATTGGGAAGGATCGGAGGGATGGGTATACCACTCGCTTTTGTCAGGGCGGCGCACAGCGGTCGTCACCCCCAAGGACAAGAAAGAACTCGTGCCCCTTTACGACAAGGGCGACGGCGACGCCGCTGTGATCGCCCGATTGCAGTCTGGTGTGCTCGCGGCTGTCAAGCGTTGCACGGGCAGCTGGTGTCGTATTGCCGGATCGGGCTTCGACGGCTGGGTTATTCAGGAGCAACTCTGGGGCGTCTATCCGAACGAGAAGGTCGAATAGGCCGAAAGCAAACGGCTTGGAAACGGCGCCCGGCCGAACGATAACGAGCGCCGGTCAGCGCGCCTTTCGGCGCAGCCGGACCACAACATCGATGCGCGCAACCTCGTAACCCTCTGGCGGGATCGGAGTCCTGCCGACGAGCACGTCGGCATCGGGGATGTCGAGCAGATCGTTCTCACCCTCGATGAAGAAATGGTGGTGCTGCGACACATTAGTGTCGAAATAGGTTTTTGAGCCGTCGACAGCCACTTGCCGCAAGAGCCCCACGTCCGTGAACTGGTGCAAGGTATTGTAGACGGTGGCAAGCGACACCGGCACCTTGGCTTTGGTCGCCTCCTCATAGAGCATTTCGGCGGTGACATGGCGGTCGCCTTTGCCGAATAGGATCCAGCCGAGCGCCATGCGCTGGCGGGTCGGACGCAAGCCGACGTCGCGGAGCATGGATTTCACATCTCGCCAAGGGCAGCCGGTCAGAGCCGAGCGTGGGGGCATCGTTGCCGGACTTTCGGCGCCTTCGAGACCTTCGGCGAAGATAATGGTGCGCGATGGAATACTGGGCACAGCTTGAACCTTTATGCGCATGCGACGATTGTTGCATTTGTAACATATATGGCCGAACGTGCAACTCCTTCGCAATGTTCCCAGGGCAATTCCCATGTGGCGGCATTGGGCCGTTCTCGGCTACCTTTGCCCCCTGAGAAGCCTATGTTAGGAGTTCCACGCTTTGGGTATTTACCAGGCGGTCACGGACAGGACGCGGATGGCGGACCGGCGCAGCAGCTTCGGATACGATGAGCTATTGGCTTGCGCGCGCGGGGAGTTGTTTGGCGCAGGCAATGCCCAGCTCCCGCTGCCCCCCATGCTCATGTTCGACCGCATCTCCGAGATCGCGGAAGCCGGCGGAGAGTATGGCAAGGGACTGGTTCGCGCCGTGCTCGATCTCAAACCGGACCTGTGGTTCTTCCCCTGTCACTTCAAAGGCGATCCGGTCATGCCCGGCTGTCTAGGCCTTGATGCGCTGTGGCAACTGCTCGGATTTTTCTTGGGCTGGCTTGGAGCGCCCGGCAGAGGACGCGCGCTCGGTCTCGGCGAACTCAAATTTTCCGGCCAGGTGCTGCCCACCGTCAAGAAGGTCGTCTACGGCATCGACGTCAAGCGGGTCATGCGCAGCAAGCTCGTGCTTGGCATTGCCGACGGTTGGCTGTCGGCAGACGGCTCAATCATCTATCGTGCCATGGACCTCAAGGTCGGCCTGTTCCGCGATGAATTAATGCAGCCGAGCGGGGGCTGACGGCGCCAGCAGCGCTCCTGCGCGAATCACGATGCGGACGAGGCATTCATGAGGCGGGTCGTCGTCACCGGGATGGGCATCGTCTCGTCCATCGGCAACAACACCCAGGAAGTGCTGGCAAGCTTGCGGGAGGCTAAATCGGGAATTTCCCGCGCCGACAAATATGCCGAGCTCGGCTTTCGCTGCCAGGTGCACGGCGCGCCCAGCCTCAACGCAGAAGAGACCATCGATCGTCGTGCCTTGCGCTTCCTGGGCGGCGGCGCAGCTTGGAACCACGTCGCCATGGAGCAGGCGATCCGCGATGCCGGTCTCGAGGAGGACGAAATCTCGAATGAGAGGACCGGTATCATCATGGGCTCAGGTGGCCCATCAACACGAGCGATCGTCGAGGCCGCCGACACCGCTCGCACCAAGAGCCCGAAGCGGGTCGGCCCCTTCGCCGTACCCAAAGCGATGTCCTCCACCGCATCGGCTACGCTCGCCACCTGGTTCAAGATCAAGGGGGTGAGTTATTCGATCTCGTCAGCCTGTGCGACCTCGAACCATTGCATCGGCAACGCGGCGGAAGTGATCCAGTCGGGCAAGCAAGACGTGATCTTTGCCGGGGGCTGCGAGGAACTCGACTGGACGCTTTCAGTGCTGTTCGACGCCATGGGGGCGATGTCCTCGAGCTTCAATCAGATCCCGGAGAAGGCGTCGCGCGCCTACGATGTCGATCGCGATGGTTTCGTCATCGCGGGCGGGGCAGGCGTGCTGGTGCTGGAGGAACTCGAACACGCCAAAGCGCGCGGCGGGCGCATTTACGGTGAGGTCGCCGGCTACGGCGCCACCTCCGATGGCTTCGACATGGTGGCGCCTTCGGGCGAGGGCGCTGTGCGCTGCATGCGGATGGCGCTCGACGGTGTCAATGCGCCGGTCGACTACATCAATCCGCATGCGACCTCGACCCCGATTGGAGACGTCAAGGAGATCGAGGCGATCCGCGAAGTCTTCGGCGACCGCTGCCCGCCGATTTCGGCAACGAAATCACTCACCGGCCATTCGCTTGGGGCGGCTGGCGCACAGGAGGCGATCTATTCCCTGCTGATGATGAACAACGGCTTCATCTGTGAAAGCGCCAATATCGATAATCTCGACCCGGCTTTCGCAGACGTCCCTATTGTGCGCGAGCGGCGTGATGACGTGAAGCTCGGCTGCGTGCTGTCGAACTCGTTCGGATTCGGTGGCACCAACGCCTCGGTTGTGCTCAAGCGCCTCGATGTCTGAGGGAGCCATGACGGTCAATTCGTGCCCGCGCGAGAGGCGGGAAGCAGAGCGGCAAATTCGAGCACTATGACTCAATTGATGCAGGGCAAGCGTGGGCTGATCATGGGGGTCGCCAACGATCACTCTATTGCGTGGGGAATTGCGAGGACGCTGGCTGCTCATGGGGCGGCACTCGCCTTTAGCTATCAGGGCGAGGCGCTCGGCCGACGCGTCAAACCGCTCGCGGAATCCGTGGGAGCCTCCCTCCTGCTGCCCTGCGACGTCGAGCAGGTCGACTCGCTCGACGCGGTCTTTGCCGCCATTGCCGAGAAATGGGGGTCGCTCGATTTTGTCGTGCACGCCATCGCCTTCTCCGCCAAGAACGAGCTCAGGGGCCGCTATGCCGATACCACGCGCGAGAACTTCGTGCGTACCATGATCATCTCCTGCTTCTCCTTCACGGAGGTGGCGAGGCGCGCGGCGGCACTGATGCCGGCCGGCGGCTCGATGCTCACGCTCACCTACAATGGCGGTCAGCGGGCGATGCCGAACTATAACGTCATGGGAGTTGCGAAGGCGGCACTGGAGGCGTCGGTGCGCTACCTCGCGGTCGATCTCGGCCCTGCAGCCATCCGCGTTAACGCCATCTCGGCTGGGCCGATTCGCACGCTCGCTGGTGCCGGCATTACCGACGCGCGGCAGATGTTTGCATTCCAACAACGTCACTCGCCATTGCGGCGAGGCGTGACGCTGGAGGAGATTGGTGGCGCCGCGCTCTAT
>DATNNX010000066.1:0-16058 GCA_035601615.1 Xanthobacteraceae bacterium
CGCCGCTCGCCCCGCGCGGTGCCAGCACGGCGAAGCCCTTGCGATCCGCGCGGGACCTGTTGCGCGATCCCGCATTGCTCGCCGCGATGGCCGCGGCAAGTCTGATCCAGGCGAGTCACGCGGTTTATTACGGGTTTTCCACGCTCGACTGGGCGGCGGCGGGGCTCGACGGCGGTACGATCGGAGCGCTCTGGGCGCTCGGCGTGATCGCGGAGATCGTGCTGTTCGCGATGTCCGGGCGCCTGCCGGTCGCGCCGACGACGCTCATCCTATTCGGCGCCGCGGGCGCGGGCGTTCGCTGGGGCGCCATGGCGTTCGATCCGCCGGCCGCGCTGCTTGCTCCCTTGCAGTGTCTGCATGGGCTGTCGTTCGGTGCGACGCACCTCGGTGCGCTGAGCTTTATCGCGCGCACCGCACCGGCCGAAGCCGGCACGACGACTCAAGGCTACCTCGCTGTGGCGCTTGGTCTCGCCATGGCTGCGGCGATGGGGGTCTCCGGCGTGCTCTATGCGCGCTGGGGGAGCTTCGCTTATGCCGCCATGGCACTCGTCACTACTGCCGGCGGCATGTTTGCTGTGACCGCCCGCAGGCTTACGGGCGGCACATAGCTCCGCAGCTCGCTGTCGCCAGAAGCGGACCTCACTCGCACGTATTGTACATTGCGGTGAGCTCACGGCCGCTCAGATACATCATGCGCGGAGAGAGGCCGCCGCGCCGCGCGATCCAACTGCGGACCTCCTCGGGATAGATGTCCATCAAGAGCCGCGTCGCCTCGCGGCTCGTCACCGCTTGACCGTTGCCGCCGGGATGCCATGCCGCGTGGAAGCCGAGCCGCGCGCGCGGCGTGACGCAGATGCGCTCGCGCGGGATGACGCCGAGCAGCATGGTGCACGCCGACAGGCACGGCCCATCGATAATCACCCGCTCGCCTGAACCCCGCAAAGCCACGAGGTTCTCGAGATAAGGTCCGATTTGCCCCCCGGAATCCGCCCTGATGCGTATCGTCGCATGCGCAGTCGACAGCGTCAGCGCCGCCGCAACGGCGCCGGCCAGAACAGCAATTTTCATGCTTATCCTCTCCGTGCTCCCGGCGCCTGCCCCGCCAAGTCGGCGCCGCCCTCGCTTCGATCTTTTAAACCAAATGTGGGCTAAATGTGAACCGCCCGGACACACGCGATCCAGGTTGCCTTACATGGTTACCCGCCTGGTCCGTGTGTTTATTTCACCCCCACAGCGCCGGCGCCGCCGGATGGACGCGGCTATGCTCGTAACGAAGCCCATCCAGCCGGTCGCGCGCGAGCAGGAGCGGACCGTCGAGATCGACCACGCGCGCGCGCTGCGCAAGCAGCATGGCTGGTGCCATGGCGAGCGAGGTCGCGACCATGCAGCCGACCATGAGCGTCAATCCGAGGCGCTCGGCTTCTCGCGCCATGGCGAGCGCCTCGGTCAAGCCGCCGGTCTTGTCGAGCTTGATGTTGACGGCGTCGTATTTTCCGACAACCGCGGAGAGCGACGCGCTCGCGTGCGCGCTCTCGTCCGCGCAGATGGGGAGCGGGTGCGCGATGCGCGCGAGCGCGTCGTCATGCTCCGCGGGCAGCGGCTGCTCGATGAGCGTCACGGCGGCCTCGGCGCAAGCGGCGAGGTTTGCGGCAAGACCGCTCTCCGTCCAGCCCTCGTTGGCATCGACGATCAACTCGGCCCGCGGCGCGGCGTGCCGCACCGCGGCAATCCGCGCGGGATCGCCGGGCGCGCCGAGCTTGACCTTGAGCAGCGCCCGCTCGCCCGCCCCGGCGGCGGCGCGCGCCATGGCGTCCGGCGTGCCGAGCGAGATCGTGTAGGCGGTAGTGACCGCCTTGGGTGCCGGCATGCCGAGCAACTCGTGGACGGGCCGTCGGGCGCGCTTGGCTGCCAGATCCCAGAACGCGCAGTCGAGCGCGTTGCGCGCCGCGCCCGGCCCCATGACAGACTGCAGCCGCTCGCGGTCAAGCCCGCAGCCGATCTCCGCGCGCATTGCCTCGATCGCCGCCGCCACGCCCTCGACGGCCTCGCCGTAACGCGCGTAGGGTACGCATTCGCCGCGCCCGCGATGGGTGCCGTCGGAGAGTTCCGCGACCACGACCACGGCTTCGGTCTTGGCGCCGCGGCTGATGGAAAAGGTGCCGGCAATGGGCCAGCGTTCCACGCGCACGGACAAGGCGAGAGGGTTCATCGTGGTGCATCATACGTAATCACATTGCTCGAGCGGAGGCCCCCACGACCGCCGCTCACGCTGATTCCAGTCGGTGCGAACGTGCGCTACAAGCAAACGGCCATGGAGCAGCAGCCACAAACGAGCTCGGGCGTGACGGGCAAGGGGCGCCGCGGGCCACAGCGCACGGTCTTTGCCCTTCTCGCATGTTGCACGATCGTGGCTCTTGGCCCGATGCGCGCGCGCGCGCAGACCGAGGACACCCCCGCGATCTACACGTACGCGGGCGCCGATCGCGGAGAGCGCCTGATCGCCAAGGCGCGCGAGGAGGGCACGCTCACGCTCTACACCTCGATAGCGACGACGGAATCGACCCCGCTCGCGCGCGCCTTCGAGAGCAAGTACGGCGTCAAGGTGCAGGTCTGGCGCGCGCTCAGCGAGAACGTGGTGCAGCGCGCGCTCACCGAGTCGCGCGGCGGCCGGCGTGGCATGGATGCGGTCGAGACCAACGCGCCCGAGGTCGAGGCGCTCGCACGCGAGGCGACGGTCGCGCCGTTCCAGAGCCCCTATCTCGCCGATCTGCCGCCCTGGGCGATCCCGCCGCACCGGCGCTGGTTTGCCGACCGCGCGAATCTCTGGGTCGTGGGCTACAACACGGGCAAGGTCAGACGCGAGGAGCTGCCTGCCGCGCTCGAGGGCTTCGCTAATCCGCGTTGGAACGGCCGCCTTGCACTCGAGGCGACCGACAGCGACTGGATGTACGGCGTCGTTAATTTCATGGGCGAGGAGCGCGGACTAGAATTCTTCCGCAAGCTTGCGGCGCTCAAGCCCGAGATGCGCAAGGGACACATCCTGGTGGCCCAGCTCGTGGCCGCGGGCGAATTGCCGGTATGCCTGACGACCTACAGCGGCAACGCCGACTCCATCAAGGCGAAGGGAGGACCGATCGATTGGGCCGCGGTCGAGCCGCTGGTCGGTCGCCCCCAGGCGATCGCATTGGCGAAGAACGCGGCGCATCCCCACGCCGCGCTCCTGTTCGCCGACTTCATGCTCTCGCCGGAGGGACAGAAGCTGCTCGCCGACATGGGCCGTATTCCGTCCAGCCGGACCCAGAAGACTCTCCTCGATCAGTACCAGCACGTCATGGTCGATCCGGTCAAATGGCTCGACGAGGCGCCGAAATGGCAACAGGTATGGACCGAGCTGTTCTTGAAGTAATCAGTCACGACGAGGTGCGTGCACTAGCAGGATTTATTTTCCCGCCTGAATCTGAGAGCAATGGATGACGAACGTGGCCAAGGGCCTGCCGTCCCGATCACATTGGTTATGGCACGTCCCGCCGACCGCAATTTCAATGCCCGTTAGCACCATTCCCTGCTGACAGTCCGCCTTCCAGATCGTCGCATTTTGTCCGCCCGATCCGCCGTCTGCCAGAACGCGGACCGTATTGCCCGTCGTAATCTCTTGAGAATACGCGCTGCTTGAGAGCAGCGCCAAAAATCCCACCAACACTACCTTATGCATGGCCTCCTCCTATCTGAACGCAGTTTCTGGTGAAGACTGGAATAGCATGCGCGGTCGCGCCAGCGCGCAGTGAATCCATGGCAATGAAGACGCAAAGGAGTGGAACGCCCGCGCCGTCGTCCGTCCTAACCTGCGGCGAAACAAAGCGGGCGCGCTCATCGCGCGCCCGCCGTCTTGACCTCGTTCGCTACGATCAGTCGAACCGGCCAGCGGCGTGGGCGAGCATGGTATAGACCTTGCCGGTTTCCGAGGTGAGGTAGGTTCGCGCCAGCGTCTGCCCGCGGTCCTCGCGCGAGACCTCCTCGAGCAGCCGCTCGAATTCGCCGACATAGCGATCGACGGCGCGTTTGAATTCGCCGTCGCCGCGATAGCGCTTGCGGATCTCCTCGAACGCCTTTTGCCCCTGCATCGTGTAAAGCTTGCGCGTGAACACGTTGTGTTCGCCGCGTTTGTAGCGGTCCCACAGCTCGGCGGCGGCGTCATGGTCGATCATTCGGGCGATGTCCACGGCGAGCGAGTCGAGCGATTCCATGCTGTGGCGCTCGGGACGCTCCGGGGGATTTGTACGCGGGGCGGGCGTCTCGCGCACGGGCGCTTCGGCCTCGTGCGAGGCGCGTGTAAGCAGCTCCGAGAGCCAGCCAGCGCGCCCGCCGCCGGCCGCCTGGGCGGGACTCAGCGTAGGCGCCTCGGCACGCCGCGGGGGCATCGTCGGCGGAACCATGCCGGTAATGTCGGAGCGGGCGCGGGCCGGCTCTCCGCGTGGATTGCCGTTGCTGCGTACCGGCTCCTCGCGAACGCCGCCGCGACGAGAGGTAACCTCGAGCGGTTCCATCCGCAGCGCGCCGGGCTCGACCACGTCGAGCTCCCGGTTGTGGCGGGCGACGATCCGGTTGAGCTCGGCCAAGGCCTCGATCTGATCGACGATGACGCGCCGCATGTGCGAGGCCGTATCCGCCGTCTCCTGCGGCAGCTCGAGGATGCCCTTGCGCAACTCCGCGCGCGTCGTTTCGAGCTCGCGCCGCATGTCGGCGCTCATCTGCTTCAACTCGTCCAGCACCTCGGCGAAGCGCTGCGCCGCCTGCGATAGCATCGTATGCGACTCCTCGCTCGCCTGCTCGTAGATGCTGTGCATGGCCTCGCTCAATCGCGTCCGCTCCTCCTCGGTGCCGCTGCGGATCGCCTCGAAATTCTCCCTGATCGCTTCGGCGCCGCTGGTTGCCGATTCCGCGGTGAGGCGAGCGATTCCGCGCGCCCGTTCGCCCGCGCCTTCGAACGACTGATCGAGCACGGCGGCAAAGCGGGTGAGCCGCTCTTCGAGATCGGCGGCTTTGCTGTCGAGGGCGGCCATCAGGTGCTCCAGCGCTGCGCCGCGCTCGGTGAGCGCACCCTGGGTCTGCCGGTTGCTGCCGTCGATCAACGCCACCGCGTCGGCCAGCGAGTGGGCGTGCACGTCGAACTGGCCGGCAAGCTGGCTGAGATCGTCGAGCGTCTTCGCCGACATCTCCTTAAAGCTCGCGATGTTGCGCTCCACGTCGCTGTTGGCGGTGCCGGCCTTCTGCGCGACGTCGTTCATTGCCGCGACGAAATCGGCTACGCGCGCGACCAGCGTGCTCTCGATGCCGCTCATGTTCTCGTGAGCGCCGCTCAAGACCTCCTGCAGGAGAATGTTGGCCTCGCGCAGGCGCTCGTAGAGGACGGTCGCATCGGAGCGCAGCATGTTGTGCGTCTCTTGGATCTCGATAACTGCGGCGGACGCGGTCTGCTTGGATTGCTCGACCGCGCCGTGGGTTGTGTCCTGCAGCTCCTTGAGGGTGCGGCTGATGGTCTTGGACGCGCTTTCGGTTGCCATCTCCGCGCTTTCACGCAACTCCTTGATCGCGCGATTGACCGCTTCGCTGGTCGTCTCGGTGGCGGCGATATGGCTCGTTTGCAGGTCCTTGAGCGACTGATTGACTGCGCCGGTCGCGGTCTCGCTCGCCTGGCTGATCAGGCGCGCGATCTGTTCGCTGTTGTCCGTCATCGTCTGGGTGAAGTTGAAGCCCTTGCCCTCGATCGCCTTGATCGCCTGATCCGTCACGCGGCCGACCTCGCTCACGAATTCCTCGCTCTTGCGGGTGAGCGCGGCTAGAAGGCCACTCGACTTCTCGTCGACCACTCGCGTCATCTCGGCGGCACGCTGGCCGACCGTGGTCGAAATCTCTTCGGCCTTTCCGACGAAGTTGCGTGCCACCTCGGCGCTTACCGAAAGCAGGGTGCGTTCGACTTCGCTGGCGTTCTGTTTGAGAACGTTGCTGACGCCGGTCGACATGCCGCTGATCATGCGCTCGGCGTCGTGCGCGCTCGTACGGATCGCGCTCGTGGTATTGGCCGCGAGCTGAGTGAGCGACCGCTCCGCCTCGGTGCTGTTGGTCTTCACCGCCTCGGCGAGCTCACGGATCCGTCCATTAAGGGTACTGGAGGCTGAGGTCGAAAGATTACTGAGCGAGCGCTCCGCCTCCTCGGTGGCTGCCCTTACAGTTGTGCTGAGTTGCTCTGCACGCGCGCCAATCGCCTCCACCGCGGTCGCAGTCAACTTGTCGATCGCCTGCGCAGCATCGCCGGCATTTGCCCTCATCGTGCTGCTCAGATGCTCGGTACGGGCGGCGAGCAGCTCGGCAGCCGACTGGCTGCGGGTCTCGATCTCCCTGGTCAAGCTCTCAGTGCGCGCGCTGAGTAATTCCGCAGCCGCTTGGCTGCGAGTGTCGAGGTCCTTGGTGAAGCTTTCGGTACGTGCAGCGATTAAGTCGGCAGCTGCTTGGCTCCGGCTCTCAATCTCTTTGCTGAAGCCGTCGGTCCGCGCGACGAGCAAATCGGCAGCTGCTTGGCTGCGCGCTTCGATTTCCCTGGTCATGCCCTCGGCGCGGCCGCTCAGCAGGTTCTCGAACCGGCTGATACGCGTATCTAGATTGTCGGCGACTTCCGTCGCCTTGATGCCCAGCGTCCTGTCCACGTCCTCGATCTTGGCGCCGATGGTTTCGGCAAGCTGGGCCCCGCGTGCGTTGATGAGGCCGGTGACATCGCCAATGCGTTTGTCGAGTGCGCCTATCACTTCCTTGCCGCTTTCGGCCATGCGCTTGGCGACCTCTGCCACCCGCGCAGAGAGCGCCTCGCCGAGCGTCTGGGTACGGCCGTCGAGAGCATCGCGGAAACGGTTGAATTGCTGGTCGAGGCTCGCCGTGATCTCGGCCGACTTGACCGTGACGCGTGTGTCGAAATTGTCCAGGTACTCGCGCATCGCGCTGGAAATGTCCTGCGTGCGCTCGCCGAGACGTTCGACCATTTCGCCGCCGTAGGTCTTCACGGTGCGGTCGAACTCGGCCAAATGCCGAGTGATGAGATTGCCGAGCGTGGTGGCGTCGCGGGCGATGCGTTCGGCGAGTTCGGTGCCGCCGTGGTTGAACATGTCCTCGAACGATTGCAGCCGCGCCGCGAGCATCTCGCGTACCGCGTCGCCGCGCCGCGCGATCGTATCGGCGAGCTCGTTTCCTCCGTGATTGAACATCTCTTCGAAGGCTTGCAGGCGGGCCGCGAGCATTTCACGCGCCGCATCGCCGCGACTGGCAATGACGTCGGCGAGCGCCTCGGCGGTCTCGCGGAACTGGTCGGTGACTCGGCTGCCGCGCTGCACGATCGTATCGGTGATGCGTGCCCCGGTCTGCTCGAGCTTGGATACCACGTCTCCGCCGCGCAGGCTCAGATCGAGCACGAGGGAATCGCCGGTGTTCTTGAGCGTGGTATTGACCTCCTCGACGCGGCTGGAAATCGTATCCGCAAGCTGGTTGCCCGTCTCGATGACGGCATCGGTGAGCTCTTGCGAACGGTTGCTCATCAGATCGAGAATCTCCGCGGACTTTTGCGCGAAATTCTCGGTCACTCGCTCCAGCCGTTCCGCCATCGTGCGTTCGACATTGGCGGTGATTTCCGTAAACTCGTCGCCGATGTGATCGGTCTTGAAATTCAGGGTCGTGGTCAGGCGGTCGCTGGCGGCGGAAATGGCCTGCGAGGTTTCGCGGCTGGTATTTTCGAGCCGGTCCAGCAGGTCGCCGCCGCGCTCGCCGAGCGTCTGGATCATCGTGTCGCCGGCGTTTCCGAGCGCCCGCGTGATATGCTCGGCCTTGTCGGAAAGCGTGTGTGTGATCCGCCGCGAAGCTTCGTTGACCTGCTCGGAAACGAGCTCGCTGATCTGCGAAATATCGTGGCTCAGATCGAGATGGACGCTGTTGATGGCGTCGCGGATCTGCCCGGCCTGCCCGACCAGGCTGTCGCGCTGAGTGCCCAAATCCTGCAGCAGCCCGCGGATGCGCACCTCGTTCTCGCTGTATGCGTGTTCGAGAGCGGAGACCTCGTTTGCCACCAGCGTCTCGAGCTCGGCGGCGCGCGCGAGCGCGCGCTCGACGCCGTCGCCCATGGCCGCCACTTCCCGCCGAATCGCCTGCCCGACCGTGACGATCGACTCGCGCGCCACCGTCTCCGGCTCGGCGAGCCGCATCGCGACCTCGGCCATGGACTGGGTGATGAGCCGCAGCTCCTGCGAGCGCCAAGCCATATGCGCGAGCACATAAAAGAAGATGATCGGCACGAAGAAAACGATGGCGAGCATAGCGAGCACCGGCGCGGCGAGGCCGGTTGGGCCGAGCGCGGCCTGGATCTCGGGCAAATACATCCAGCCGAGTACTAACCCGGCGAGCACCCACAGGCCCGCGAAGACCGTCGCGGTGACATAGGACGTGCCTGCCGGGCGGCGCTGCAGCGCTCGCAGGATGTTGCCGATCGATTCACGGTCGTCATTGGCGGCACGGCGCGAGAAGATCTGCTCGTCACCTTGGTGCACGTCCGCGTCGGGCATGGAGGAGGTGCCGGGCCATTGCAGCTCCTCGGCCGCGCTCACCGGTGGGGTCGGTGGGCTGCCGGCTTGCGCTTCGGCTGCGGCGTCGCGCGCCGAAAGCGCGTCCTGGATCGCGGAAAGCGCAGCTTCTGTCGGATCTTTGATCTTCTTTGGAGTGTTTGCCATGTCCGTCGTCGCCTCGTATTACGCTGGACTAGAGCAGCGGCAGGAGCGAGACCCTGACCGCGCCACGAGCGCGTTAGCCTTGAGATCCCTGCACAACCCCCTCGGGCGATCGCCAATGCGCGCCGCCCAGACATTTCACTGCCGTTGGGCTATCCTATCGGCTTGGCATACCGAAGGAAACCGCTTGTTAAGACGTCTTTAATCATCGTTAACGGCAGGCGGCCGATGGGTCGAGCACCGCAGGGCAAGCACGGCGTCTGCGCGCCTGGCGAGGGTTTGTCAGGCCCTAGCCCGGCTGGCCTACGGCCGAGCGAGGCGCAGCGGCGCTATCTCGAGCGGGGACTGACGCAACCCGGCGGAAAGCTGCCGCTTTTCGATCGGGAGGGCCGCGAAGTATCGACGAAGACCATCGAGTCCTGCGTGGCCCACGGCTGGGCGGCCCCCTGGGTGCACAACCCTATCAAGCCGGGCTGGCTGGTTTGCCGCCTCACCCCGGCCGGCTATCGCGTGCTTGGCGGCGAGCCGCCTTCCGAGCCAGCCGCGCCGGGCGGCGCGCGGGCATAGGCCGTACCAATCGGCACGAGCAATAACTCGCTCTGCTCCTCCCCCCAGGCGCGGGAGGGAATGCACCGAGCGCACGGCGCCATTATCGCTTCAAGCACAAAGAAACATGCTCTATAGGACGCCATCGCCCCGAATTGTCCGCCAACCGCATGCCGAAGATCACCTATATCGATCATGAAGGCACCGCCCGGACCGTGGAGGGCGAGATCGGCTCGACCGTCATGGAGACTGCGATCAAGAACGGCATCCCCGGCATCGAGGCGGAGTGCGGCGGGGCGTGCGCCTGCGCCACCTGTCACGTGCACGTCGACGAGGCGTGGCGTGCGATGGTCGGCGAGCCGTCGCCCATGGAGGAGGACATGCTCGATTTCGGCTATGACGTGAAGCCGGATTCCCGCCTGTCCTGTCAGATCAAGGTGACCGCCGAGCTCGAGGGACTCGTGGTGCGCACGCCCGAGCGGCAAGCCTAGCGAAAGCGCCCGCGGCTACACATTCGCGGCGCATCATCCCATATCAGACGCGAACGCAAGCGAGGCGCGTGGTAAACGCATGAGCGAGACGATCAAGACCGACGTGCTGATCATCGGTGCCGGACCGTGCGGGCTGTTCGCGGTGTTCGAGCTTGGCCTCCTCGACATGAAAGCGCACGTGGTCGACATTCTCGACAAGATCGGCGGTCAATGCGCCGAGCTTTATCCGGAAAAACCGATCTATGACATCCCTGGCCTGCCTTACGTCACCGGCCAAGGCCTATGCGACGCACTGCTGGCGCAGATCAAACCATTCGGAGCGACCTTTCATCTGCAGGAGATGGTCGAGAGGATCGAGACGATCGGGGATCCGCTGTTCCGCGTTACAACCGACCGCGGCCGCGAGTTCGAAGTCAAAGTCATCGTGATCGCGGCGGGCGGGGGCTCGTTCCAGCCCAAACGGCCACCGATCCCGGGCATCGAGGCCTATGAGGGCACCTCGGTTTTTTATGCCGTACGGCAGATCGAGGCGCTGCGCGGCAAGCGCATCGTCATCGCGGGGGGCGGCGATTCCGCGCTCGATTGGACGATGAACCTCGCGCCGGTTGCGAGTCACCTCACGCTCGTGCACCGGCGCAGCGAGTTCCGCGCCGCGCCCGACAGCGTCAACAAGATGATGAAGCTCGTCGGTGAGGGCAAAATCGATTTCGTGCTGGGTCAGATCTCGGCGCTTGGGGGGGAGGGCGGATGCATCGGCAAGGCCATCGTGAAACGCAACGACGGCTCAAACTTCGAAATCGCCTGCGACGCGCTATTGCCGTTCTTCGGATTGACCATGAAGCTCGGCCCGGTCGCGGACTGGGGCATGGCGATGAAGGACGGCGAGTACATTCTGGTTGACACCGCGGCGTTCGAATCGAGCGTGTCGGGGATTTTTGCGATCGGCGACATCAATTGGTATCCGGGCAAGCTCAAGCTCATCCTGTCAGGTTTCCACGAAGGTGCCTTGATGGCGCAGAAGGCCTACCGCTATGTCTATCCCGGCAAGCGCCTGGTCTTCCAATACACGACATCGTCGACCAGCCTGCAGAAGAAGCTCGGTGTGGCGTGAGGAGTAGCCCGGATTGAGTGCAGCGAAATCCGGGGACCCCGCAACAAGTCAAGGCTGTCCCGCACTTCGCTGCGCTCAATGCGGCCTACGTGAGCGAGCGCGACGCTCAAAGCGGAGTCTATCGCCCGGAGGTCGGGGGCCGCGGAGCAACGAGATTTGGCAGCGCCGGCAGCGGCTCGCTGCGCACGAGCGCGGCGGGCGCCGGCAACCCGAGGGCCTCGCGCGCGGCTGGCAGCGCTGCGTCCGCCATGGCGGCGTGGCCTTCCGCGGTCGGGTGAACCGCGCCGCCATAGACCGCGGCGAATATTCCCCAGATCGCATCGTGCAGGTCGCTTGGCTGCATCACCGCCGGCAGCCCTTCGGGGTAGGTCATCGCGGTGAAATAGCTGTCGTTTGCGGTGCGGATCCAGCGCGCGCGCGACGCGTAGGGGCGAAATTCGCTCGCCGGATAGCCGCAGGCCATCGGCTCCGTCGCACTCTTCGTCAAGCTGCTCTCGAACGTCTCGCCTTTGCCCGAAAAGCATTCCCGATCGAACGCGGGATCGTCCTCCGCGCGTGCGCACGCGCCATGCGACGCAAATGCCGCCTGGTGGGCGTCCACGAACGTCATGCGCTCGGTCGACGGATTTCGGCAGTTCCTGCCGTCTTCGCAGCGCGCGAGCGCCTTGATGCCTGGCAGAAATCTTTGCGACACGAACGACACAGCTTGGCGCAGCCGCTCGCCATCGACCGCGAAGGCCGGATGCACGTCAAAGCCGTCGCGTCCGCCGGGGCAGGGCGTCTCGGGGCCGGCAAGGGCCGGATTGCCATAGGTGACGTAAACGACGCGTGACAGATTTCCGCCCACGAGCGGTTTGAGCGCGGTACGCGCTTTGCCAAAGTTTCCGGGCAGCTCGCGATCGAGGATCGTCTGCGCCTCCTCGACCGAAGCAATGATGCCGCCACGGCTGAGAAGGCTGCGTTCCGTTCCCGGTTCGATCATCACATTGGCGATGAGGCCGGAGAAGAGAATGTCATTGGCTCCGATGGTCAGCAGCACCAAATCGAGGCTGCGGTTGGCCTGGTGACGGCGCGCCGTCGTCAGGAGCTCTGTCAATTCGGAGATTTGGGAGCGAACCGTTCCCGAGCAGGCAAAGCCGATGCCGGGACACTCGCGCGCCCGCTGGTTGCCAAGAAATCCCGCATTGATTGTCGCGCCCGAGCAGCCGAGCGGAATGAAGGTGACGGCGAGATGCGGGTTTTCGACAGCAAGCGCGAGCGAGGTGCGCATCTGATAGCTGTAGAGCGAGCGGTGACAGGGGCCGCTCAGCCAGCGCGCGCTCTGCTGCGCCCACTCGCCGGCGCGCGTGTCGTCGTTCGCCATCACCGTGCAGGATCTATTGCCCCTGAAGCCCGCTCGTCCCGGCCGGTAATATTCGCCGCCGCCGAAGCGCTTGAAGCAAAAGCCCTCATCCGACAATTGCACCGCCCGGTCGGGATTGCCCTCGCCGGCCGCGATCGAATCGCCCATGCCGGCGATGAGCACATCGCGCACTCCGATCTCGCTGATGAGCCGCTGCGCGGTGCCGTCCGGCAACACGATATCGACGCTCGCAAGAGTCGGCCGGCTACTCACGAGACGGGCCCTGACTTCCTCGTCGCAAGCGGCGTTGACTTGCCGCGGGTGACCGTCGCCGTCGTCGAAGCTCCATACGCAGCCCTCATTGGCTGGCAAGGTTCCGCTCAGCGTCACGCCGACGCGGTGATCGTGCGGCGCCAGGTAGATCTCGCGCTCGCCGTCCCGCTCGCAAAATTCCAACAGCCGGCCGGCGCGATCGACGCATAGTCGCTCAACGACGTCGCGCGCCCAGCCGCGGCCATCGCTCTCTTTCGCCAGCCGCCGTTCGGCCGCAAGCACGCCATCACCGTGCGCTGCGTCAACATGGCGCTGGAAGTCGGCCTCGTTGCGGAACAACCGGAAGCGGTTTTTGACCTCCCACTCGATGCGCGGCGAATTGCCGGCTGAGGGCTCGGCGCGGGCAGCCTGGCCGCCGAAACACGAAAGCAGGAGAAGGAGGACAAGGGCAGCAACGGGGGGCATGGTGTCTGCCGCGATCAATTGCGCGCCTCCATGCTTAGCACGGCGGATGCGGCGGAAATGTGAGGTTCGGCAAATCTGGCCCGTCCCCGCTAACCATGTACGATTGCGGTAGTTTTGACCGTGGGAGGGGGTCCGAGATGCGCGCGGAATGGCGCAGTAAACGTTCCGTGCAAATTCGTCCGTTCTGATGCCAGCGCGTCGCGTCCTCCTTGTCCTGCCCCCGCTCGACCCGGGCAGCCATCGAAAAGAAGCACTTTGCTCCAAGAGGTGGGCTCATGAGCGCGTTCACATGCCTTCCGACGCGCTATGCTCGGCAATGAAAAGCGTCACTGCCGGTGGTGAGGCGGCGCCCACTGTCGCCGCGCCGAACATCCTCGACCGCGAGAATTTTCGTGAGTAGAATTTTTGCAGAAAACAGAACCGAGCACGCCGGGAGGATGACGATGAATCGGACCCGCACGGGAGTTAGCTGCGCTGTGGCGCTTTTCATCAGCGCCTCGTCCGCCTATGCGCAAGGCACGGTCAAGATCGGGCTGATCAATGTTCTTTCAGGCCAATTCGCCGACGCCGGCGTGCAGCTCGACAACGGGGTCAAGACTTACATGAAGCAGCACGGCGACACCGTCGCCGGCAAAAAGATCGAGATCATCCGGCGCGACGTCGGTGGCCCCGCGCCCGACGTTGCCAAGCGCTTCGCGCAGGAACTCGTCGTGCGCGACGGCGTCGATATCCTGGCCGGCTTCCTGCTCACCCCGAATGCGCTCGCCGCCGCCGACGTCTCGGCCCAGGCGAAGAAATTCATGGTGGTCATGAATGCTGCGACCTCGGTCATCATCACGAAGTCGCCCTACATGGTCCGCACTTCCGTAACGCTACCGCAGGTGATGGATACATTCGGAACCTGGGCGGCCAGGAGCGGCCTCAAGAAGTGCTACACCATGGTGACCGATTACGGTCCCGGACACGATTCCGAGGCGGCATTCCAGCGTGCGTTCAAAGAGGCCGGGGGCGACATCATCGGGTCGGTCCGCTTTCCTGTCGCAAACCCCGACTTCTCTGCCTTCGTGCAGCGCGCCAAGGACATCAATCCGGAGTGCATTTTCATTTTCATCCCCGGAGGGGCGCAGCCGGCCGCGCTGGGCAAGGCGTTCGCCGAGCGCGGTATCGATTTTACCAAGACCAAAGTGCTGGGATCGGGTGAGCCGACCGCGGAGCAGGCGCTCAAGGCGATGGGCGATGCCGGGTTGGGTCTCATCTCGGCGTGGCATTACGACTACAAGAGCAACGCTCCACTGAACGTCGAGTTCGTCAAAGTGTTCAACGAAATGCATGGACGCAATCCTGATTTCTTCTCGATCGGCGGCTATGACGGTATGCATGCAATCTATGAGGCGCTGAAGAAGACGGGCGGCAATACCGACGGCGACGCTTTGATCGCGGCGGCCAAGGGATTGAAGTGGGAGAGCCCGCGCGGACCGATGTCGATCGATCCCGATACGCGCGACGTGGTGCAGACCATCTATATCAGGCGAGTAGAGAAGGTCGGCGGCGAGCTGGTGAATGTGCCGTTCGACAAAATCGAGAACGTCAAAGATCCAACGCGTGCGCGGGGCGGCTAATTCTCCTGCGTCACATGCCGCGGACGCACCATCCCCGCTTGTGCGCTCTCCCCAACGGGGAGAGGGCAACTCTCTTTTGCGCCATGAAGGAATGGGCGAGGGGGGCGGATCTCTCAGCGGCGCCGGTAACCCCAACCCTCTGCCCAAATGGGGAGAGGGAGCACACTGCGTTTGTGACTAGAGACGGCGAGAGGACGGCGATGCGAAACATGCTCCTTGCAGTTACCGCTGTCGCCGCTGTTCTCGCCGTCACCTCGGCGCAGGCCCAACAGACGATCAAAATCGGCCTGATCCTCGCTTATTCCGGACAGTTCGCCGACCCGTCGGCGCAAATGGATAACGGTATCAAGCTCTACATGAAGCAGTATGGCGACACGGTTGCCGGCAAGAAGATTGAGCTCATCCGCAGGGATACCGGCGGGATCGCGCCGGATATCGCCAAACGGCTGGCGCAGGAACTCATAGTCCGCGACAACGTGGACATGCTGGCGGGCTTTGCGCTCACCCCTAATGCGCTCGCAGCCGGCGACGTGTCCGCGCAGGCGAAGAAGTTCATGGTGAATATGAATGCGGCCACTGCAATCATCACGACGAAATCGCCCTACATGGTGCGAACGTCATTCACGGTGCCGCAGTTGAACCAGACGTTTGGCACCTGGGCCTATAGAAACGGGATCCGCAAGGTCTATACGATGGTTTCGGATTTCGGCCCGGGGCATGACGGCGAGGCCGCGTTTCACAAAGGATTCAGGGATGCCGGCGGAGAGATCATCGGCGCGGCGCGCTATCCGGTGGCGAACCAGGATTTCTCCGCCTTCGTGCAGCGCGCCAAGGACGCCAACGCGGACGCAATCTACATTTGGACACCCGGCGGGCCGCAGCCAGCGGCCATCGGTAAAGCGCTCGCCGAGCGCGGCATCGATCCCAAGAAGACGAAAATTCTCGGGCAGGGTGAATTGACGTCGGAAGACGCCCTGAAAAACATGGGCGAGGCCGGGCTCGGCATCATCACAGCTTTCCATTACGACTACAATCATCAGTCTTCAACGAACACGGCTTTCGTGAAGACCTACAAAGAAAGCTTCGGACGCAATCCTGACATGTTCTCCGCCGGCGCGTTTGATGGCATGCACGTCATCTTTGAGGCGCTCAAGAAGACCGGCGGGAAGGCCGACGGCGAGAGCTTGGTCGAGGCCGCCAAGGGCATGCAATGGGAGAGCCCGCGCGGCCCGATGGCGATCGATCCGGAGACTCGCGATGTCATCCAGACGGTCTATATTCGGCGGGTGGAGAAGATCGGCGGGCAGATCGTCAACGTCGAGTTCGATAAGGTCGAGAACGTGAAGGATCCGTTCAAGGCCACGATGAAAAACTAGGCTGCCCGATCATGCTGACCATCGTTCGGGCCGCGGCATGATTGCCTCCGCCTTCGGCGTTCTGTTCGACGGTTTC
>DATNNX010000067.1:0-8867 GCA_035601615.1 Xanthobacteraceae bacterium
CGCCTGCGCGTCAGTTTAACCACGATTTCCTTTAGAGGCTGCTGGATCTCGGACATTTACGAGGCCAACCTGGGACGGTCGCCGCCATCTGACCGCAGGCAGTGAAAGGACGCCACTAACGGATCGGTGGGGCATACAGAATGCCGCCCGCATTCCATAATTCATTCAGGCCGCGCGGTATGCCGAGCTCCGAGTCGGCGCCGACATTGCGCTCATAGACTTCGCCATAGTTGCCAACGTGGCGAATGATGCGCACGGCCCAATCCCTGGTAAGGCCGAGTTCCTCGCCATAGGCGCCCTCGGTGCCGACAAACCGCATGACATCCGGTTTCTTGGATTTGAGCGCCTCATCGATGTTCCGAGACGTAATTCCAAGCTCTTCGGCGTTGACCATCGCGTGGAACGTCCATTTCACGATCAAAAACCAGTCATCATCCTTTTGCCGCACGACCGGTGCGAGCGGTTCCTTCGAAATGACATCCGGCAAAATGACGTGATCGCTCGGCCGCGAAAGCTTAAGCCGCAGGGCGTAAAGCCGGGAGACGTCGCTTGTCAAAACATCGCATTGCCGGCCGTCGTAAGCCTTGAAGACGTCATCCATCTTCGCGAATTTCATTTCCTGATACTTGATATTGTTGGCGCGGAAATAGTCGGCGAGGTTCAACTCCGTGGTCGTGTTCGACTGCACGCAGACCTTGGCGCCGTCGAGCTCCAGGCCGCTCTCGACCTCGCGCGACTTTGGCAGCATGAATCCCTGACCGTCGTAGTAAGAGACCGCGGCGAAATGCAAAGCGTAATTCGTTTCGCGCGACAGATTCCAAGTCGTGTTGCGCGAGAGCACATCCACCTTGCGCTTCTGTAGTTCCGTGAAGCGCTCGTTCGCATCGAGCGGGATGAATTTGACCTTGGTGGGATCATCAAAAATCGCAGCCGCGATGGCGCGACAAAAATCGACATCGAAGCCGGACCAGTTTCCCTTCTCGTCGGCGCTCGAGAAGCCGGGCAGGCCGGTGTTGACGCCGCAAAGCACCGCGTCCCGGCGAAGCGTTCTTTTCAGCGTTTGCGTATCGTATCGCTCGTAGGCGATAGCGGCCGCTGCAACTGCGATCGCAACTGCAAAACCAATCAAGAGGCCGGATCGAAAGTTCAGCACAAAGAGCCTCGGCATGTCCTATCTCGCTGCTGAAGGTTGCATGGCATGATCACAGTTCCGGCTTCTGCCGGACGATAACTTTGGTGCCGACTGGAATTCGATCGTAGAGATCGATCACGTCGCCATTGACCAGCCGGAAGCATCCCGACGAAACCGCACTCCCGATGGTCTTCGGCTGATTGGTGCCGTGGATACGATAGACGGTCTCACCGAGGTAGAGCGCTCGCGCGCCCATGGGGTTTCCAGGTCCTCCGGCCATAAAGCGGGGCAGGTAGGGCTGGCGCTCGATCATCTCCGGCGGTGGAGTCCAGTCGGGCCATTCCTGCTTGCGTGTGATGCGCAGGAGGCCCTGCCATTGAAAACCCTCGCGACCGACGCCGATGCCGTAGCGGAGCGCACGCCCGTTCGGCTGCACGACGTAGAGAAACCTCTCGGCCGTATGAACAATGATCGTGCCCGGAGCCTCGGTGGAGCGGTAAAGGACGATCTGACGCCGAAACTGCAGCGGCAGTTCTTCATCGGCAGGATTGGGAATCAAGCCTGGTTGGTCCCCGATCGACATATCTTCGCGTTGCGCAAAAGCGAGAGACATCGGGAAGGAAAAGGACGCTAATAGGATGATCGCAAAACAGAAGTAGAAGCGACATAGCATCTGGGATCTCGCGTTCGAACTGAATCGTGCAGTTGCATAAAAATCGGGCGTCGGCAAGGCAGCCGCGTGGATTTGGACGCGTTAAAGTTTGATATTCGCCGCTCGGATGACCTTGCCCCATTTCTCGTGTTCATCCGCTAGGAATTTTCCGAACTCGGCGGGCGAAGTTGCAAAGACGGTTTCACCCCAATCGACAATGGTCTGCTTGATTTTGGCGTCAGCGAGGCCCGCATTGATCGCCTTGTTGAGCATGTCGATGATCGCGGCGGGCGTATCCTTTGGGGCAACAACGCCTAACCAGCCAATCGCTTCATAGCCAGGCACAAATTCGCCGATGGTCGGAACATCCGGCAATGCCTGTGTGCGCGTTGCGCCGGTGACCGCAAGCCCACGCAATCGGCCCGCCTTGATGTGATCCATCGCATCCGCGGGAGTGGCGAAGTAGACCTGCACCTGTTGGCCAAGCACGTCGGTAAGAGCCGGCGCTCCACCTCGATAGGGCACGTGCAACATGCGTGCTCCCGTCATGCTCCTGAACAGTTCCCAGAACACGTGTGATGTAGAGCCGACGCCCGCGGATGCCACCGTCATCGCGTCGGGATTGGCTTTCGCCGCGGCGATCAGTTCGGGCACCGAGTGCACTGAAGATGCGGGATGCACGACGAGCACGTTCATTGCGAGCATTATGCTGGCGACAGGCGCCGTGTCGTGCATGAAGCTGAACTTGAGATCGTTGTAGAGTATCTCGTTGCGTAATTCGGTCGATCCGCAAACGCTCAGTGTGTAACCGTCCGGCGCAGCCCGGACGACCGATTCGAGCCCGATATTGCCGCCGGCTCCCGGCCGGTTCTCGACGATGAACGAGCGACCGAATTGCTTGGAGAGCCACTCGGCAATCAGGCGCGCGTGGATGTCGTTCGTGCCGCCGGCCGGAAAACCGACAACGAGGCGCACCGGCCGGGACGGATAGGCTTGCGCCCGCGCGAGGCGCGAGGGCGCCTGCAGCGCGGCAGCGCCCGCGGCGAGACCGAGAAATTGCCGACGGGGAAGTTTCATGGGGCGAGACCAGCTGGTAGGGCGCAATAAGCGAAGCGCATTGCGCCCTACGTGCATCCCAACTTAGTCCGCTTTCGCGCCCGAGAGTTTGACCACCTTGGCCCACTTTTCGGTTTCGTCAGCGAAGAGCTTTGCGAAGTCGGCGGGCGAGCCGGGCAGGGGCGTGCCGCCGAGCTCGGCAATCCGCGCCTTCATCTTAGGGTCTGCAAAGGCGGCGTTGAGTTCCTGATTGAGCCTCTCGACAATGTCGGCGGGCGTGCCGGCTGGCGCGGCGATGCCATACCATGCGCTCGCCTCATAGCCTGGCAGGAAATCCGCCACGGTTGGAAGCTCCGGCACGGCATGCGAGCGCGTCGCGGAGGTGACCGCGAGCGCGCGCAGCTTGCCGGCGCGAATGAGCTCGATCGAGGGCGGCAGGTTATCGAAGGTCACGTGCACCGTGCCGGTCATGAGGTCGGCGTAGCCGCCTGCCGCGAGCCCGCGATAGGGCACGTGCAGAATGTCTATCCCGGCCATCGCCTTGAACAATTCGCCCGACATGTGAATTGTCGTGCCGACCCCCGAGGATGCGAACATGACCTGTCCGGGATTGGCCTTCGCGTAGGCGATGAACTCGGGAACCGTCTTGACCGGGAGCGTCGGGCTGACCTCCATCACGTTGGGCACGCGCATGAACGACGCCACCGGCGCGAGGTCGCGCAACACGTTGAAGGTCAGCTTGGCGTAGAGCGTCGCGTTGATGGCGTTCGCGACGTTGAGCTGGATGAGCGTGTATCCGTCGGCGGGCGCGCGCACGACCTGTTCGGTGGCGAGGTTGCTGGAGGCGCCGACCCTGTTCTCGACGACAAACTGTTGCCCGAGCCGATCGGAGAGCCATTGCGCCATCAGCCGCGTGGCGAGATCGCCGCCGCCACCGGGCGCAAAGCCCACGACAAAACGCACAGGCCGCGACGGATAGGCTTGCGCCCGCGCGATGTGCGGCACGGCCGGCAGCGCGGCGGCACCCGCGGCCAGACGTAGAAATTGCCTTCGATGGAAAAGTTTCATGGGGCGAGACTAGCTCGTGGCTCGTAGGGCGCAATAAGCGAAGCGCATCCTCACGCCTCGCCGGCGCGGCATCCGCCGGCCGGGCGAAGTCACTCGGGCTTGGCGCCAGAGGCCTTGACCACTTTGCTCCACTTGTCGACTTCCTCGGTGAGGAGCTTGCCGAAGTCAGCTGGGGAGCCTGGAAGCACCGTGCCGCCCAGGTCGGCGAGGTGCGCCCTCACCTTGGCATCGGCAAGGGCAGCGTTAATTTCCTTGTTGAGTATGTGGACGATTTCAGCGGGAGTATTCCTGGGTACGCCAAGCCCGTTGGCCGTGCTCGCGTCGTAGCCCGGCAGGACAGTGCCGACCGTCGGCACGTTGGGCAGCGCCTCGGAACGCGTCGGGGATGTCACCGCCAACGCGCGCAGCGTGCCGGATCTGACGTACCCGATCGAGGGCGGCATGGTGGCGAAATCAACCTGCACTTGGCCGCCGAGCAGGTCGGTCAGCGCGGGCACTTGCCCGCGATACGGCACGTGCAGCAGATCGATGCCCGCCATCATCTTGAACAGCTCGCCCGACATGTGCGACGTGCTGCCGACACCGGCCGACGCCATGGTGATCTTGCCCGGGTTCGCTTTCGCGTAAGCGATGAATTCGCCAACCGTATTGGCCGGGAACGACGGATGCACGACCATCAGGTGGGGCGCGCGAGCGATGCCCGCGACCGGTGCTATATCGCGGATGAAATTGAAATTGAGGTTGTCGTACAAGGTCGCGTTGATGGCGTCCGTCGAACCCGACAGCAAAAGCGTATAGCCATCCGGGCGCGCACGCGCGACGGCCTCGGCGGCCAGATTGCCGCTGGCGCCCGGCCGGGTCTCGACGATGAATTGCTGGCCAAGCCGCTCCGACAGCCATTGCGCCATCAGACGCGCGAGGATGTCGTTTGCACTGCCGGCGGCAAAGCCGACCATGATACGCACCGGCCGCGACGGATAGGCTTGCGCTCGCGCGATGTGCGACACGCCCGCTAGTGCCGCGGCGCCCGCGGCGAGATGCAAGAGTTTGCGACGATTGACCCTCAAGATTTGTCTGCCCCAGGAGTTTGCGCGCGACGCGTTGGTGTGCCGAGGCACCCGCTTCGATGCCGTCTACTCCGGCTTGATGTTGGCCGCGCGGATCACCTTACCCCACTTTTCGGCTTCTTCGGCAAGCAGCCTCCCATAGTCGGCGGGCGAGCCTCCGACCGCGTTGCTGCCCAATTCGGCAAGCCGCAGCTTCAACGTCGAGTCTGCCAGCGCCGCGTTGATCTCCTTGTTCAGTCTGCCGATGATCTCGGGCGGTGTGTTCGCCGGTGCGCTGATGCCCATCCATGCAGCCGCGTCGTAACCCGGCAGGAACTCGCTAACGGCGGGGATATCCGGCAGGAGCTCCGAACGCGTCGCAGTGGTCACCGCCAACGGGCGTACTTTGCCGGCCTTGATGTGCTCGACGGTCGAGGCGGCGAACATCACCTGCACCTGGCCACTCATCAGGTCGGTGAGTGCGGGCGCTGCGCCGCGATAGGGGACGTGTACCATGTCGACGCCGGTCATCATCCTGAATAGCTCGCCGGCCAGATGGAGGAGGGCGCCATTGCCATTGGACGCCATATTGACCTTACGGGGGTTTGCCTTGGCGTAAGCAATGAACTCCGGAACGGTCTTGGCGGGCACCGCTGGATTGACGACCATGAAAAGCGGGGCCCTGTTGACGCAAGCAACCGGTGCGATGTCGCGGAGAAAAGCAAAATTGAGGTTGTGATAGAGCGTCGTGTTGATCGCAGGCGCCGCGTCGACTGCAAGCAGCGTATAACCATCCGGGGCCGCCTTCACGACGGCCTCGGTCGCGATATTGGTTCCGGCGCCCGGCCGGTTCTCGAGAACGAATGGCTGCCCGAGGCGCTCCGATAGTTGTTGGCCGATGAGGCGCGCCATAACGTCGGTACTACCGCCCGGCGGATAGCCGACGATGATGCGCACCGGCCGAGTCGGATAGGCTTGCGCGCGAGCGAGGCGCGACAGGGCGGGAAGCGCGGCGGCACCCGCGGCGAGATGCAGAAACCGTCGGCGCAGAAGGTTCATGGCGCTCCCCGGGTTGCGAGTTGGCAGAGTATCACTGGGTTGTTCGCAGCACGAGCGGCCCCTAGGGAGGCTCTTTGCGCTAGACCAACCATCACCCTCGCAGCGCGATGAGCGCTGCCCTGGCACTAGGACGCCAAGCCTGAGACAGTAGCTGCTATGAGCTTGGGCAGACGCATCGTGATCTGCGGTGGTGGCGCGATCGGCGCCGCGATCGCCTACTTCACAAGCCGACGCGGCGCGCAGTCGATCATCATAGAGTGTCATGCGGTCGCAGGTGCGGCCTCCGGCAAGTCGGGCGGCTTTCTGGCGCTCGATTGGTGCCACGGCAGTTGGCTCGATGCACTGGCGCGGCGCAGCTTCGAGCTCCATGCCGAACTCTCCGCCGAGCTGGGCGATCCTTGGAGTTATCGGCGCCTGACGACCTACGGCGGCTATGCCGTGGAGAACGATACCGCGCGCGGCGCGCCCGGTCGGCCGTGGCTCTCTGACGGCGTCGCAATCACGAGCCAGCTGGGCTCGCCGGAAACGACCGCGCTCGTCGAGCCGCGCGCGTTCACGACGGGTCTGATGCACGCTGCTCAGGCGTACGGCGCGGTGCTGCGAACGGCTACGGTCGCCGACCTGGTGCGCAGCCCGAGCGGAGCAGTGCGCGGCGTAGCACTCGCGAGCGGCGAGATCATCGAAGGCGATGCCGTCGTCATTGCCATGGGACCGTGGTCGATCCTGGCGGCGCGCTGGCTGCCGCTGCCGGCGGTTTTTGGCGTCAAGGGCCATAGCTTGGTGTTCGAAACCGGTGGGAGCATTCCTGCGGAAGCACTGTTTCTCGAGTACCGCGAGGCGAGCGGCGAAATTCTGACCCCCGAGTTGTTTCCGCGCGCCGATGGCACGACGTGGGTGTGTGCGATCTCATCCCTCGGGCCGCTGCCCGTCGATCCTGCCGAGGTTGCACCTGACGAGGGCGCGCACGCGCGACTCGAAGCGCTGTGCCGAAAAATCTCGCCGGCACTCGCCGCCGCGCCGATCAAAGCGCGGCAAGCGTGTTTCCGGCCGGTCACCGAGGACGGCTTGCCGCTCATCGGCGCCTTGCCGGGCATTGACGGTGCCTATGTGGCGACCGGCCACAGCGTCTGGGGCATGCTCAACGCGCCCGCGACCGGCGAGGCGATGAGCGAACTGATCCTCGACGGTGCGTCGGCTCGCGTCGACCTGGCGCCGTTCGCGCCCGGGCGCTTGCCGCCGCTTGACCCGGCGCGTCTGCGCGGCGCCCAGGGCTAGGGCGTCGCCGAACAGCTTCAGCTGGATCTCGCTATTGCGCGCTGCGCGACCACGAGTGGAGCGTCCACCTTAGTCGCTTTCTTCAGCGCGATCTCTCAATGCCGTGCGGCACTGCTCCACAAGGCGCTTGAGCTCGCCGCGCATGTCCTCGCTCGCAGCGTCCTGTCCCTTGAGGTTCTCCTGCAAGCTGTTGACGTAATCGACGCGGGCGCAGATTTGCGCGAGCGGGGTTGTATCGCGCGCCCTCGACCACAAGCCGGCCAAGACGTATCCGGCAGCAAAGCAGACCGCGAGCGCGACAAAAAGGCCTAATCTGGACACGGTTCTCTCTCTGGTCGGCCGCAGTCTGCTCCGGCGGGGTAAGCGGATCAACCAGAGCAGGCTTCGGATTGAACCGGCGCGCGGCTGCGGCGTTGAACGATGGGCCTTCCAAACCAAGGAGACGCGCATGTATCGCACCGTCAGCATCGCAGTCATTGCGCTTGCGGCCATCACGCTTCCTGCTGCGACGAGCCTCGCGCTTGGGCTCGGCAGCGGCGCCGGCACGTTCGCCGCCGCCATGGCGAGCGTCGCGCCCGCCGTCTCGCCCGTCGCAGCAATGGGAGGCGGCGTCACGGCCGGGCCTCCACCGAAACGAGGCGGCGGTACGCCGACGCCGCGCGCGAAAAAGCTGTCGCCGAAAGGCGGGGCGGCGTGCTTCCGCGCCTGCATGCGCGGGGTGTCCGGTGCCGGCTGGGGCAATTTCTGCGATTATTCCTGCTACTGAGGGTGATGAGCTGCGCGCGACGCGGTTTCACTTTTCAAACAGCTCCTTTCCGCCTTCGCTACGCTTCGCCGGGCGAGCAAGCCCGCCATAGCTCCGGCGACGGTGCCCTCGCCCCGCCGTAAGCGCGTTTACGCGCGTCCATAGCCCGTCGAAGACGGGGCGTGAACGCCCTTAAGGACGCGCTATGGCGAAGCCGAGCGGGGAGAGGGTGGGGTGAGGGGCAGATTGAAGCGTGAGGGGCAGCTTTTCCGCGCGTCCCCCTCACCCGATCCTTCACGTGGCGAGTACCGAGCCGCTCTCTCCCCGCAAGCGGGGCGAGGGCGCAATAACGAGGACCGCACGCGTGGTCACATCCCCATTTCACACAGCCCATTCGTTCGCCATTTCACACAGCCTTTCTCGTTCCCGCGGCGCGTTTCTTGCGCCCGGGTTTTGAAACTTTCGCTTCGCGCACCCCTATCGAAGGGTGGCGGAGCGCCGAGAGTCGTACGGGTGCTTGCGAGGCACCCGTTGGGCCTGCACTTGACGCGGCAGGCCAGGCGCTTGCGAGGCGCCTTGCGTCCCATAACGCGGGACGCCCGCCTTCTCGGCGCTCTCACCGTGGCGATTTTAGGCTCCGGTGCCGCGCTTCCCTCACCGGACTTGCGTCCGGATCGGTGCGAGCTCCTCGCATCCGGGTCGTAGTGCCCGGCTGGCGGCTTTCCGTACCTCCCGGGGCAGCGGGTGCGAGCCGCTGCCGCAGGACGCCACGCCTCGCTCCGCCTTCAGGATGTCTCCGGACGACGCCCTTCGATGAGCGAGGCTGGACATGCT
>DATNNX010000068.1:0-9683 GCA_035601615.1 Xanthobacteraceae bacterium
CATCTGCTGGTCGTGCCCGATCGGCACGCGCGGCGGATGGATGAAGACCGGCACCTCGCGCGCTTGCGCCCATTCCCAGAACGCGAAGGCAGGCTCGCCGTCGATGAATTGGCCGTGCCAACTTGACGTGATCAGCAGCCCTTTGAAGCCGAGTGGACCGAGGCACCGCTCGCCCTCGGCAATGTGGCTCGCATCGAGCGGATTGAGCGTGCCCAGACCCCAGTTGCTGTTCGCGCGCGCCACAACCGCGGCAGTCTGGTCATTGATGAACTTCACCACATCGATCGCGGGCTTTCGCGAAATGGCAGTGATCACCTCTGCCGCGAACGGATTGCTGATGATTCGTCCGGTGATCCCGGCCTTGGCGCAGACCTCCTGCTGCAGCTCGAAATCGGTCATGTCGTGATAGGCGACTGCCGGCAAGCCACGATAATTCGTCACCGCGTTTTTGCCGACAGGTACAGCCCGCAGCGCCTCGGCGACGCCAAAGGGATCATCGCGCGGGCGCGGCGCACAATGGGTATGGACGTCGACGACGGGCATTAGATGTTGAGCACGCGTCCATAAGCGTCGAGGACCGCCTCTTTCATCATTTCGGAGAGCGTCGGGTGCGGGAAGACCGTGTGGATCAGCTCTTCCTCGGTCGTCTCCAAGTTCATTGCCACCACGTAACCCTGGATCAACTCGGTGACCTCCGCGCCGACCATATGCGCGCCGAGCAGCGCGCCTGTCCTCTTGTCGAAAATCACCTTGACGAGGCCCTGGTCTTCGCCCAATGCGATCGCCTTGCCGTTGCCCGCGAAAGGAAAGCGGCCGACGCGGATGTCGTACCTGTTCTCCTTCGCCGCCTGCTCGGTCAGCCCCACCGAGGCGATCTGCGGCGAGCAATAGGTGCAGCCCGGGATCAGGCGCTTGTCCATGGGATGCGGCTTGAGCCCCTTGATCGCCTCCACGCAGATTACGCCCTCGTGCTCGGCTTTGTGGGCGAGGAGCGGCGGGCCAGCAACGTCCCCGATCGCATAGATGCCCGGCACATTGGTGCGATTGAGCGCGTCGACTGTGATCGCGCCGCACTCGGTCTTAACGCCGAGCTTCTCGAGACCGAGATTTTCGACATTCCCGACGACGCCGACCGCGGAGATAACGCGCTCGGCGGTGAGCGTCTGAGTGGCGTCTTTGCCGGTACCGATGGTCGCGGTGACGCTGTCGGCTGCCTTGTCCAGCTTGGTCACTTTGGCGCCGGTCAGGATCTTGATGCCCTGTTTCTCGAATTGCTTGCGCGCGAACGCCGAAATCTCGGCGTCTTCGGCGGGCAGAATTTGCGGCAAGATCTCCACCACGGTCACCTCGGCGCCGAAGGTGCGATAGAACGAGGCGAACTCGATGCCGATCGCGCCCGAACCGACGACCAACAGCGACTTCGGCATGCGCTCCGGCACCATCGCCTCGAAATAGGTCCAGATCAGCTTCTTGTCGGGCTCGAGCCCAGGCAGCACGCGCGGCCGCGCGCCGGTCGCGATGATGATGTGCTTGGCCTGATAGGTGCCTGCGCCGACCGCGGCCTTCGGCGCCTGCGTCGCGACGCTCTTCACCGCGACCTTGCCGGACCCCTCGATTGACGCTTCGCCCCAAATGACGGCGACCTTGTTCTTGCGCATCAAAAAGCCGACGCCGTCGTTGAGCCGCTTCGATACCGCGCGCGAGCGCTTGACCACCGCGCCGGGATCGTAAGTCACGTGCTCGGCGGAGAGGCCGTAATCCTTGGGGTGCTGCAGGTAATGAAAGATCTCGGCGGAGCGCAGTAGCGCCTTGGTGGGGATGCAACCCCAGTTGAGGCAGATGCCGCCCAGATAATCGCGCTCGATGATCGCGGTCGAGAACCCGAGCTGTGCCGCGCGGATCGCGGTGACGTAGCCGCCGGGCCCGGAACCGATGACGATGATATCGAACGAGGTCTCAGCCATGCCGCTTCTCCCGCAGAGCTCGAGGCCGTATCGCGCGTTGCCGCAGTCCCCGCGCCAGCGTGTTTCGGCGGGAACGATGCTCCACGTTCATACGACCATCATGACCGGATTTTCGATCAACGCCTTGAACGCGTTGAGCAGCACGGCGCCAAGCGCGCCGTCGACGGCACGATGGTCGGTCGCGAGCCCAACCGTCATCATGTGCGCCGCCTCGATCTTGCCATTGCGCGCGACTGCGCGTTCTTCTGCGGCACCGACCGAAAGAATGGTCGCGTGCGGCGGATTGATGATGGCGTAGAAATCTTTGATCCCGTACATGCCGAGATTGGACACGGCGCTGGTGCCGCCCTGATATTCCTGCGGCGCAAGCTTTCGGGCGCGCGCGCGGGCGGCAAAATCCTTCATCTCGTTGGAGATGACAGAGAGCGATTTTTGCTCTGCGTGGCGCACGACCGGAGTGATCAGCCCGCCCGGTATGGACACCGCGACGCCGACGTCGGAATGCTTGTGCCGGAGCATCGCGCCTTCGGTCCATGTCACGTTGGCGTCAGGGACCCGCTGCAGTGCGAGCGCAAGCGCCTTGATCACGAAATCGTTGACCGAGATTTTGTAGGCCGGCTTGCCGTCCTTGTCCTTCGGCGCGGCGGCGTTGATCTCTTCGCGCGCGGCCAACAGCTTGTCGATGTTGCAATCGAGCGTCAGGTAGAAGTGGGGAATCGTGAGCTTCGCTTCGAGGAGGCGCCGCGCGATCACCTTGCGGATGTTGTCGTGCGCCACAGCCTCGTACGAACCGGGCTCGAACAACGCGAGGATTTTTTCGTCGGCGGGCGCTTGGACGGCAGGCGCGACCGCTGGCGGAGCGGGAGCCATGATCCCGCGGCCCGACCCGGCCGCTTCCACATCGCGCGCAATGACGCGCCCGTGCGGACCTGAACCCTGAATGCGCGCGAGTTCAATGCCGGCCTCTTTCGCCAGGCGCCGCGCCAGGGGAGAGGAGAAGACGCGGTTGGGGTGGGCGACCGGCATCTCCTCGCGCTGTCCGCGCTGGGGAGAGAGAACCTGCGACGGTGGCGGTGCAGCACGCGGGACCTCGCGTGCCTGGGGTACGGCTTGCGCGGTCGGCGAGGCGCGCGCAGCCGCCGCCGCTCCCGCCGGCGCGGAAGGCGCGGTGCTTGCCGGTTTCGGCGCTGCGCCCTTCCCAGCCGCCGCCGCGGCGGCCTTGACGTCCTCGCCCTCTTCCGCCAACACGGCGATGAGGGTCTTGACCGGTACGTCCGGCGTGCCTTCCGGCACCACGATCTTCGCGAGCGTGCCCTCGTCGATCGCTTCGTACTCCATCGTCGCCTTGTCAGTCTCGATTTCGGCGATGACGTCGCCGGGCTTGACCTTATCGCCCTCCTTCTTGAGCCACTTGGCGAGGTTGCCCTTCTCCATCGTGGGCGAGAGCGCAGGCATCAGAATGTTGACCGGCATGACAGCTCTCGGTCGGCTAGCTGATCGCGCTGGTGCTGCCGGGATCAGTCGGCGCGTCTATCTCCGCATCGAACATCGCGCGGATCCGCTCGAGCGCCTCGTCCTCGGTCAATTTGGTTTCCTTGGCGAAGATACGCGCGGCGTGTCGCGCGACGTCGGCGATGAGCATGCCCCAGGCCTGCGGGTCGTCGAAGGCGCGACGCAGCGAGACGTGCAGCCCCCCTTCTACGATGGCGGCGCGCAAGACCTCGACGCCGCCGTGCTCGAGCGCGGTCGGCGGAACGTGAAGCGCATCGAATGTCGCCATGGCCATCTCACAGGTAGCAGACCGCCTTCGCCGCCGCGACCACGTCTGCAACGGAAGGGAGCGCGATTTTTTCGAGATTGGCCGCGTAAGGCATGGGTACGTCTTTGCCGGTGACGCGGGTCACCGGAGCATCGAGCCAGTCGAAAGCGTGTTCGGTTACACTGGCGGCGATCTCCGACCCCACGCCCGATTGTCGCCAGCCTTCCTCGACCGTGACCACGCGGCCCGTCTTCTTCACCGACGCGACGATCGTTTCCGTGTCCATCGGCTTTAGCGTGCGCAGATCGATGACCTCGGCGTGGATGTTCTCCTTGGCCAATTCATCGGCGGCTTTGAGGGCGTAAGACATGCCCATCGACCAAGCGACGATGGTCACATCGCTTCCTGTGCGCGCGATCTTCGCTTTACCGATCGGCACGAGAAAGTCGTCGAGTTTAGGTACGGGAAAGCTTTGGCCGTAAAGGATTTCGTTTTCGAGAAAAACAACCGGGTTAGGATCGCGGATCGCGGATTTGAGCAGGCCCTTGGCATCTGCGGCGCTATAAGGCGCAATCACTTTGAGGCCTGGAACGTGCGAATACCATGACGAGTAATCCTGACTGTGCTGAGCGGCGACGCGCGCGGCCGGTCCGTTGGGGCCGCGGAAGACCGCGGATACGTGCATCTGGCCGCCCGACATGTAGCGCGTCTTGGCTGCCGAATTGATGAGATGATCCATCGCCTGCATGGCGAAGTTGAACGTCATGAATTCGACGATCGGCTTGAGCCCCGCGAACGCCGCGCCGACTCCAAGCCCTGTCACCGCGTGCTCGGTGATCGGTGTGTCGATGACGCGCCGCGCGCCGAATTCCTGCAGCAGGCCCTGCGTCACCTTGTAGGCGCCCTGATATTCGGCGACCTCCTCCCCGATGACGAACACGGTCTCGTCGCGGCGCATTTCTTCCGCCATGGCGTCGCGCAGCGCTTCGCGCACCGTCATGGTGACCATTTCGGTGCCTTCCGGAAGATCGGGCTCGGGCGGCGCTTGCAGTTGCCGCGGTGCGCTGACCTGCGGCATTGCCGGCGCAGGCGCGGGCTCGACCTGCATCTCCGGCTGTTGCGCCTTGGCGGGCGGCGCGCTGGGCGGCGCCTTCTGCGCTCGCGCCGCGCCGCCGCCGTCGGTCAGTGCGGAGGCGTCCTCGCCCTCGCCGAGGATCATGGCGATCGGCGTGTTGACCGCCACGTCGTTGGTTCCTTCCGGCACCAAAATTTTGCCTAGCGTCCCGTCGTCGACCGCCTCGACCTCCATCGTAGCTTTATCGGTCTCGATCTCGGCAATGACATCGCCGGTTTTGACAGGGTCGCCCTCTTTCTTGTGCCACTTGGCGAGATTGCCCTTCTCCATGGTGGGCGAGAGCGCGGGCATAAGGATTTGAATCGGCATTGGGCATCACCGCGTTGGCAATCTCGCGGGAGCCCGCGCGCGAGCGGTTGCCGGCGACACAATTGCCGGCGCGTCTAGCGGCAGGATGGCGTCGCGCATGTGATCGACTGCATCGCCCATGTCCTACTCGGCGTAGACGTCGCTCCAGAGCTCGGCAGGGTCGGGCTCCGCGTCGTTGGTGGCGAATTCGGCCGCCTCGTTGATGGCCGCGCGCACGTCGGCATCGATCTTTTTCAACGAGTCCTCGCTCGCAAAGCCTTTCTTCAACAAACGGCTGCGCACTTGCTCGATCGGGTCGTGCTCGGTACGCACCTTGTCGACCTCCTCCTTGGGTCGGTATTTGGCGGGATCCGACATGGAATGGCCGCGATACCGGTAGGTCAGCATTTCGAGAATGATGGGCCCGTTTCCATCGCGACACCATTTGACCGCCTTGTCGCCCGCGGCCTTCACGGCACGCACATCCATGCCATCGATCTGCTCGCCGGGAATATCGAAGGAACGCCCGCGTTGGGACAGGTTTGTGGTTGCCGATGCGCGAGCAACGGAGGTGCCCATCCCGTAGTGATTGTTTTCGATGACATAGACCACCGGCAGCTTCCACAGCTTGGCCATATTGAAGCTTTCGTAGACCTGGCCCTGATTGGCGGCGCCGTCGCCCAAATAGGTCAGCGAGACGTTGTCATTGCCCAGATATTTGTTGGCGAAGGCCAGTCCGGTTCCGAGTGGAACCTGGGCGCCGACGATGCCATGGCCGCCGAAAAATCCCTTCTCCACCGAAAACATGTGCATCGAGCCGCCTTTGCCCTTCGAATGGCCTCCGCGCCGGCCGGTCAACTCTGCCATCACGCCCTTTGGATCCATACCGCAAGCCAGCATGTGCCCGTGGTCACGATAGCCGGTGACGACCTCGTCACCCGGCTTGATCGCCATCTGCATGCCGATGACGACGGCCTCCTGACCGATGTAGAGGTGGCAGAAGCCGCCGATCAGCCCCATGCCGTAGAGCTGCCCGGCTTTCTCCTCGAAGCGGCGGATGAGGAGCATCCGCCGATAGGCGTGAAGCTCCTGCTCCTGGTTGAATTCAGGCACTTCCGCGGGAGCTTCGGCGGAAGCCCGGCGCGCGGCGGTGCCCTGAGCCGCTGGTTTGCTGCTGGCAACGGCCATTTGTCTCCTCGGGTGCGGGCTTTTAGTTCTGTGAGGCGGCCAGTTCCCCAATAGCCGAAATTGCCGCGAGGCGAAAGCGGATGGGGACGAACGCGCCCTCTCGGCCGGACATAGGGAGACCGAGCCGACTTGGCAAATTTGACGTGGCAATTCTGCGGCCGCTGCTGGGACAGCGCCCGGGGCGATCAAGGTTGCTTGAGGCGCAACGTGAGCTCGCGCGGATCGGCGTAGTTGAGCAGCACCCGCGCGCGTTCGTCGAGCATGTCGGGATCGATACTTTCGGGCCTTAGCAGCGATACGCGGCGTTCCCAAGTGGCGCGCTCGGCCTTCAGCGCGTCGAGCTCGGCCGTGAGTTCCGCGATCTGCTGGTCCAGGTCCTGCTTCGCGCGCAGCCCGCGATTGCCGGAATAAGCATTGAAGCTGAAATAGCCGATCACCAGCGCCGCGATCGTGTAGAGCGCGAGCGCGTTGAGGACGGCGCGCAACCGCTTCCGGGTCACCATGATGGCAACCATGCCGCCGCCGCCTTAAGACGGCTTTAATACGTTAGACGGCGCGCAGCTCCGGACTGAATTCGATTCATTTCAGCGCAGCGCCCGCAAGGCTGTGCGGCCGGCATATTTCGCCTGGGCCCCCAGTTCCTCCTCGATCCGCAGGAGCTGATTGTATTTCGCGGTGCGATCGGAGCGGGCGAGCGAGCCGGTCTTGATCTGCCCGCAGTTCGTTGCGACCGCGAGATCGGCGATCGTGGAATCCTCGGTCTCGCCGGAGCGGTGTGACATGACAGCGGTGTAGCCCGCCTTGTGCGCCATCTCGACTGCCGCGAGCGCCTCGGTCAATGTCCCGATCTGGTTGACCTTGACCAAAATCGAGTTCGCGATGCCGTTCTTGATGGCATCGCGAAGCCGCGTCACATTCGTCACGAAAACATCGTCGCCGACGAGCTGGCACTTCTGCCCGAGGAGCTCGGTCAGCATTTTCCAGCCTTCCATATCATCCTCGGCCATTCCGTCCTCGATGGAAACGATCGGATAGCGGGACGTGAGGTTGGCGAGATAGCTTGCCTGTTCGCGTTTCGAGCGAACTTTGCCCTCACCCGCGTAGCGGTAGGCCCCGTCCTTGAAGAACTCGCTTGCGGCCGGGTCGAGCGCGAGGGCAACGTCCTTGCCTGGCGCGAAGCCAGCTTTCTCGATCGCCGTCATGACAAAGTCGAGCGCGGCATCGGCCGACGGCAGATCGGGGGCAAAGCCACCCTCGTCCCCCACATTCGTGTCTTGTCCGGCCTCTTTGAGCGCCGCGCGCAGGGTGTGGAAAATCTCCGCGCCCATGCGCAGCGCCTCGGCAAAAGAAGCGGCAGCCAATGGCATGATCATGAATTCCTGGAAGTCGAGCGGATTGTCGGCGTGCACGCCGCCATTGAGGATGTTCATCATCGGGACGGGAAGAAGCCGCGCCGACGTACCGCCGACATAGCGGTAGAGCGGCGCGCGGTGAGCGGCGGCAGCGGCCTTGGCGACCGCGAGGGAGACGCCGAGGATCGCGTTGGCGCCGAGCCGGCCCTTGTTCGGCGTACCGTCGAGCGCGATGAGCGTCTCGTCGATCTTCGCCTGCGCTTCAGCATCCATCCCGCCGATGGCATCGAAAATCTCGCCATTGACGGCGGCGACGGCTTTGCTCACGCCCTTGCCGAGATAGCGCTTGCCGCCGTCGCGCAGTTCGACAGCCTCGTGCGTCCCGGTCGAAGCACCCGAGGGCACGGCGGCTCGCCCCTTGCTTCCATCCTCGAGCACGACGTCGACCTCGACGGTCGGATTGCCGCGGCTGTCGAGAATTTCACGGCCGATGATGTCGGTGATGGCGGTCATGGAAGGCCCCGGCGGTCGCAGCGTTCGCCGCGCTTCTACAGGATGGAGAACGCCCTTGTCATGTCCCGTCAAAGCGGGGCATCCAGTCACAGCGCGATCGCCGCCTGCCCCGATCAGAGCGCATTCATCGCCGAGTTCGTGGTAGATGACGAGAGTGAAGCCAGTGGCCAAAAACCTTCGTCATCTCGGAAAGCCGAGCCGCCTCCCCGCTTCGCCGCAAGCGGCGGTCCTCGATCGGGTTGCCAATCCCCACCCCGACACCGATTACGTTGCGCGCTTCACGGCGCCGGAGTTCACCACGCTCTGCCCGATCACGGGCCAGCCCGATTTCGCCCACTTCGTGATCGACTACGTGCCGGCAAAATGGCTTCTCGAATCGAAGTCGTTCAAGCTTTATCTCGGCAGCTTCCGCGATATCGGCGCTTTTCACGAGGATTGCACGGTGGCGATCGGCAAGAAACTCGCCGCGCTGCTCAAGCCGAAATTTTTACGCATCGCGGGCTATTGGTATCCGCGCGGCGGCATACCGATCGACGTTTTCTGGCAAACCGGCAAGCTGCCGGAAAACGTATGGCTGCCGGATCAGAGCGTCGCCCCTTATCGCGGGCGGGGATGAGCGCCCGCAACAATTGCCAAGAGCGCCTTCACCTCCCGGCCCGGTTCGACCGCGCGCATGATGCTGCCCATCACCGCGATGCCGGCGGGGCCTACGGCCAGCACCTCCGCCGCCCGCGTCGCATTGAGGCCTCCGATCGCGAGGACGGGGACGGGCGTCGCCCGGGCAATCTCTGCAAGCCCCTTGCGGCCGATCTCGGGACCATAGCCGGGCTTGCTGGGCGTCTCGAAGGCCGGGCCGGCGATGGCGTAGTCGACAATGGCCGGATCAATGGCCTCGGCCTCGGTCACGGTGTGGAGCGACACGCCTAGGAGCTTTTCTCGTCCCAGTATTTTGCGCGCCTCGCCCGCATCGGCGCCCGCGGGCAGGTGAACGCCGTCGGCGCCGCAGGCTTTCGCCAAAGCGGCATCGCCGTGTACCGTCAAACGCGCACCGTGTCGCCGCGCGATCGGCAGCAGCGTCGAAGCAAGCGCGATTTGATCATCGTCGGAGAGATCCTTCTCCCGCATGCTCACCCACCGGCAGCCGGCGGAAAACGCCACGCGTATCACATCGGCAAGGGGCGAGCGGGCCTGATGTCGGTCGGTGACCACGAGCAGCGGCGGATCGGGGAGGTTGTTCATTGCGCGTTTATCGCCCCGCGGCGCCTCTCGACGCAATGAGGGCGAAACGCGATGGCTCGTCCTCATTCCCGCGGACGAGGACGAGGAGCGCGTACGGCCTATTCACTTTTCAAACAGCCCATCTCGTTCCCGCGGCGCGTTTTTTGCGCCCGGGTTTTGCTTTTGTCGCTTCGCTCACCCGAATTCGGGGTGGCGGAGCGCCGAGAGACGTACGGATGCTTGCGAGGCATCCGTTGGGCCTGCAC
>DATNNX010000069.1:0-16029 GCA_035601615.1 Xanthobacteraceae bacterium
AGAACGGCGCGGCGGCTCGGCCGGACATTCTCAAACGGGGAAAGCAGCGGCCTTACGGCCTCCGTTACTCCGCCGGCCCCCACAGGAGGCGGAACGTCAAAGCCAGCCCGATAAAAATAGGCCAATCCAGCGCTGTGGAAAAGTAGCGAAACTACCTTTCGCGGGCGAGCCAGTCGAGGCGATGAGCGCCGCCGGCCGGCGCGGAGAGGACAGCGGCAAGCTCCGGCAGCAGGATCGCAAGCTCAGCGGCGAGTGTCCACGGCGGATTGATCGCGATGAGTCCGCACGCGGCGAGCCGGCCCGGCTCGCGCGCGGTGATGCTGAGCTCGGCGCGCAAAATCTTTGGAATTGCGCTGTTGCGCAGGCGCCGCGCCAGCGCATCGGGCGCGGTGCGGTCCTTGATCGGGTACCAGACGAGATAAGTGCCGCTCGCCCATTTGCGGTATGCGGCCGCGAGCGTTGCTGGAAGCCGCGCGAAATCCCCGGCGTCTTCATAGGCCGGATCGACGAGCACCAGGCCGCGTCGCTCCTTCGGGGGCACGTAGGCGTTGAGCGCGGTCCAGCCGTCGATGGTCAGCGCCTTGCTGCACCGGTCTCCTGCGACATGGCGGGCAAGTGCCGCCGCGGCGCTCGGCTCGAGCTCGCAAGCGATAAGCCGATCTTGTAGGCGCAGGAAGGTCCTGACGAGCGCCGGCGAACCCGGGTAAGTGGTCAGCCGTCCCTCAGGATTGCAGGCCGCCACCGCATCGAGATAGGGCGCAAGGAGTGCACGAGCCGGCGCGGCAATCGACGCGCCAGCAAGCCGGGCGATGCCATCGCGCCATTCGCCGCTGCGCTGCGCCTCCTTGCCGGTGAGGTCGTAGTGCCCGGCGCCGGCATGGATGTCGAGGACGCGGAACGGCGCCGGCTTGCTACGCAGATGCACGAGGATGCGCGTGAGCACCGCGTGCTTGAGCACGTCGGCGAAATTTCCGGCGTGAAAGGCGTGCCGATAGTTCATGGCGCGCAGTCATGCGCGCAAATGCATTGCTGTAAAGGTGTGGAGGGTCGAGCCGTGCGAGCGGCTAAGTGGGCGCTCGGTTGGAAGAGCGGCACAGCGCGCGTGTAGAACGTCTCGGTGCACTCTGATCCAGGACCGCGCTGAACGGCGCGGGTCCCGGACCGCTTCACCCGCTACGCGCGCAATTGTCTCGCGCCGGGCCAGACACGCTAGCGCACCTCCGCAGCGCTTCCACCGCGCACCGGGGGCATCACGACCTGCTCGCGACGGCAGGCGCGCGCATCGATCTCGGGGCAGGCGCGGAAGCGCAGATCTTTGCCGAGGCAAATCCGAACCTCGCCCAAGCGCCGGCTGTCGCAAGTCACCGCGATCGCATCGCGGGTAAGCCCGGGATTGGCTTTGACGAAGGCCTCCTCGACCTCGTCCGGCGTCACGGTGAGAGTCGTGCTCGGCGCGATATAGGGGTCCGGAATCTTCACCAGCGCGCGCGCCTTGCGCACCGTTTCGAAGTAGGCGTTTGCGGAAAGCCCCGAGCAGGTGCCATGCCGGTCCCATTCGTTGAAGATCAGGCGTGGTGCCGGCATCAGATCGAGCATCGAGGAGATGATATTGCGGTCGAGCCGCGGCGCCGGCTGCTGGCAGAATTCCGGGAATCCCTTCTCGTATTGCGGCCAAAGCCCGTGCACCACGAAGGAGTAAGGTCGCGCGCCGCATTGCTGCTGGGGTGGTGTGCCGCGTTCGCCCGAGGCTTCGCAGAACGTCGGGGACCAGGAGAGCGAGAGCACGTAGTAATCGAACTGACCGGATTCGTTCTGGCGCCGATCCTGCGCAGCAACGACACCCATTCCGACTGTGAGCCACACCGCGACCGCGGCGAGCCCCACGCGACCGACATTGCCAACCATGGGGAACACTCCCGTCAAAACCGTAGGGACAATGCGCAAGAATACCATAGAGGCGCGAACATTTCAAGAACAAAACGGAAATAGAGCAGGATCGCGGCTGCGGCGCTGTCCGACGAAAGGAAGAAATAGCGCCCCTTATCCACCCGCTTACGGGCGCGCCATCTTGCAGGTGGGGTTGTAGGCCCAGTTGCGGTCGAGCCCGTCAATGCACCACTCGACGCCCCAGCTCGCGCCGATCATGCTGGCATCCTCGATGATGGAATAATGGATGACGTGCCTGCGGCCGTCCGAGATCTCGACGATGCCGCTGCAGTAGCGGCGTGGAATGGTCTGCGCGGCCCACGGGCGGAACGCGGTCTCCCGGATGTGCTCGAAATTGAGGATGCGCAGATCAGTCGCCCAGTACATGTTTTCCTTCTGGTTGAAGCGCGAGGCGATCCGCACCAGCGCGTCGCGGTAGTCGCACGGCGGCAGCTTGCCCTCGTATTCGGGGCCCGACATATAGAAATCCATCTCGAGCCAATTGGCGGCGCCGGCCGGCGCCGCCGGCAGCGCCAGCGCCGCGGCAAACGCGAAAGCGAGCACCCGCGCACGGCCGAACATGGATCAAGCTCCCCCACAGCGATCGCGTGACGTGGACGGTGATCCGCGAACGGCGGCGAAATCAAGGTGTCGGCCTGCTCGCGATCCAAGAAAGCGGCGACTGTGGCTTTGTGGCCACGCTTTGTCGGTTTCCTCGGCGTGCCGCCTTTGCAGGGGCGGTTGCCGTCTCTAAGCTTTGCCGAAAGGGGAGTCGCAAATGCTACGCAGGGCATTCTTGTCCCTGATCGGCGTTCTGCTGCTGGGCGCTGCCGCCCGCGCGGAGATTTACATCTATCACGCCAACGACACCGGCGGCATCATTCCCTGGTCGTGCGAGAACGAGGCGATCGCGCAACAGGTCGCCGCCGCCTATTGCGCGCGCTGGGACAAGTATCACCGCATCACCAGCGTGCATCGGCAATACGGCGACTTCATCGCCTTCAGCTGCCTGTGGTCGCCCTATATCAATCCCTACGCGTTGCCGGCCGTGCGGACTCGCACGACGTGCTACTATCCGCGTCCGCTCCCCGTGATCATCACGAAGTGATCGCGCGCTGACGGCACGTTCCTCGCGTGCCGTATCCTACGAGACTCAGCTCCATTTCACATCGTGCCGGGCAAGCACCTCGCGCACTGCTTCGATAAGCTTGTCCTCGGGGACCGCGAACTGCGCCTGCGCCTGCTTCCTGAGGTAATCGTCGCGGTCCTTGCTCATTCCCGCGATCTCGGCGCCGAGGATGAGATCTTTGACTTGGATTTCACCTTTTGCCTTTTCGTTGCCGCCCTGGATCACCACGCAGGGACTGCCGCGTTTGTCGGCATATTTCATTTGCGCCGCAAACTTGCCTTCGCCCAGATAAAGCTCGGCACGAATTTTTTGCCCCGGTGCGTATTCGGCGTTGCGGAGCTTCGTAACCATCCGCTGATAGTCAGCAATGCGTTCCTTGTCGAAGACTGTCACCACCACGGGCCCGGGCTCGGGCTTGCTCTCGACCTTGCCCAGATGCTGCAGCGCCGCCATCAGCCGCGACACGCCGATGGAGAAGCCGGTCGCCGGCACTGCTTCGCCGCGAAAGCGCGCAATCAGTCCGTCGTAGCGCCCGCCGCCGCCGATCGAGCCGAAGCGGACCGGACGCCCGTGCTCGTCCTTCGTCTCGAAGGTGAGGTCCACTTCATAGACAGGTCCGGTGTAATACTCGAGACCGCGCACAACCGAGGAGTCAAAGCTGACGCGCGTCGGTCCATAACCGGCAGAGCCGCAGATGCCGGCTATTTCGGCTAGCTCCGTGATACCTCTGGCTCCGACGGAGCTCGAGCCAACGGCGCGCGACCAATCATTGAAAATGGTCTCTACATCACCGATCTGCTCATCGAGCCGCGCTTCGACATAGTCGAGCACGCTTTTGATTTGCGGCGGATCTAGTTTCGCACCCGGCGTGAAGTCTCCAGATTCGTCCTTGCGCCCGGCGCCAAGCAGTTGCTCAACCCCGCGACGCTCAAGTCGATCGTATTTATCGATCGCGCGCAGCACCGTGAGCCGTTTTCCTGCATTGGCTTCTCCGCTGAGCCCAATCGACTCCAGCACTCCGTCGAGCACCTTGCGATTATTCACTTTGACGATGTACTGACCTTGAAGTCCCAGCGCCTCCATCGTGTCGGCAGCCATCATGCACATCTCGGCATCGGCGGCCATCGAGGCGGAGCTAACGGTATCGGCGTCAAACTGCATGAATTGGCGAAAGCGCCCCGGCCCCGGCTTCTCGTTGCGAAAAACCCAGCCTTCGCGATAGCTGCGATAAGGCTTGGGAAGAGACTCGAAGTTCTCCGCCACGTAGCGCGCGAGCGGCGCGGTCAGGTCGTAGCGCAGCGACAGCCACTGCTCGTCATCGTCCTGGAGCGAGAACACGCCCTCGTTCGGCCGATCCTGATCGGGGAGAAATTTTCCCAACGCATCCGTATATTCGACGGCCGGCGTCTCTAACGGCTCGAAGCCGTAGCGCTCGTAGACCGCGCGGATCTTGTCGAGCATGCGCCGCATCGCCGCGATTTCGGCGCCGCCGCGGTCGGCGAATCCGCGCGGCAAACGTGCCTTGAGCTTATTGGTTTTGTCGGGCTTGTCGGCCATTATTGTCCTGCATTGCCGGCCCGCGCGTGGTAGCAGCCACCTCGCGCAGCGGCAAGAGACGGGGTGCTAGCAAAGGACGGGGTGCTAGCAAAGGAACGCCATCGCGCACAGCATCGAGCGAGCGCAAAGAATGGAGAGAGCGCCATGCCATCGGTAGGAGCACAGCGAGCGACCGCCATCCCCAACGACCTCGAAGCCTTTTGGCTTCCGTTCACCGCGAACCGCGCGTTCAAAGCGGCGCCGCGCCTCATCGCGCGCGCCAAGGACATGCACTACTACACGCCGGAGGGCCGCGCGGTGCTGGACGGCACCGCCGGGATGTGGTGCACCAATGCCGGACACAATCGCGATCCGATCGTGGCGGCGATTCGCGCCGAGGCGGCGACGCTCGATTACGCGCCGGCGTTCCAGTTCTCCCATCCCAAGGCGTTCGAACTCGCGAGCCGCGTCGCCGCCCTCGCACCCGGCGACCTCGATCACGTCTTCTTCTGCAATTCGGGCTCGGAGGCGGTCGACACCGCGCTGAAGATCGCACTCGCCTATCACAATGTGCGCGGCGAGGGCGCCCGCACCCGCCTGATCGGGCGCGAGCGCGGCTATCACGGCGTCGGCTTCGGCGGCATTTCAGTCGGCGGCATGGTCAACAACCGCAAATTCTTCGGCGCATTGCTTGCCGGGGTCGACCACCTGCCCACGACTTATAACCGGGAGCACCAGGCCTTCAGCAAGGGCGAGCCGGACTGGGGCGCACACCTCGCCGACGAGCTCGAGCGCATCGTGACGCTGCACGACGCTTCGACCATCGCCGCGGTGATCGTCGAGCCCATGGCCGGCTCTACCGGCGTGCTGCCGGCGCCGAAGGGTTACTTGCCCCGGCTGCGCGCGATCTGCGACAAGCACGGCATCCTCCTCATCTTCGACGAGGTCATCACCGCCTTCGGCCGGCTCGGCCACGCGTTTGCCGCTGAGCGCTACGGCGTCAATCCCGACATGATCACGTTTGCCAAGGGCATTACCTCGGGCAGCGTGCCGATGGGCGGAGTGATCGTGCGCAAGGGGATCTACGACGCTTTCATGCGCGGGCCCATGCACGCGGTCGAGCTGTTTCACGGCTATACCTATTCGGCGCATCCGCTCGCTTGCGCGGCCGGGCTCGCCACGCTCGAGCTCTACCGCGAGGAAGGCACTTTCGAGCGCGCGAGTAAGCTCGAGCCGGTCTGGGCCGAAGCGGCGATGTCGCTCAAGGGCTTGCCCAACGTGCTCGATATCCGCTGCGTCGGGTTGACCGCCGGGATCGATCTCGCCTCGCGGCCGGGCGAGGTTGGCAAGCGCGCCTTTGATGCGATGGACAAGGCGTTCCAAGAGCATGATCTAGTAATCCGCGCGGCCGGCGAGACGCTCGTGCTCACCCCGCCGCTGATCGTGAGTGAACGCGAGATCGAGGAGATGTTCGCCAAGGCCGCGCGCGTCATCAAAGCGGTGGCCTAATCGGCGGCGGGCTCAGTGGCTGGCGAACGCGGGCTGCGGCCGCAGGATCGCCCAGCCGACGGTGAGCACGCGATCGCCGCGGCGGAAGGGCAAGGTGAACGGCTGCTGGATCTGGGCATCGCCGGCGACCGCGCGCAAGCCGACCGGCATCACCGTCGGATCGATGCCGCCCTCTTTGTGTGAGGGATCGGCGCTGCCGGTCCACACCACCACCGCGCCTTTGCTGCGCAGGTCGCCGAGATCGATCCAAGGCGCGCGACGCCAATCGCCGTCGATGAGCACCCGCGGCTGCTCCGGCGCGTAATGGGCGACATTGCCGCCCTCCCACATGGTGCCGATGACATAGGTCAGCGGTCGGCCGGTCGCGGCACGAAAGCGGCGCGCGAGCTCGTCGGCGAGCCGGTCGCCGGGATAAAAGACGGCGCGGTAGCGGTGGTCGATGGCGGGCAGGATCGAATAGCTCGCGGCAAACACGACGGCGAACAGGACGAAAATGCCTGCCCACGCCGCCGCGACCCGTCCAAGGCGCGCCGGCTCGATCGCGGTGCGGGCGTAAAGCACGATCCAAAGGCCGAGAAAGAGCCACAGCGGATAGCCCCACATGGCGATGGCGCCGCGGCCGCTGAGCGCCGAGATGGCGACCGTGGCCGCCGCCGGGCCGAAGGCCAAGAGCGTCACGATGCGCCGGTCGAAGGCATCGGCCTTCGCCGAAACCGGCACCGCCGCGTCTGGGCCTTTGGGCCGCGGCCAAACGACGGCGGCGGCGATCACGAACGCCGGCAGCAAGAACGCCACCTGCCCCAGCGCAAAGACCAGCGGATGCAGGACATGATCGAGCACGCCGCGCGAAGGCGCCGCGCGCACGCTGGCATAGGCGAAGGGAAGAAAGTCGTTGCGCACCAGCCAGACGAGGTGCGGCGCCATGATCAGCAGCGCGAGCGCAAGCGCGATGTAAGGCCCAGGTGTCGCCAGCGCCGCACGCGCTTGCCGGTCGAAGAGCAGGAACAATGCCAACGGTGCCGCAAGGACGATCACGAAATACTTCGCCCATAGCGATAGCCCGATGGCGCAGCCGAGCAGCAACCACTGGATCATGCGGCCGCGCCGCAAGGCGGCATGGAAAGCATAGCCGGCAAGCGCCCACAGCGGTAATTGGATCACGTCGTGGTTGAACTTGGCGGCGGTGAAATGGAAGTAGTGCAATCCGTCGAGAACGAGCACGGCGACCAGCGCGCCGACGGCCCCGACCAGTTCTCGGGCGGTCAGCCAAACCGCGGCAAAGGCCAACACCACCGCGACCTGCGCCAGCGCATAATACGCGACGTCATGCCCCACCGTTCGGTAGACGAGGTCGACCAGCCACCACGGCAATGGCGGCAGCTTGTCATAGCCAAGCTGCCATTCGCGGCCATAGGTCAGCGCCTCGATCAGATCGAGCGGCAGATTGGGATAGAGCAGCGCCGGCAGCGCCGTCCAGACGAGGAGATGGAGCGCGAGGAAGGCGGCAAAGGCGGCCTCCGGGCGGCGCTCGATGATGGCGATCAATCCCGACATCGACTGCGGCAGGTGTCCTCGGTTTTGCGCGAGATTCGTGGAGTGGCCGGCCCACTTCCGGTTCCACGTTATAACGACACAGGGCCGCGCCGGCATAGGGCCAAACCGGTCGGCCGCGGTTGACATCGTACGGGCGGCGACGGAAGACGAACTGCATCCCATGCCGGTCGTGCTCCCCCCATTCACGTCTCACTTCGCAAGCCTCGCCCGAGGCTACGATGTCGCGCTGTGCGACGTCTGGGGCGTCGTGCACAACGGGGTCGCCGCCACGGCCGAGGCCTGTGATGCGCTCGCGTGTTTCCGCAATCAGGGCGGCACCGTGGTGCTGATCACCAACGCGCCCCGCCCGGGCGAAATCGTTGCGCGGACGACGCTCGAGCGGCTCGGCGTGCCGCACGCGGCTTACGACGGCATCGTGAGCTCGGGCGACGTCACCCGCGCGCTGATCGCCGCGCGCGCCGGCGCGCGGGTGTTTCATATCGGCCCGCAGCGGGATTTGGGACTGTTCGAGGAGCTCCATGCGCCGCTCGCGCCATTGGAGGACGCCGATTATGCGGTCTGCTCGGGACTCTTCGACGATACGGTGGAGACGCCCCAGGATTACCAGGATCTCGTCGCGCGAATGCGCGCGCGCGCTCTCCCGATGATCTGCGCCAATCCCGACGTCGTGGTCGAGCGCGGTGACAAGCTCGTCTATTGCGCGGGCGCGATTGCCGATCTCTACGTGGCCGCGGGCGGCGAGGTCATCTTCGCCGGCAAACCATACCGCCCCATCTACGAGCAGGCACTGGCTCTTGCCGAGGCCGCGCGCGGGGAACGCGTGGAGCATCATCGTGTGCTGGCGATCGGCGATTCGGTACGCACCGATCTCAAGGGCGCGGCGACTTTCGGTATTGACTGCCTGTTCGTGACTGCCGGCATTCATGCCGAGGAGCTCGGCGCTCGCAGCGATCCCGACGGTGCGGCGCTTGCGGGCATTTTCGCCGCTGCGGGCGTGACGCCAAAGGCGGTGATGCGCCACCTGAGCTGGTAGATCATAAAGCGGCAGATCCCCTGTCCGCGCGGGCATCGCTTGAACAGGCGCAGCAGCCTTGCGATGACAGGGTGATCAAGCTTGCGTCCAACGCCGCGAGGCGGCCCCAACGACGATGACGGACCATCCGCAGCAGCCCGAGCCGCTTATCGTCGTCCGCGGCGAAGCGCCCGCGGACCATGCCCTCGGCGGCGCGGTCGTCGCCATCGGTAATTTCGACGGCGTACATCGCGGGCATCGCGCGGTGATCGCGGCAGCGCTGGCGCGCGCCAAAGCGCTCTCCCGGCCCGCCGCGGCGCTCACCTTCGAGCCGCATCCGCGCCGTTTCTTCCGACCCGAGGAGCCACTGTTCCGCCTCACCGACGAACGCGCGAAGCTGCGGCTCTTGGCGGGGACCGGACTTACGGGCGCGATTGTGCTGCGCTTCGATGCGGCGCTCGCCAGCCTTTCCGCGCAGGACTTCATTGAGCGCGTTCTGCTCGCGCGCTTTCGCGTCGCTGGCGTCGTGATCGGCTTCGATTTTCATTTTGGTCTCAATCGTGCGGGCTCCCCCGACTATCTCGCAGCGCAGGGCGCAAAGTTCGGCTTTGCAGTCGATATCGTGCCGCGCTTCGAGGCCGAGGGACGGCCGGTGCGTTCCGGCCCGATCCGCGCGGCGCTCGCTGCCGGGCGGATTGCGGAAGCAAACGCGCTGCTCGGCTATCCCTGGTTCGTCAGCGCCAAGGTCGTGCACGGCGACAAGCGCGGGCGCGAGCTAGGCTTTCCCACCGCCAATCTGCGGCTCGACCCTAGTTGCGGGCTCAAGCATGGCATCTACGCGGTGCGGGTGGGGGTGGGCGAGCGCCGCTATGATGGGGTAGCAAGCTTCGGACGGCGACCGATGTTCGATCAGGGCACGGTGCTGCTCGAACCCTTCCTGTTCGATTTTTCCGGCGACCTTTACGGCGAGGAGATCGACGTCGCCTTCGTCGATTGGATCAGGCCAGAGCTCAAGTTCGACCGCGTCGAGGACCTCGTGCGCCGCATGAACGAGGATGCGAAGCTCGCACGCGCCGCGCTCGCGGCTGTGCCGGACGCCTTCCCTCGCCTCGGACCGGTGTCCGGCTAATCTTCGGATGGCGCGCCGTCGTCGTCTCCCGACGCCTGTGCACGGCCGGACCACTCCTTGCTGACTCCGGCCGCGAGCACGGCGAGAGCGACGAGCGAGGCGAGCCGGCGCCAGCCGATCGCCTGCCCGATCTGCATCGCAACCGCCGCCAGCTTGGGGTCGAACAAGTTGCTGCGGCGCGCCGCGAGCTCGACGCGTGCGCGCTCCATGTTGCGGCGACGGGTCATGAGAGCGGCGAGCAACGCGATCAGCGCGATCAGCGCGAACGCGCAACCGATCACCACGCCGGCGATCACGCCGTCATAGAGGTCCGCGAGCCAGACGAAGAGCGCGACCAGGAGAAAGGTCGCCGCGCCGACGGCGGCGACTGCTGCGATAATGGCCGAGATCAGGACCGCGGCGCTGAGCCCGGTGCGAAGTTGGGCGTTCAGCGCGAAGTACCGCAGCCAACCGCGCATACGTTCCCCTCATCGACGCCGCAAGCGGCGAGGCACCGGCAGCCGAGCTACCTGCGCCACATCGCGCCGAACAGGAATCCGATGCCGAGCGCAACGGCGAGCGTCGTGTAAGGTCGCGTCCTGAGCGATTCGTCGATCGCATCGACCACCCTGTCGCCAGCCTCTTGCACTGCGTCGACCGCTTCTTGGCCCTTGGCGCTGACGTCGGAAACGACGTCCTCGACGTTGGACTTCGCGCGGGTCCAGGCCGCGGTGCCCTTGGCCGCGAAGATGTCGGTGATCTGCGAAGCAAGCCGCGTTACATCATCACGCAACGCTTGCAGATCCGCCTGGATGTCGCCGCTCGCAGCGGAGGCGGCTTTGCCGCTCTCGCGCGCCGCGTCCTTGGCGTCCCGCGCTGTCTCCCGAACCGTGTCCCTGATCGTGCTGGAAGGGCTCGACATTTACGTCCTCCACTCTCACCTGAGAAATATTCGCCGTGCCGCCAACCGGGCGCAAGGGAAAAAGTTCCGCCTCGGCGCGGGCTGGTCAGTCCGGCAGCTTACTCTCGTCCGGCGGAAAAAGATGCGTCATCGTGACCAGGATCACGATGGTCAACGGCACGGCGAGGAATGCCCCCATCGGACCCCACAGCCACGCCCAAAACGCGAGCGCCAGCAGGATTGCCAGCGGATTGAGCGTGAGCCGATGGCCCAACACGGTCGGACTGATAAATTGGCCTTCGATCGTCGCCGCCGACGAATGCCGCCGGCGGCACGAGCGCATAACCGAGCGAGGGAAAACTCACGAGCCCGACGCCGAGCAGGATCAGCGTCGTGCACGCGGCGCCGATGTAGGGGATATAATCGAGCGTCATGGCTATAAGCCCCAAGGCCCGCCCTGCCCTTGATTCCGTCGGCGGGACTTGCGCTCGCGTGTCCTTGTTGCCATCCAATTCCGGCTAGAGCGCCCATACGATCATGACCGACGCCGCCCGCGATTACAGCGAGACTCTATTTCTGCCCAAGACCGATTTTCCCATGCGCGCGGGGCTGCCGCAGAAGGAGCCCGAGATCCTGGCGCGCTGGCAGAAGCTCGACCTCTATCACCGCCTGCGCGCAGCTGCGCGCGGGCGCGCGAAATTCATCCTCCATGACGGGCCGCCCTACGCCAACGGGAACATCCACATCGGTCACGCCCTCAATAAGATCCTCAAGGACGTGGTGACGCGAAGCCAGCAGATGCTCGGTTTCGATTCGAATTACGTGCCGGGCTGGGACTGCCACGGCTTGCCGATCGAGTGGAAGATCGAAGAGGAAAATTACCGCTCCAAGAAAAAAGAGAAGCCGAACCTCTCGCATCCACAAGCGATGATCGAGTTCCGCAAGGAGTGCCGCGCCTACGCTCAGCACTGGCTCGAGGTGCAGCGCGAGGAATTCGAGCGGCTCGGCGTCGAGGGCGATTGGGATCATCCGTACACCACCATGGATTTTGCCGCCGAGGCACAGATCGCGCGCGAAATCATGAAATTCGCGCAGAACGGCACGCTCTATCGCGGCTCGAAACCGGTGATGTGGTCGGTGGTCGAGAAGACCGCGCTGGCCGAGGCAGAGATCGAGTACGAGGACTATGTCTCGGATCAGGTGTGGGTGAAATTTCCGGTGCGACGTTTCGCCATCACCGAAAAACCGGAGATCGATCGCAGGCTTAAGGCGGCTGCGGTCCTCATCTGGACGACGACCCCGTGGACGATACCCGGCAACCGGGCCATCAGTTTCTCGCCGAGAATCAGGTACGGCCTTTATGAAGTCACAGACGCGCCGCCGGACAATTGGGCCAAGGTCGGTGACACGTTCGTACTATCAGAAAAGCTTGCCGAGGAAGTGTTTCGACACGCCCGCGTGAAAACATTCAACCACATCGCCAACCTGCCGACTGAGGTCGTCAATACGATCCTCTGTTCACATCCTCTCAAGGGGTTTGGTGGCGGCTACGAGTTCGTCGTACCGCTGCTTGAAGGCGATCATGTCACTGAGGATGCAGGGACCGGGTTTGTCCATACCGCGCCAGGTCATGGCCGAGAAGACTTCGAAGTTTGGACGGAGAACCGAGGATTACTAGACGCCGGGCACATTAACACAACGGTGCCCTATACGGTCGACGAGAACGGTGCGTTCACCGATCACGCGCCGGGCTTTGCCGGCAAGCGCGTGATCACCGACGAGGGGGAGAAAGGCGACGCCAACGAGGCCGTGATCAAGGCGCTGATCGACGCCGGCATGCTGATCGCACGCGGCCGGCTCAAACACCAGTACCCGCATTCCTGGCGCTCGAAGAAGCCGGTGATCTTCCGCAACACGCCGCAATGGTTCATTGCGATGGACAAGCCCATTACACGCGAACTCATTAGGTGGTCGGAATATTCCGGTGTCGCTTCGCGCGACACGCTGCGCAATCGTGCGCTCGCCGCCATCGCGGTCACGCGCTGGGTGCCGGCCGCTGGCGAGAACCGCATCACCGGCATGGTCGAGAGCCGGCCGGACTGGGTCATCTCGCGCCAGCGCGCCTGGGGCGTTCCGATCACGATCTTCGTGCGCGAGAAGGGCGACGGCGACGTCGAGATCCTCAATGACGCGCGGGTCAACGCGCGCATTGCCGAGGCCTTCGAACGCGAAGGCGCCGACGCCTGGTATCAGCCGGGCGCGCGCGAGCGCTTCCTCGGCGAACGCGCCAACGAGGATTGGCAGAAGGTCGACGACATCCTCGACGTCTGGTTCGATTCGGGCTCGACCCACGCCTTCGTCTTGGAGGATCCCGCGCACTTCCCTTCACTTGCGGGAATCAACCGCAAGCGGGACGGCGGTCCCGACACCGTCATGTATCTCGAAGGCTCGGACCAACACCGCGGCTGGTTCCAGTCTTCGCTGCTCGAATCCTGCGGCACTCGCGCTCGCGCCCCCTTCGACGTGGTGCTCACGCACGGCTTCGTGCTCGACGAGGACGGGCGCAAGATGTCGAAATCGCTCGGCAACGTGACCGCGCCGCAAGACGTCATCAGGCAATCCGGGGCCGACATCCTGCGGCTGTGGGTTTGCGCGTCCGACTATGCCGACGATCTGCGCATTGGGCCGGAAATCCTCAAGACCACGGTCGAAACCTACCGCAAGCTGCGCAACACCATCCGTTGGATGCTCGGCTCGCTCACGCACTTGCGCGAAGAGGATCGCGTCGCGCTCGCACAAATGCCCGAGCTCGAGCGGCTCATGCTGCACCGGCTCGTCGAACTCGATCGCCTCGTGTGCCAGGCCTACGCCGATTTCGACTACAAGCGCATTTTCGCCGCTCTCAACGCCTTCATGACCAGCGAGCTCTCCGCTTTCTACTTCGACATCCGCAAGGACGCGCTCTATTGCGACCCGATCTCCTCGACCACGCGTAAGGCGTGCCTGACAGTGCTCGACCATCTATTCCGCGCCACCGTCACGTGGCTCGCGCCGATGCTGCCGTTCACCGCCGAGGAGGCGTGGCTTGCGCGACATCCCGCCGCGGAAGGCTCCGTGCACCTCGAGCGCTTCCCCGAGGTGCCGTCGGAGTGGCGCGATGACGCGCTGGCGGAGAGATGGCGGCGGGTGCGTAACGTGCGTCGCGTCGTCACCGGCGCGCTCGAGATCGAGCGCGCGCATAAGCGCATCGGCTCTTCCCTGGAGGCCGCGCCCGTCATCTTCGTTTCGGATGCCGACCTGTTCGCGGCGCTCGTCGATGTCGACCTGGCAGAGGTCGCGATCACCTCGGCGGCGACGCTGGTGCAGGGCGAGGGCCCGCCCGAGGCGTTCCGGCTCGAGGACGTCAAGGGCGTCGCCGTCGCAGTTCAGCTCGCGCAGGGAAAAAAGTGCGCGCGATCGTGGAAGATCCTGCCGAGCGTCGGCTCCGATCCCGCTTATCCCGACGTCTCCCCGCGCGACGCCCAGGCGTTGCGCGAGTGGGAGGCGATGCGCAAAGCGGCGGAGTGAAACGGTGATGGAACCCTTGGGCGCGCAGATGCAATCGCGCGGCTCCTTCGTGTGGGGGCCGCTTACCCGATTCGCGCTCGCCGTCGCCGCAGTCACGGCGGCTGTCGATCAGGCGGCCAAGATCTGGCTCCTCTTCGGCCTCGATCTGCCTGCGCGCGGCATCGTGCGGCTCACCCCGTTTCTCGATCTGGTGCTCACCTGGAATACCGGCATCAGCTATGGGCTGTTCCGGCAGCAGGGACCGTTCGGGCAAGGGGTGTTGCTGGCGCTCAAAGCAGTCGCGGTGGTTTTGCTGTGGATTTGGCTGGCGCGCACCTCTTCGCGGCTCGCGGCGCTCAGCCTCGGGCTCATCATCGGCGGGGCGATCGGCAACGCCATCGACCGCCTCGCCTATGGGGCGGTCGCCGATTTCGTGCTGTTTCACGTCACCACGGCGACTTTCAGCTTCAACTGGTACGTTTTTAACCTGGCGGACGTCGCGATCGTCGCCGGGGTGATCGGGCTCCTATTCGAGACCCTGATCGGCACCGGCGCCGCAAAAGCGCCCTGATCCTCGCCACAATGCCCCATGGGGAGACGGCACATTTCGCCGTCATTTGAAGGGGATAGCTATGCGGGAGCGACAATCGGGGAGGCTGCGGCGCGTTGCCGCCGCCGCGGCCATCACGCTGGCCATCGCAATCGCGTGGAGCGCAGGCTGCGCACGCGCGGCGGATGACGACGAGGAGGACGTTCCCCTCGACACCAAGCTCATTCGCCAGTTCATGAAGGATCTGGGCCTGCAAAGGGACGGCCGGGAAGGCATCGATTACCGCGAGCGCGCGCCGCTGGTGGTGCCACCCAGCCGCGATCTGCCGCCGCCGCGCAGCGAGGGGGAGGTCGCGGACAAAACCCCGGCCTGGCCAAAGGATCCGGACGTCAGACGCCGCAAGGAAGCAACCGCGGCCGAGAAGGCGCGGCTCAAGGGCAATTTCTCCGTGGAAGAGGACATGCGCGCGCTGCGGCCGGACGAACTCGACAAGCCGGGCCGCCCAGCGAAAGGGAGCAACGAGAAAGGCACCGTCGAGGAAGCCCAGCGTCCCATGATGCCCTCGGACCTGGGCACCAAAACCAAAAAGATGTGGGACTCGGTGCTCTCGACCTTCGGTTCAACGAAGCCGGAGGAGGCGCCGTTCACCGGCGAGCCTCCGCGCGAGGCGATGACTGCGCCGCCCACCGGCTATCAGACCCCCTCGCCGAATTACCCGTACGGGGTCGGCATCCAGGACAATCGCAAAGCCATGACGTTCGAGGACCGGCTCGTGGCCGGCAGTAAATAGCAACCTTCTTATAAAATCCTTGGCTCGTCATGCCCGGCCTTGTGCCGGGCATCCACGTCTTCTTTTTCCTGATGTGTCAAAGACGTGGATGGCCAGGACAGGTCCGGCCATGACGGCTTAGATAGGTCAACCTCAATGCGCGGTGGCACGAGACGTAACTTTCCGCGACAAGACGCCCCATCCACTTTTGGGCCAAGCCAGTCGAGGTTGGCTCTCGCGTTCCCTCGCCGGAACGTGCATCGTGGGGGCGACAATCCCACGAAAGCAAGCTCGTGCCCTATCGACTGATCCTGTCCATTGCCGCGCTCACCGCCGCAGTGCTCGCGCCTCCCGCGCAAGCAGGCATCGGCCCCCAGGTCACCCATTTCACGCTGTCGAACGGTCTCGAGGTCGTGGTGATTCCCGATCATCGCGCGCCGGTCGTCACGCACATGGTCTGGTACAAGGTCGGCTCGGCCGATGAGACGC
>DATNNX010000070.1:0-13461 GCA_035601615.1 Xanthobacteraceae bacterium
GCCGCGGTAGGGAACGTGGACGATATCCGTGCCGCTCATGTATTTGAACAGCTCGCCGCCGACGTGGCCCGGCGATCCGTTGCTGGACGAGGCATTGAGAAGCTTGCCCGGATTGTCCTTGGCGTAGGCGATGAGCTCCGCCACCGATTTGAACGACACCGTGGGCGAGACCGCGAGCAGCAGGTGGCCGCGGGTTGCGAGCGCAATCGGCTGCAGGTCGCGCTCGATGTCGTAAGGAAGCTTCGCCACCATGTGGCGCGTGATGGCGAGCGCGCCGATCGGCCCCATGCAGATCGTGTATCCGTCGGGGTCGGCCTTGGCTGTGAGGTCAAGGCCGATCGTCAATGCCCCGCCCGGGCGATTGTCGACGATGATCTGCTGGCCGAGCTCTTTGCCGAGCTCAGCGCCGAGAATGCGCGCGACCGTATCGGTCGCGCTGCCGGCAGCCTGTGGGACGATGAGCCGGATCGGCCGATCCGGGTACTGCGCCGCCGCGCCGGTCGCAACCACGCAGGCGAGCAGGGACAAAGTGAATCGGACAAAACGCATGTTGCGACCCCAAACACGTCACCAAGACGTTACGGCATTGCATTTCGACGACTGTAGTACAGCGTATTACTACTGCGCGAATAAACGAGCCGCAAACTCGGTGCGCTCCCTCTCCCCATTTGGGGAGAGGGTTGGGGTGGGGGGTTACCGGCGGTGCCGCCCTTCAGCCCGAGGCGCGTCGGTGCTAGCGTGACAGGACTTTCAATGCGCTCACTGATGCGAACTCGCCGACCCACGTCCAGGAAGGCGATTGAACGGAGGAAACGCCATGTTCCTCAGAAACTATTGGTACGTCGCGGCGTATGATCGCGAGATCACCCGCAAACCGCTCGGCCGCGTCATTCTAGGCGAGCCGATCGTTTTCTACCGCTTGGAGGACGGCACGCCGGTCGCGCTCGAGGATCGCTGCGCGCATCGCCATCTGCCGCTCTCGATGGGGACGCTGGTCGGCGACACGCTGCAGTGCCTCTACCACGGGCTTCGCTACGACAGGACCGGCACCTGCGTGCGGGTGCCGGGGCAGGACACGATTCCGCGCTCCGCGCGCGTCAAGAGCTACCCCGTGGTCGAGCGCTATCACTGGCTGTGGATCTGGATGGGCGATCCCGCGCGCGCCGATCCCGACAAAATCACCGACTTCCACTGGTTCGACGATCCCAACTGGGGCGCCAAGGGCGAATACCTCCACGTCAAAGGCAATTGGCAGCTCGTCGTCGACAACCTTCTCGACCTCACCCACCTCGCCTTCGTGCATGGGACCACGATCGGCAATCCGGCGCTGGTGGAGCAGGCGCAAGTCAGGGTGCAACGCGCAGGCGACGACATCACGATCACCCGCTGGATCATCGACGCGCCGCCGCCTCCGACTTTCGTGAAAGCGGGCGGCTTCACCGGCAACGTCGATCGCTGGCAGATTATCAATTTCACCCCGCCCGCGTTCCTGCGTCTCGACGTCGGCGCCACGCCGACCGGCACCGGCGCGCCGCAGGGGCGGCGCGTCGGCGGCATCGGCATGTGGAATCTCAACGCCATCACGCCGGAGACCGAGACCACCAGCCATTATTTCTGGGGTCAGGCACACAACTTCGACATCCATAATCCAAAGACGACGGACATGTTGGTCGAGCAGATCAAGACCGCCTTTCTCGAGGACGTCGCCGTCTTCGAAGCGCAACAGCGCAATCTGCTGATAATTCCCAATCCGCCGCAGACTGACATCAACGCCGACGCCGGCGTGATCCAGGCGCGTCGCATCCTCGATCGGCTCTACCAGGAGGAGCAGACCGCGGCCACGAAGGTCGCGGCCGCGGAGTAATACGCGTAGGGTGGGCAACGGCGGCTTCGCCGTTGCCCACGCGAATCCGCGATACCGCACCGAAAGATCGCAGCACGCACAAAGGTGGTGGGCACGCTTCGCTTTGCCCACCCTACGCAGCTTCTCCGCCGTCGTCCCTGCGAAAGCATGGACCCATATTCCAGGCGTAGGGCGGGCAACGGGGGCTTCGCCGTTGCCCATGCGAACATCCACGATATCGCGACGAAAGATCACGGCACGGAGAAGGCGGTGGGCACGCTTCGCTTTGCCCACCCTACGCACTGGTTTAATCCGCCGCCTTCATCACTGGGACGAGCCGCCGTCGGCGCGCCGCCTCTCGTAATGCGTTTCGAGTGTGAGTTGGCTCACACCCCCCTTCGACAGTTCGGCATATTCTACCGCCAGGATGCCGGAGGTCGCGGGCAGTCTGCGAGACAACGCCACCGCCATTTCGGTTTCGCCCCGCTTCCTTCCTCCATTCTGCGCCTCGCCGGAGGCACAACAATCGTCAATGCACCTCCGGCTCGATGGGAGGTTGGCATGCAAAGCTTCAGCGATTCCATCTCATACTTCGTTCAGTCCGGCGAATGGATCGTGTCGGCGGGGATGCTCTTCGTCTACGCCTGGGTGCGCTTCAACTCGCCGCCGACCAACCGCTCGGGCACGACGTTCGCGCTGTTCTTCTTCGGACTGATATTTTACGCCGCGCTGATCGGGGCGCTGTGGCTCGTGGTGATCGTCGCCGTCAGGCAAGGTAGCATCAGCTTCGACAAGGCCTCCATTTGGCTGGGAACAGCCGACCCGAGAGCGCAAGAAGAATTCAAGCCATACGCGCCGCTGGTCGCCGCCCTCATCATCGTTGTGGCCGCGCATTTTCCGTGGGTCCGGCGGCTCGACAACGCAGCGCGGGCAGTCTGCATCAAGCTCGCGGCAATCCCGCGCGAGGCCGACCGCCTGGCGCTCGAGCTGGCGCAAACCGCCGATTTCCAGCCGACCTCCGCGCGGTTGCGCAGCCAGGTCATCAGGACCATCACCGAGGATATTGGCCCGCAGGCGCTGAGCTTCGAAACGGACGGTTCGCTCGCCGCCCGGTTCACGCGGGCAGTCGGCCTTTACTGGCTTTTCATTGGGCCAAACAACAATGGCACGCAAATCGAATTTGCAAACGCCAACGGCCGATCCGCCTACACCCGCATCATGCAACTCGGCGACGTGACGGTGGCGCGCGTGGCTGCACGCTACGAAGAACTGATGCAGGCGGGCTCCGCTTATTTCGCGACCGCACGTCCGAGCAAAGAGCTTAAAGAAGCGCTGAACCGCAGCATCGTCGAGGTGTCCATTCTTACCTGCAGCTTGATTGCGCGGTACGTCCTCTACTGCAACGCAACGAAGGGCAAGCGGCGCCAGCGGCTAGCCAGAATGGGATTCGATGCGAGCGGCACGATGACGATCCGGTTCGGTCTCGATCAATGGGTGGCGACAATCCTCGCCGTGATCGTGCTCAGCGCCGGTATCATGGCTTTCATGCCGGGGACGCTACCGCAGTCCGCCGGCAAGATTCTGACAATCTCGATTACCTTCGGTTTGTCGATCGGCTGCGCGGTCATGGGCGGTGTCGTGGTGGCACAGCGCTTTATGGAACACCACGAAGGCGAGATGTCTCCCTATCCGCCAATAGCCGAGCTGACCGCCGCCGCATTGATCGTCGCGGGGCTGTCGGTGGCGCTGCGGATCGGGATCCCAATCATCCCTCCCCTGCTCCTGGGGGATAGTTCCGACCTGCCCAGCGTGTTGACGCAATTCCGAGAGCGCCTGCCCGGAATCATCATCCCGTTCACCTCCACGATCTCGCTCGGGCTCCTCTGCATCTATCTGGGCGCACGACCATGGAGTCACATCCGCGTCGTAGCATTGGGAGCGCTCGGCAACGGACTCGCCTTCGTGGCCGCGGGGCTGCTTGTCGGTTGGATGCTCGACGACGAGGTGCTGGGCCAGTTCTATGCGCAGCCGGAGCACGCGCGCCTTCGCGTAGCGCTCACAACCGGCCTCACGGGTCTTGCGATCGGCGCGATGGTGCTCCTGGCTTTCAAGCGATCGGAGCGCGCCCGTCAGGATGAGGCGGAGCACGCGGCCGAACGCGCGCGCGCGGGCATTCCTCGGCTCCCCGCTCTCGAGCCACCGGAAGGGCTCGACCCGGTCGCCCCGCCGAGACCCGGCGTCGTCGCGCCAAGCTATGGTGGGTATTCATATGCGAACGTGAAGGATTTGGAGGGCCGATATGTGTGCTTCCGGCCGGCCTTCACCTCGGCTGGCGTCATTAGCGCCTACCTCATGGACCTGCGCTGGGACGACGCCGCGTCCTGCCTCACGTTCGAGGAAAAGGACCGCGAGGATGCCGGCCACACCCAACGCGGACGGATCTATCTACCCGACGGACGGCCATTCATGAATCTCGTTACCGTTGGAGGAGGAGGCATTCGGCTGATCACGGTGTCGCGTCCGGGCGAGCCGCAATCCGCCCGCGGCCTAGTTATGACGCTGTCGAATCCGAGCGGGATGCACTTCACGCCGGCGTGCGCGCCGATCGTGCTCAGGCGTGTGACGGACAGGATACCCCAACTCGGCTTCATCCGGCCCGGCGCGCCAGACTACGAGTCCTATCGCCAGGAACTCGAGGCTGTCGCGCCTGAGTTCGGCTTCTTCGCAACCGCACCGCGACCGGTCGGGGACGCGGAAGCAAGGCCCGCTGAGGAGCCGCGCTTGTCCCTGGTGAGCTGAAAGCGCGCTTGCCGCGCCGCGTTCTCACTGCGGCTCGAGGCCGGCGGCCTTGACGACCTGTTGCGCAAGCGCGCGATCGCGTCGGATCTCGGCGGCGAATTCGTCCGGCGTGTTGATCGCCGAGACCAAACTGCGGGCGGTGAGATGACGCTCGCGGAATGCCGGATCAGCGAAGATAGCGGCGACCTCGCCCGCGAGCTTGTCGACGATCGGCTTGGGCGTGCCGGCGGGCGTGAACAGCCCGTACCAGCTGCGCGAGGGCGCCCCGGCATAGCCGGTCTCGGCGAGCGTCGGCACGGCCGGAAAGTTTGGCGACTTGATATTGTTGAGCATGACGAGCGGCGTCATCGCGCCCGCGCGAATCTGCCCGATGACGTTGCCTTCCCCGATCAGCGCGATCGGCGTGGAGCCGCTGAGCACCGCGTTGACCGCCTCGCCGCCGCCCTTGAACGGCACGCGCACCCAGTCCGCGCCCTTCTCCGTCTTGAGTGTCTCCATATAGAGCGCGAGCGGCACCGAGGCGGTGAGATAGCTCAACGTGCCGGGCTTCGCCTTCGATAACGCGATCAACTCGTCGATCGTTTTGACGTTGAGCTGCGAATTCGCCACCAGCGTCTGGATGAGGTGGTAGAGATTCGTGACCGGCTGCAATCCCTTTTCGGGATCGAACGGCATCGTCTTGAGCAGGAACTGATTGTATGCAATCGGCTCCGCGTTGAGGATGCAGATCGTATACCCATCAGGCGGTGCTTCGGTGCAGGCCCGCGCCCCGACGTTCTGCATGCCGCCGGGGCGATTCTCGACGACGATGGGCTGTCGCCAGCGCTTGAGCAACTCGTCTCCGAGCGCGCGCATGAAAATGTCGCTGATCCCGCCGGCGCTGGTGGTCGTCAAGGCCCTGATTGGGCGCGCGGGGTAACCCTGCGCCAGCGCCGGACCTGCGAGCGCGCCGAGCGCGAGGATGAACCAGAATTTCATCATCGCTCGCTCGCTAAGCACGCTACCGCCGCGTACTCGGTCTGCTCCCCTCCCCCTTGTGGGGAGGGGTTGGGGGTGGGGGCAGTGCGATTCCTTCACAGGTGGCGCCATCATTGTCTCGCCGCATCACCCCCCTCCCCAACCCTCCCCCACAAGGGGGGAGGGAGCAGACCGAGTTTGCCGCTTGCGCTGATTCCACTCTACACGAACGCCCTCGAGCGGCTCACCTTTGACCGAAGAGGGAGGGCACCCACTCTCATCATCTCACCCCGCCAGCAGCTCTTTCACCCATCCGCTCGCCTTGCCGAAATCGATCTTGCCGGCATAGCCCTGCTTGAGCGCGGCCATGACCTTGCCCATGTCCTTCATGCTCGTGGCCCCCGTCGCCTTGACGACCTCGGCCACGGCCGTCTTCGCCTCCGCTTCCGGCATCTGCTTGGGAAGGTACGCGCTGATGATCTCGATCTCGCCGCGCTCGCGCGCGGCAAGCTCCGCGCGGCCGCCTTTGTCGTAGAGCTCGACCGCTTCCTGGCGCTGCTTGATCAGCTTCTGCAACAGGCCACGGATCTCTTCGTCCGAGAGCACGCTCTTGCCGCGGCCCTGCGCCTCGAGGTCGGCGTTCTGGAGCGCGGCATTGATCAGGCGCAGCGTCGAGACGCGCCGCTCGTCGCGGGCTTTCATTGCGTCTTTCAAGGCGGTGTTGATCTCATCGCGCAGCACGGCTATGGCCTCTCGCAAAGTCGCGCCCGAGTCGAGCCGAAGGAGCCGGCGGCGCGTTCAAGACTTAGGCCTTCGATGCGCGAGAAACAACCTGCAGCGGCGCCTCTTGCGGAGGATCACGCCAAAGCGTCTTGGGCGGAGGCGAAGGCGAGCGCGGTGCTCGTCCTCGCCGACGGCACCGTTTTCGAAGGTATTGGCTTCGGCGCAACCGGCCACGCGGTAGGCGAGGTCTGTTTCAACACCGCCATGACCGGCTACCAGGAGATTCTTACCGATCCCTCCTATGCGGGGCAGATCATCACCTTCACGTTCCCGCATATCGGTAATGTAGGCACGAACGACGACGATATCGAAACGGTGAACATGGCGGCGACGCCCGGGGCGCGCGGGGTCGTGCTGCACACCGCCATCACACCGCCGTCGAATTACCGCGCGCGGCGCCATCTCGACCAATGGCTCAAAACGCGCGGCGTCATCGGCCTTTCCGGCATCGACACGCGCGCGCTCACCAGCCGCATTCGCGTCAAGGGCATGCCGAACGCGGTGATCGCGCACGAGCCCTCAGGCCGATTCGATCTCGATGCGCTCAAGCGAGAAGCGCGCGAATGGCCGGGTCTCGTCGGCATGGATCTCGTGCCGATGGTGACCTCGGGCCAACGTTTCACCTGGGACGAGACGCCGTGGGAGTGGGGCAAGGGCTATGGCCGGCAGGAGCGACCGCGCTTTCACGTGGTCGCGATCGACTACGGCATCAAGCGCAACATCCTGCGCCAGCTCGCGGGCAAAGGCTGCCGGGTGACCGTGGTGCCGGCGCAGACTTCGAGCGCGGACATTCTTGCCCTCGAGCCCGACGGCGTCTTTCTCTCAAATGGACCGGGCGATCCGGCCGCGACCGGCGCGTATGCCGTGCCGGTGATCCGCGACATCATCGACAAGGGCATCCCGACCTTCGGCATCTGCCTCGGCCATCAGATGCTCGGCATCGCGGTGGGTGCCAAGACGGTGAAAATGCACCAGGGCCATCACGGCGCCAATCATCCGGTGAAAGACCTGCGTACCGGCAAGGTCGAGATCACCTCCATGAACCACGGCTTCGCCGTCGATAGCGCCACGCTGCCGGCGAGCGCGACCGAGACCCATGTGTCGCTGTTCGACGGCTCGAACTGCGGCATCGCGCTCAAGGACAAGCCGGTGTTTTCGGTGCAGTACCACCCGGAAGCGTCCCCCGGCCCGCGCGACAGTCATTATCTGTTCCAGCGCTTCGTCGAGATGATGCAGCAACAGAAGAAACGCACCTGACGCTTATAGTGCCGCGGCATCTGCCGCTGTCTTACTGCGGCCGCTCGATTTGCGGAAAATGCCGTTTGCGCCTGCAACCAGCCGCAAAAAACTTTCACCAATTGCCAACTCGGTGTAGGATACGTCAGCCGGTGTTGCTCGCCGCCGTCAATTCTGCGCTCGCAAGTATCGGTCTTTTGTCCCTCGTCAAGGAGGGGCCATGGCAAAGAAAAGGGATGCGACTTACGACCGACTGATCAAAGTCGGGTTGCAGGATCCCTTCATACGGGGGATCGCCGGCGTGGTCGCCATCGCTACTGCCGCGAGCATTGCTATTTTGACACTGGGCAGCGGCACGAAGGCGGTCATTACGATCGCACTATCCCTCTTGTTTGGAGTGGTGCTCGTCGTTCTGCGGGCACTCATGAAATACGCCGATAGCACCTTCGTCAGACTGGTTTGTTTTGCTTCTTCTGCCGTAATCGTAACGGTCTTCTTAGTCTTCACAGTGCTTCTCGTCCCCGCGGCCGTCATCTGTTGGCCGCAGCCATATGCGCAACTCCTCAACCTGCCCAACTGCTTAGCCAGCATCGAACAGGCCACCATCGAAAAACCGTTCACGCCTGTCGAATATACGGGGACAGGCATCACTCACAACGCCGACAACGACAGATATCTTGTTTTGGTCTTCTATCGACCGGACCGCAAACAAGACGCTGAACGCATCGTCGGCGCGCTGCGATCGGCCGGCTACCGGAGTGATGCCGGCGAATCCAGTCTCGACGAAGTCCTTGTGCCGGACAGGCATCCAGGCCTGACGCTCGTCAGGCCGACAGCTCTCGCACGCCCGATCGCCAGCGAAGTGTCCAAAGTGGTCAGGCTTGCAATACCGGTCAAGGCCTCATCCGTGTCGGTGTTTCCTGATGACGTCGCATTCCAGCGGGGCAATATTCAAATCGATCTGTTCTGACGGAGACGCGTGCAAGAGCATCAGGCTAAACCATTGCGAGTATATCCATCGATACTGTACTGCAATCTCCTAGCCTTCGTGCTCGTCGCGACAGCGCCTGCGGGCGGCATCGCTCAATCTGGGACCAGTTCGCCGACCGATGCTGTAACGGCGCTCATCAAAGCATATCCGGATTTCCTCGATCGGATCGAGCAAAATGATCTCGTTTTGAAGGACGGCACGCGCATGCGCATCGACGATGGCAAGGGCGCCAAGTCCTTCGAGGCGTTGCTTGATGATCCGGACATCAAGGATATGTTCTCGATGAAATATCCACTTGGCGAGCAGGGCCTCGCGCCAGAGGTGAATTTTGATCCGGGACGCGTGAGATACGCGCCACTATTCAAGAAGATGTATGGCGACTGCCACAGCGCCGGCTTCGTGACGAACATGACCGACGTCGTGTGGCTGCCCAGCAAATACGGCAAAAGCCTCAAGTTCTCGAAAATCAACGGCGCGGCGACCGCGTTGCAACGCGTATCGGATGTGCTCGACAGCCTGCCGCGGCGGTTCTTGACCTACCTAAGGCCGACCCAGGGCACCTATAACTGTCGTCTGGTCGCCGGGACGAATCGCGAAAGCACGCATGGTCTGGGTATCGCGATCGATATTGCCGGCGCGCACTCCCATTATTGGATGTGGTCGAAGCCAGACGCCGACGGCCGCTATGCCTACAGGAACGAGATCCCCTGGGAGATCGTGCGCATTTTCGAAAAGCACGGCTTCGTGTGGGGCGGCAAGTGGTACCACTACGATACGATGCATTTCGAATACCGGCCGGAAATCGTCTCTGCCGTGAACTAGGGCGCGTACTCATAAATCCGGCTCTGTAAGCGCGGCTCGCTGAGTGTCCGCTTCGCTCCGCAAGCGACTGAATTGCTGCGTCGCCGCGAATTGCAGCGATGTGCGTCATAACGCGATGCAGCAAATTAGGGCGATGTTCCCGGACTCGAAATTAGCACCGATCTCAGCAACTACCCTCGCTACTCAGGCCTTTGCGGACTATCTCGCAAGCGCCTTTCCTAAGCCCAATCTCAACCTGAATCACCGATGCGCTGCGGGGCATCGTGCCGCTGCACTCCGTTTGTTAGCGTATCCAGGCATCATTTGGGGAACCCTGGTCTGGGTTTGCCCTACGAAAGCCACCGACTACAGGCTTCAGATAGGAAAGGTTCCACGTCGGGGGTACAGCAATGATGCGCGCCACGGTAGTCCGTGCGCTTGTGCTGACGGCGGCTTTTGCCGCGGCATTGACGCCGGTCACGTGCCTTGGCGAAGACACCAATCAGTTGCCGACCAGGGCAACAAAGGAGTTGCCGCCCGAGCTGCTCTCGCTGTTCCGACAAAAGAAGATGCCAAAACATTCACCGATCCTTGTGCGCGTTTTCAAGGAAGAGGCGGAACTCGAAGTCTGGAAGCAGGACACCACCGGCCATTTCCAGATCCTCAAGATCTTTCCGATCTGTCGGTGGTCGGGCGATCTTGGGCCGAAATTGCATGAGGGCGACCGTCAGGCTCCAGAGGGGTTCTATACAGTTACGCCCGAGTTGATGAATCCCAATTCCAACTTCTATCTTGCGATCAACACCGGCTTCCCGAACAGCTTCGATAAAGCGAACGACCGCGGCGGCAGCTTGCTCATGATCCACGGTGACTGCTCGTCGAGCGGTTGCTATGCCATGACCGACGAACAGATAAGCGAGATCTATTCGCTGGCGCGCGACTCGCTCCTCGGCCGGCCGTCATTCCAGGTCCAGGCCTATCCGTTCCGCTTGACGCCGGCGAATCTGGCGCGGCATCGAACTCATCCGCAATTGGCCTTCTGGAAGATGCTCAAGATCGGCAACGATCACTTCGAGGCGACGCATCTCGAACCCAAGGTGGATGTGTGTAATCGCCGCTATGTGTTCGATGCGCAACCTCCCCTGAATTCGCCGAATCCTCTTGTGTTCAATCCCACCGGTAAATGCCCCGCCTTTGTCGTGAATCCGAAAATCGCGCGGCAGGCACTGGAGAAACAACGCGCCGACGAGCTCGGATACGCGCAACTGCTCAAAGATGAGGTGCCGGCCGCCCCCATCTACAGCGGACTGGACGGCGGAATGAATGAGGTCTTCCTCGCACGGTTTCCCGGCAGAGTGACGCTTGCGAAAGTGCTGCCGTATGCATCTCACCTGCCGCAACTGCCACCGATCCCCTGGGTCGACAACGATGGTTCGTTGACGAGTAAATTGTTTGGCACCTTGTTCTGATCGACATGGGCGTTGCGGTACGCACGTCCATGTCCGCTTCACCCGCATCAGCGTGATGAACTCGTGCCGCCCCCATTCAATCACCTCGCCGGCGCGGGCCGAGTTGCGTTGCGGCGCGGCAGAACGCCACTGCGCCGACGATCGAGGATTTCCATGACGCGCGGAAGCAGGGCGGCAGCAATGATGGCGTGACCTTGGTGCGTGAAATGTATAAGATCAAAGGCACGATAGCGCAGCGGCATCTCCTCATCGTACACAATCACGCTAATCGAGCGAGCCTGTAGCCGGCGCTCCATCTCCGCAATGTTAGCGGCGCGCTGCTCCTTGCTGACGAAGAAACGCCGATCGTTGCCGCCCGGCTCCAAGATCACGATGTCTGTTCCACTCGGCACATCCTTATCGATGCGGCGGAGCATCATCCCCGTAGTTTCGAAAGGCACTCCGGCATTAGTGACCTGAGCATCGATGCCCTTGGCTCGGAGCAAGGCCTCCAACTGCGCGGGATATGCGCCTTGGTTGCCAACATACCAGCCATGGGTGTTGCTGGCGCCGATCGCGACAATCCGCAGCGGCGCCGCGTTGCCGGCCGCGCTTGCACACATCAGGCCCGCCAACCCTAACAAGACCGCTCTGCCGAGGCAGCGCGCGATGGCTGTTTGGAGCGCGTGCATTTTTTCGCTCTCTATTTCGTCCAACTTCAATCAATCCCCCACCGGCTCGGCGCCCAGTTGACCACAAGCGGGCATTTGGCCCTTCGAGGACAATGGAGCCTATGCTACAAAGACTGCGCACCACGGATCGTACCCGAAAATCGACACCGGGCTTCATCACTTTGGCGCTTCGTGTCACCCCCGGCGCCCCCATGACAATCATCAAAGAGGGAAGCCAATTTTGGATTCGAACAGACGCAGCATGCTGACGACGGGCGCTGCGGCAACAGTGATAGCCGCAGCGCCACGCGTATTTGCTCAGCAGATTGGGCAAGGAGGAGCTACTATGTCCTTCTACGAAAGAGGCACCGTTCGCATCCACTTTGAGGAGGCCGGTTCCGGCTTCCCGTTGTTGCTCATCCCCGGCGGGGGATTGAATTCGGCGATCTCCAACTTCACCGGCAACTCGCCTTTTAATCCGATCGAAGAGTTCAAGGCAGAGTACCACTGCATCACGGCCGACCTGCGCAACGCCAACGGCGGCCAGTCCACGGGCCCGCTCGAGATCGACCGACCATGGGACGCTTACGCGGACGATCAACTCGGGCTGATGGATCACCTGCGCATCGACAAGTTCATCGTGGTGGGCTTCTGCATCGGGGGTCCATTCATTTGGAACCTCTTGAAGCGGGCACCCGATCGCATTGTCGCGGCTGTGCTGGCGCAGCCCAGCGGGTCACGTCCCGAGATGCGCGACCTGTTCTACGAACGCAATATGAAGACCTGGGGTCCAGCGCTGACCGCCAGGCGGCCCGACATCACGATGGAGATGGTCGACAAGTTTCTAACCAAGATGTACCGCACGAACCCCGATTTCGTTTTTACCGTGACCCGCGATTTCGTGCGTAATTGCCAGACACCTGTATTGATCCTGCCGGATGATATCCCGGCGCACCCGTACGCGGTCGCCATGGAGGCTGCGATGCTCGCGCCGCATGCCGAAGTGAGCATGTTCCCGTGGAAGGAGCCCAAGGAGCGAATCCCGCTGGCGGTGCGCCAGATACGTTCCTTCCTCCGTGCGCATCGGCCTGCTTCTGCTTAGAGCTAGAGCATGATCCCGCAGCAAACAGCGTCCTATTCTATCACTTCGTCGGCGCGGGCGAGCAGCGTTGGCGACACTTCGAGGCCGAGCGCCTTCGCGGTCTTGAGATTGATCACCAGCTCATACTTGGTTGGTTGCTGCGCCGGCAGATCGGCCGAGTCTTCGCCCTTTAGGATGCGATCCACATAAGACGCTGCCCGCCGCCACTCGGCCAGATTGTCGGTGCCATAGGAGATCAGGCCGCCGCTGGTTGCGAAAAATCGGTAAGGATAGACGGCGGGCAGCCGGTATCGGGCCGCGAGTGCAACGATCAGGTCGGCGTGCACCGTTGTTGGCGGAGGTTAGTGAGGGGGTGTCGGAGCTTCGAGTAAACCTCAATACGGGCGCGATATCATCGTGGAGGACCGATCATGAAAAGGCTGGGTGTGCTTGGAATTATCGCTGGTGCCGCGTTATTGACGGCGGTTCCCCTCTCAATTGAATGGTCACAAAAGAATGTGGGCTCCGCAGCCCCAACTCTGACGCTGTCACAGGCTGACGCCGCGACGGCCGGGATGGAGCGGCGTCAAACGCGGCGCACAGCTCGCCGGGCCGGGCGCGAGACGCGGCGTGCAGTGCGGCGTGGCACGTCGCCACAGTAAGTCCCGCTACTCGGCAAAAGCTTGTGGGGGTCACCGAAGGGTGGCCCCCTCGTCCATTGAGCACCCCCGAAATGAGCGGCCTATCGACAAACGAGATTGCTGGTTTCCTGATCGTGGCGCTCCTATTGACTCTAGTACTCGTTTTTCTTCTCCGCTGAAGCGTTGACCGATGCCGCGCCGCGAGCGGCC
>DATNNX010000071.1:0-8589 GCA_035601615.1 Xanthobacteraceae bacterium
AAATCTTCCATGTAGCCGTTGCCGACCGGCTTGAGATTGACCAGCACGGGTGTCGAATCCGAGAGCCGGTTGAGCTCTGCGAGCGGAATTTTCACCCCGGCGCGCCCAGCGATCGCGGTGAGGTGGATCACCGCGTTGGTCGAGCCGCCGAGCGCAAGAAGGGCACGCAGTGCGTTCTCGACCGATTTTGCGTTGACGATGTGCCCCGGCGTGCGATCGGAGCCGATGAGCGCGACGGCCGCGCTGCCGGTTGCTTCCGCGGCGCGCAGGCGATCGGCGTGCACCGCCGGGATCGCGGCGGTGCCGGGCAGGATAAGCCCGAGCGCTTCGGCGATGCAGGCCATCGTCGAGGCGGTGCCCATCACCGCGCAAGTGCCGGCGGTGACCGCGAGCTGCCCTTCGACTTGGGAAATTTCCTCCTCGGCGACCTCGCCGGCACGATAGCGCGCCCAGAACCGCCGGCAATCGGTGCAGGCGCCGAGCCGCTCGCCGCGGTGCCGGCCGGTCATCATCGGGCCTGCCACCAGCATGACCGCCGGCCGGCCGGCGGATACCGCGCCCATGATTTGCGCCGGCACGGTCTTGTCGCACCCGCCCATGAGCACGACCGCGTCCATCGGCTGCGCGCGGATCATTTCCTCGGTGTCGATCGCCATCAGGTTGCGGTATTTCATGCTGGTCGGGCTGAGAAACACCTCGCCGAGCGATATGGTGGGAAACGCCATCGGCAGCGCGCCGGCGGCGAGCACCCCTCGCCGCACCGCCTCGAGCAGTTCCGGGAAATGGCGGTGGCAATTGTTGAAGGCGGATGGCGTATAGGCGATGCCAACGACGGGCTTGCTCAAGAACGCGCGCGAGTAGCCCATGGACTGCGCAAAGGAACGCCGCAGGTAGAGCGAGAAGTCGCGGTCGCCATAATTGGTGAGACCGTGCTCGAGCCCGTATTCGCTCACTCTCTATACCTCGGTGGCCCCCGTTGCGTCTGCCGCCATGGCGACAATGCGGAACACTTTACAGCAATTCGCATCAATTTTCTGACTGTTGCGCGGCAATTATCGCCTCGACAAGCGCCCTGGAACGCCTCTAATTTGGGGCTGTTTCAAAACCGCCAGCCTGCCGAGGGACTGAGCAGTCATGAACTACGAGGCCTATTTTGCGCACGCCCTCGCCCGGCTCAGGGACGAACACCGCTACCGGGTCTTTGCCGATCTCGAACGGCTTGCCGGGCGCTTCCCGCATGCGATCTGGCATTCCCCGCAAGGGCCGCGCGACGTCATCGTCTGGTGCTCCAACGATTACCTCGGGATGGGCCAACATCCCAAAGTGATCGGAGCGATGGTCGAGACCGCAACCCGTATGGGCACGGGCGCGGGCGGCACCCGCAACATCGCTGGCACCAACCACCCGCTGGTCGATCTCGAGCGCGAGCTCGCCGATCTGCATCGCAAGCAAGCCGCCCTCGTCTTCACCTCCGGCTACGTGTCGAACGAGACCGGGATTTCGACGATCGCCAGGCTACTGCCGAACTGCCTGATCTTGTCGGACGCGTCCAACCACAATTCCATGATCGAGGGCGTGCGTCAGTCGAAATGCGAGAAGCAGATCTTCCGCCATAACGACATGGCGCACCTCGAGGAGCTATTGCGGGCGGCCGATCCGGCCCGGCCCAAGCTGATCGTGTTCGAGACGCTCTATTCCATGGACGGCGACGTGGCGCCGATCAACCGCATCTGCGACCTCGCCGAGCGTTACCGGGCCATGACCTATGCCGACGAGGTGCACGCGGTCGGCATGTACGGGCCGCGCGGCGGCGGCCAAGCCGAGCAGCAGGGCGCGATGGGGCGCGTCGATGTGCTCGAAGGCACGCTCGCCAAGGCCTTCGGCTGTCTCGGCGGCTACATCGCTGCGAGCGCCGCGCTGTGCGACGCGGTACGCAGCTACGCCCCCGGCTTCATCTTCACCACCGCGCTTCCGCCCGCGATCTGCGCGGCGGCCATCGCCGCGATTCGCCACCTCAAGGCGTCGAGCTTCGAGCGCGAACGCCATCAGGAGCGCGCCGCACGCGTCAAGGCGGTGCTCAACGGCGTCGGCTTGCCGGTGATGCCCAGCCCCACCCACATTGTTCCGGTATTCGTGGGCGAGCCCGAGAAGTGCAAGAAGGCGAGCGATCTCATGCTCGCGGAGCACGGAATTTACATCCAGCCCATCAACTACCCGACGGTGCCGAAGGGGATGGAGCGGCTGCGCATCACGCCGACCCCCTATCACGAGGACGCACTGATCGACACGCTGGCCGAGGCGCTGCTGGAGGTTTGGGGTCGGCTTGCATTGCCGCTCAAGGACCGCGCGCTGGCGGCCGAGTGAGATCGAACGCGGCCGGATGCAAAACGCCGGCCGCACGAACTCGGACCCGCTATTCTAAATTCCAAAGCCCGACGGGGTACGCCCTTCCCCGCCCCACGGGGTACGCCCTCCCCCGCCCCGACGATATTCTCGCTCGCTGCTGCCTGCGATAGAATGCAACTCCGGGGTCTCAGCCCCCCACCCCACGGGCCCGTGAAGCCATTATGCTGCAAGGCTGGATCGTCATCGCCGTTGCGCTTGGCTATATCGGCCTGTTGTTCGTGGTCGCAAGCTACGGAGACCGCACGCGGCGCTTTGGCCGCGAAGGCCGCTGGCGGTTCATCTATCCGCTCTCGCTTGCGATCTACTGCACCTCTTGGACCTTCTTTGGCTCGGTGGGGCTTGCTTCGCGCACCGGCTTCGATTTCTTGACCATTTACATTGGGCCGATGCTTTTGATCGGACTGTGCTCGCCGCTGATCGTGCGCATCGTACGCTTAGCCAAGGCACAGAACATCACGTCGATCGCCGACTTCATTGCTGCTCGCTACGGCAAAGCGCAGACGGTCGCTGCCACCGTGGCGCTCATCGCGATCATCGGCACGATTCCCTATATCGCGCTTCAGCTCAAGGCGGTCTCATCCTCGTTGGCCACGATTCTCGTGCCTATTGGACCGGCCAGCGGAACCATGCAGCCGGTATTTGGTGACATCGCCCTTTACGTCGCAGTCGCAATGGCGATCTTCACCGTCCTGTTCGGCACGCGCCATATCGATGCCACCGAGCATCAAGACGGGTTGATGCTGGCAATCGCAACCGAGTCGATCGTCAAACTCGTTGCGTTCGTCGGCGTCGGCGTATTCGTCACGTTCTGGATGTTCGACGGGCCGCTCTCGCTTTTTGCGCAAGCCCTGGAACGGCCGAATACCGCTGCCGTGCTCTCCCGCGAGCCGGCGCCGGGCACGCTTCTGGCAATGACGCTGCTGTCGCTGTTCGCCATCGTTTTGCTGCCGCGCCAGTTCCACGTCACCGTTGTCGAAAACAACAGCGAGGACGAAGTCAGGCGCGCCTCTTGGCTGTTCCCGCTTTATCTCGTTCTGATCAATCTTTTCGTCGTACCGATCGCATTGGCCGGACTGCTGACGTTTAGTCCCGGACAGGTCGACAGCGACATGTTCGTGCTCGCCTTGCCGCTCGCCGCGCATTCCGACCTGTTTACGATCGCGGCTTTTGTCGGGGGTCTTTCTGCGGCGACCGCGATGGTGATCGTGGAATCGGTCGCTCTCGCCATCATGGTGTCGAACGACATCCTGATGCCGCTTGTGCTGCAGCGGCGCGAGGCGCTGATCGCCGGCCGAGGCAACGTGGGCGGCTTGTTGCTCATCGTGCGACGAATGGCGATCTTCGTCATCTTGTTTCTTGCCTACATCTATTATCGCTTGGCCGGTGACGCGCAGCTTGCCTCGATCGGCCTATTGTCGTTTGCGGCGGTGGCGCAGCTCGCCCCTGCTTTTTTTGGCGGCCTGATCTGGCGGCGGGGTACTGCACGGGGCGCGTTGGCGGGAATGATCATCGGAATCCTGGCCTGGGCGTATACGCTGTTGTTGCCCAGCCTGACGAGTGTCGGCATCGTCGATCAGAGCCTGCTCGCGCACGGGCCTTGGGGAATAGCGCTGCTGCGCCCGCAGGCACTGATCGGCCTCGATCTGCCTCCGCTCGCGCAAGGCGTGACCTGGAGCCTTGCGCTCAATGTTCTCGCCTATGTGGTGTTCTCGCTTGGGCGCGCTCCGAGTTCGATCGAGCGATTGCAGGCTGATTTATTTGTTCCTTCCGACCTGGCGCCGATCGCGCCGAGCTTCCGGCTCTGGCGCTCCTCGGTAACGGTCGAGGAATTGACCACGACCGTATCACGCTACCTCGGCGAGGAGCGTACACGTAGCTCCTTCGACAGCTATGCCTTGACGCGCGGCATCAGCATCGATGCCAAGGCGGAGGCAGACTTCCAGCTCCTGCGCTATGCCGAGCATTTGCTCGCATCGGCCATCGGCGCAGCTTCGTCGCGCCTGGTGCTCTCGCTGCTGTTGCGCAAACGCACCGTATCTACCAAGGCGGCGCTCAAGCTGCTCGACGATGCCAACGCCGCCATTCACTACAACCGTGAGATCTTGCAAACCGCGCTGGACCACGTGCGCCAAGGCATCGCAGTATTCGACAAGGATCTGCTTCTCGTTTGCTGGAATCGGCAATTCGGGGAAATTCTGGCACTGCCCCCGCAACTGACTCGGGTCGGCACCCCGCTCGATCACATTCTGCGCTTCCATGCCGAGCAAAGCACCTCCGACAAGAAGACTGCTGATGCGCTCGTGCATGAGCGGCTCGGCCGTTACGTCAACAGCAGCGAGCCGTTTCTGGAGCGCTTTTCCGAGCGCGACCTGGTCATGGAAGTGCGCGCCAATCCGATGCCTGACGGCGGCATCGTCACGACGTTTACCGATATCACGCCTAGCGTGAAGGCCGCGGAGGAACTCGAGCGTGCCAATGAGTCGCTGGAGCGGCGGGTGCAGGAGCGCACCGAAGAATTGACTCGCCTCAATACCGAGCTCGGCCGCGCCAAGGGCGAGGCCGAACAGGCCAACATCTCCAAGACGCGCTTCCTCGCCGCAGCGAGCCACGACATCTTGCAGCCGCTCAATGCCGCCCGTCTCTACGTCACCAGTCTGGTCGAGCGGCAAGGCGGCGGCAACGACGCCCAGCTGATCACAAATATCGACGCCTCACTCGACGCGGTCGAAGAAATATTCGGGGCACTGCTCGACATTTCCCGGCTCGACACCGGGGCAATGAAGCCGGAAATTGTCCGTTTTCGCATTGACGAGTTGTTGCGACAATTGGAGGTGGAGTTCACGCCCCTCGCGCAGGAGAAGGGATTAAAACTCAAGTTCGCACCCTGCTCGCTGGCGGTCCAATCCGACCGGCGTTTATTGCGGCGACTGCTGCAAAATCTCGTCTCCAACGCAATCAAGTACACGCCCAAAGGTCGCGTGTTTGTCGGTTGCAGGCGCCACGGCGGTCGGCTGCGCATCGGTGTCTACGATACCGGGCTTGGCGTTCCGGCTTCGAAAAAACGTGCAATTTTTCAGGAGTTTCACCGGCTCGATCAGGGGGCCAAGGCGGCACGCGGTTTGGGATTGGGCCTTTCGATCGTCGAACGCATCGCACGCGTTCTCGATCATAAAATCATCGTCAGCTCCGCGGTTGGTCGCGGATCGCAGTTCTCGGTGGAGGTCCCGCTTTCGGCCGTCGTACCAGCGCGTCAGCAGCAACAAGTGGCGCCGGACGTCGATCGGGTGCAACTCTCGGGAATTAGCGTTTTGTGCCTCGACAACGATGTGGCGATCCTCGACGGCATGGAAATGCTGCTCGAGGGATGGGGCTGTCGGGTTCTGAAAGCCGCGGATCTCACGGCAGCCATCGCGCTCGTCGCAGAGACCAAGGTGACGCCCGACGGCCTGCTCGTGGATTACCACCTCGACGACGGGAATGGCATCGCGGCGATCGCGGAGCTACGCCGCCGCTTTGGCGCCGATCTCACGGCCATCCTGATCACCGCCGACCGCAGCCCGCGCGTACGCGAGGATGCCCGCGCCAACAGCGTCCAGGTGCTCAACAAGCCGATCAAGCCAGCGGCATTGCGCGCGTTGTTGACGCAATGGCGTATGCAGCGGCTTGCCGCGGCGGAATGAGAGAGAGCGCGCGCTCAGCGGAGATCGCCTGGCCAGGAAACATCAATGACCCGCGCCGACCGGCTGCGGCCAGTGCCCGAGCTCGATCTTGGAGGCGGCAATGACTGCTTGTGTGCGGCTCTCTACCCCGAGCTTTTGCAAGATCGCCGATACATGCGCCTTCACGGTCGCTTCGGAAACAGCGAGTTCGTAGGCGATCTGTTTGTTGAGCAGGCCCTCCGAGAGCATCATCAACACGCGTACCTGTTGCGGCGTCAACGAGGTGAGGCGCGTCAATAGGTCAGTCGTCTCGGCATCCGAGCCAGCTCCAAGATCTATATCCGGCGGGGTCCAAACGCCGCCCTCGAAGACGCGGGTAATCGCCCCGCGCATCGTCTCGATGCCGAGCGTCTTGGGGATGAAGCCCAACGCTCCGAAATCCATGCAACGGCGGATCACTGCAGGATCGTCATTGGCCGACACTACGACGATCGGGACGCTCGGATACTGGGCGCGCAGATATATGAGGCCGGAGAACCCCCGCACGCCCGGCATAGTCAAATCGAGCAGGATGAGATCGACCTCCGCGCCGCGTTCCAGCAGCTTCGTTACGTCCTCGAAGGAACCCGCTTCGGCAATCTCCACGTCCTCGAACAGACCTGAGACCGCCTCGCGCAAAGCTCCGCGAAACAGCGGATGGTCATCGGCGATGACCAAGCGTATTGATCCGGCCATTCGCTTCATCTTCTGCGCAACCCTCTAAGTTGTCGGTTGCTTCACTGGCCGGAAGCATATCATAATACCCGCATCAGTGCTCAGGGCGCCGCCGGCCGAGCCTGATCTTATGCAGAACGACAATCCGATCACAGCCTGCTGCCGATGAATTGCAGCACGATTTCGCGTCGGTGCGGCCGGGCGCGATGCTCGGCAATATAGATGCCTTGCCACGTGCCGAGCGCGAGCGCTCCGCCAACCACCGGAACGTGAAGCGACACACCGGTGAGCATGGTCTTCACATGCGCCGGCATGTCGTCGGGCCCTTCGGTATCGTGAATCCAGGCGGCATCCGCGGGTGCAAGGCGATCGAGCGCGCTCGCGAGATCGCTGCGCACGTCCGGATCGGCATTCTCCTGGATGACCAGAGAAGCCGAAGTATGCCGCACGAAGAGGAACAGCGCGCCGTCCTTCGCCCCGCTCTCGGCAACGAACCGCATGGCATCGCGCGTAATCTCGGTGAAGGAGCTTCCACTGCCGTCGACCACGAGTGTCGCAGTCGCAATGACCTCCGGCACGCAATCGGTGATTGGAGACAAAGAGCCTCTCATGATCTTGTCGCGGCGACGATCATCAAGTCTTTTTCAGTATGTCCTTCTGCAGCCCTGCGATCATTTCGACGAAGCGGCGCCAGACCTTCTCAATGAAGGTCATGACCCTGTTGAGGTCGGCGTCATTAGGAAGTTGCAAACGAGGTTCGTCAGACTTTGCAGCCGGGGGCTGTGGCTTGACGGTGCCCGGCAGCGGTAGATCGTGCGCGAGAAGCTCTTTTTTGACTGCTGCGTTTTCGGCCTGCAGGCGGGCGATCTCGGCCTCGAGTGCGCCACGCTCGTCAGGCATCACCTGGCACGCCCATCCTGCGCTGCGCTGGGCGCAGATCGATACTTCGCCAGTGCGGCCGTCGAGCCGCAGATAGCCGTCAGCGATGCGATTGAAAGTATACCGTGGATTGTCGCTTTCCGGCGGCGCGGTTTGCGCCGAAGCCACCGGCGCTCCCGCGAGTTCCAGTCCGGCAACGATGCATAGCGCCATGCGGATCATGCAATCTTTCCTCGTCTGGTCGTCCATAGACGATCGCTCGTGTGCCTGCATGTAATGGAATCCTACGCCGCAAAGAATGCTGCCGCCACCCATGCGTGCGTGCCCTAAGTCAGCTCATGGAGCGCCCGTTTTTCTTTCCGCGCCAGGATGCTTATTTGGTTCGTTTTCAACGGGTTGCTGCGTAGGTGCAATTCTTGACTCGTATAAACCCAATCAGTATGGTCCGCTCGATTTTGGGGGCGGATATTGTCGTGATCTTGCCAAAACCGACGCGGGTGTCGAAAGCATGGCCGACGACGCACGCGAAAAACGTGATCGCGAACAACCGCCGGAGAACGAGGCTGCGCTTTCCGCTCGGTTCAAGCGACTGGGCGAGCAACTGGGCCACGTCCGCCCCAATCGTGGTTCCGAGAGCGGTACGAATGAAGGGCGAGCCGCCGATCCATCGGCGATGGCGCGCGGCTTTCGGCTCTCGACCGAGCTCGTCACCGGCGTCGTGGTTGGCGCGGCGCTCGGTTGGGTGTTGGATCGCTGGCTCGGAATTTCGCCCTGGGGAATGATTGTGTTTCTGCTGCTCGGCTTCGCGGCCGGCGTTCTCAATGTGATGCGCGCTGCGGGCGTGGCCCCGAGCGGCCCACTGGATCCCAAGCAATGAACGCCCCCGCCCGTCTGAAATGGCCATGCCGCCCCGCAGCGACGAGGACTTGAG
>DATNNX010000072.1:0-8426 GCA_035601615.1 Xanthobacteraceae bacterium
GAGGTCGATAAAATCGGTCCCGACGCCGAAAATGGCGATCATTTCGAGCTTCGGAAGCGCCGCGATCAGCGCACTGTCGACGCCGTGGTTGGCCTCGGTCGCGATCCCTCGGATGCGGTCCTTGAGGTCGGCGGCAAGCGCGTGCGGGGCCGGGCGGCGGGCGTAATGGCTGACGGCGAAGCGATTCGCCAACTCGGCATTCGTCGCATCGGGAAACGAGCCGATGCTCAACACGTCGATCTTCATGGAGGTGTCAGATTTCGAACACCTGTTTCAAGGTCTCGTGCAGGCAATCGCCAGAGCCGTCGGACTCGATGAGATAATTGTCGCAGATCACGGCGAAGATCGACGGTGTCTCAAAACCCGGATGCACCGCAAGGTTCATGTGCTGCTCGATCGTCATCGTCTCATCGCAGCGGATCAGCGGCCGTTCCACCAAGTCGTAGCCCTGGCCGTGAGCATAAAGCCGCAGCTCCGGCGGCAGTTTGCGGCTGAGCATGTAATCGTCGTGGCTTTGCGCGACGGCGGCGCAAGACGCGCCCGGCTTGAGCAGGCGCAATGTGTGGGCCTGCGCCTCTTTCATGGTTTCAAAGCCGTCGATCAGCTCGTTCGATGCCTTGCCGAGCACAATGGTGCGCGCGATCTCGGTGTAGAAGCCGCCGGGTCCATTGTTCTCGATCAAGAGCGCGAAGTGCTCGCCAGGCTTGAGCGCGCACGCCTGCAAATGCCGATCGAGGAACCGCGATGCCTGCCCGAGCGGCGCCGAAGAGCCGAGGAAGAGCCCCTGCTCGCTGCCGAGGAGCCGGCCTTCGTATTGCGCCAGCGCGGTAATATCATTGCCGGTCATGCCGGGCCGGATTTTACCGAGCAACCGGTTGAAAATCTCGTCCTGCATCTGCGCGGCCTTGCGGATCAGATCCCTCTCCTCCTCGCTCTTGATCGCCTTGAGCCGGTCGACCAATTCGGTCGCATCCACGAAGTTCGCCCGGCCAGCGAGTTCGCGCTCGATGTGGGTGACAAACCGGTGCGGCATCGCGCCGCTGCCCACCCATCCGATGGTGCGGTAGCCGCGAAGCTCTTGGGCGACGAGTTCCGCCTGGTATTCGTCCGTGTAGGCGACGTTGGTGAAAGCCGGCGTGAAGATCATCTCCCCCACGCCGCGGTTCGCTGCATCGTCGCCGTTGATCCGGCGACGCGCCCCGCGCGGGCCCATGTCGACTACGATCATGAGATCGGAGGCGGGAAAGATGACGCTGCGCGGATAGCCGTTGCTCAGCGGCGTGTCCGTGAACCATCGCACGTAGCCGCCGAGCCAATCGTTGTTGTTTTGCATCACTAGGGCATCGATGTTGCGCTCGGCCATAGCTTTGCGGACCGCGGCCCAGCGCCGTTCGAGCTCGCCGGTGGAAATCGGATTGAGCAGTCTTTCGTCGATCATCTCGCATCCATGGTGAAGGAACTCCGTAAGCTTGATGCGCCGCTGCTGACTTGGAACCGTATCTATGGGCCCGGCCGCATCGGCTAGGGATTTGGCACGCCAAGCAGCCCCGCGGCGTTCGCCTGCACGATTGCGTCTTTCTGTAGCGCCGACAGCGTGCCGGTCTCGGCGACGAATTCGATCGGCTTGTTTTCGCCCACGGGATAGTCCGACCCGAGCAGCACGCGCTCCGCGCCCACCTTGTCGACCAGATGCTGCAGCACCGCGCGGTCGTAGACGCAACTATCGAAGTAAAGCATGCGCAGGTACTCGATCGGCGGCTTTCGCATGTTGATGCGGGTGTTGGCCTTTTCGACGTAGTTCCGGTCAATTCGGCCCATATAGTAGGGCATGTAACCGCCGCCATGCGATATGCAGATCTTAAGCCTTGGGAAGGTCTCCAGCACGCCGTCATACATCAATGACGAGATCGCCATGGCTTCCTCGAATGCCTGGCCGACGCTGTTCCAGAGATGAAAGCGTTTGAAGCGGCGGTCGCGATTGCCGCCGGGATGGATGAAGACGACGGCGTCGAGCTCTTCGGCCTGGTCCCAGAACGGCCGCAGCTGCGCATCGCCGAGTTCCATCGGCCCGGCGGTGGTCGAGATCGCCGCCCCCTTGAGTCCCAGGTCGCGCATGCAGCGCTCGAGCTCGCTCACTGCGAGCGCCGGGACGTGCAGCGGCAGCGTGCCGAGCCCGATCAGTCGAGTCGGATGCGCGGCAACGGCCTTCGCGATCCAATCGTTGGTCGTACGCGCAAGCCGCAGACTCGTTTGCGCGTCCGCCCATTCCAGTCCTTGGTGGACCAGGCTTGCGCTCAGGACCTGGACGCCAACCCCCATCGCATCCATGTTGCCGATGCGCTCCGTAACGTCGCTCATGCGCGCGAGGACTGTGGCGGCCCGCTCCTTGATATTGCGTCGCATCTCGTCAGTGACGCCGGGATCGGTGGGCAGCTCGGAAAAGACGTTGTGTTGCGCCGCGACCGCATAGACTTCCGGCACGATGACGTGCGCGTGGAAGTCGATTGCCCCCGGCCGCGCGCGGCCCGATGAGCTGCCCGTCATCTCCTTTGCCCCCACATCTAGAGCATTCTTCTCAGATGCAGCAGTCACGGCGCCCATTCCCACCAGAAACGACCCAAGCGCTTTCCAGGCAAATGGGAAAACGCGTCCGTCTGTTACGCAGGAGGAAGGTATCGTATCATGAAGCTCGATGGGCAGAGAAAGCCTGCCGATCCTGAACACGGTACCGGCAGGCGCGGCGCAGACGTGATGAATCCCGCGCAGCATCGGCCCGGCGGCCAAAAGCAAGACTGCGCAGAGATCGATGGCAAGGCGCAAGCAGAACAGCCGCGGCCGCCGGGCGACGAAACAGGGCCTCCCCAAGCCCGCTGCGCCGGCCATCGCTCCCGAGGATCAGATTTCGTATAGCGCCCTCTCGCTCCATGCGCTGTTCGAGCAACAGGCCCGGCAGCTCATCGATCGCGCCGATCTCGACGAGGAGCAGAAGCAAAAGATCCTGCTTGCGATGAGCTGTCCCTGTTGCGGGGGCGGCGCGATATCGTTCACCGCGAAGCTCAGGCGCGAAAAGCCTTAGCGTCGCGGTTCACGCGATGAAGAGGGGGGGCGGGTCGGCACAAGCGTGCCCTGGCTTTGTCGCGCAACAGCGGAGTTCGTTAGTAGACTTCGCTTTCATCACCTTCTGCCATCACGCCGACTGTGCATCCGCTGCATTCCGATGCGCGGCCCGAGCCGCACGCAACTTCTGCGTTGCCAGCACGTCAACCTCGAAGGTTTCGGGGTCGAGCACCACGCCATAGAGCTCCGCCGCGGATTTGACCGTCACGTAGCCTTGCCGCACGTCCTCGCGAACCTGCTCGACCGGCCGCGCCAGCGGGTTGCCGTAGCCGCCACCACCACCGGAGCGAATCTTGAACGCGTCGCCGGGCTTGAGCTGCGCCACCAAGACTTTGGCATTGGGAAAGTCGCGTTTCCAATCTCCGCCGATGCGCAGCTCCACCGCATTGCCAGTGCCGTCGAGCCCGCCATCGAGCCCCCAGGGCCGGCAATGGGCGCGCTCGCTCTGATTGTTGACCACCATGTTCGTGCGCGCGCGCACCACCCGCTCGACCCCGAGCCCGCCGCGGCGGCGGCCGGCACCGCCGGAATCGGGCACCAGTGCGTAGCGTTCGACCACGATGGGAAACTTGAACTCGGCCTGCTCGTTCGGGCTGTTATGGGTATCGCCATCGTTGATACAAACCGTGGCGGAGACGCCGTCCTCGGTCATTTTGGCGCCCCAGCCGCCGCCCAGCGGCCCGAAGCTGCCGATGAAGAACTCGGAAGTGCGCTCGTTGATGCCGTGGAACGAGGATGCCAGGAGATCAGCGTGGTGGCCGGCGATCACGCGGTCGGGAATGGCGGGTGCCAGAGCCTTGAAGATCGTGTCCACGATGGTCATTGGATATGTCATCCACCAGCGCATCGGCGCCGGCCGCACCGCGCTGATCACCCGACCCGGGGGGACGATGGTCTTGAGACTGCGGAACGAGCCGTCGTTGATGGGGTAGTCCGTGGGCGAGGTCAGGCACTTGTACGCGACCTGCGCGCAGGCGTAGCCGGTGGTGATGCCGGAATTGTAGAAGCCGCGCACCTGTTTTGACACGTCGCTCAGGTCGACTGTCATCTCGTCGCCCTCAACCACGACGCGTACCCGGATCGGTACTCTGCGGCCGATGTCGATCCCGTCGTCGTCCATGTAGGATTCTGCCTCGTAGATGCCGTCCGGAATCGTGCGCGTGCGCATACGCGCCATCGCCTCCGCATGGTCCATGATTGCGGCGATCGAGTTGAGCACGGCGTCGCGCCCGTAGCGCGCGATGAGCTCGAGGAAGCGCCGCTCGCCGGTCTTCACCGCAGTGACCTGCGCGCGCAGATCACCCATTGCCCGGCTCGGCAGGCGCACATTCTGCCGGATGATGTCGACCACGGTCGCATTCGCGCGCCCCCGGTCCTGATATTTGAGGATCGGGATCTGCAGTCCTTCCGAAAAAATGTCGGTGCTCATGCCGCCGAGGATGCCGCCGATATCGAGCCAGTGCGCCATGCAGCAGGAGAACGCGACCAGCCTGCCTTTGCGAAAGATTGGAAGCGTCAGCGTGACATGGTTGAGATGGCTGCCGGTGAGATAGGAATCGTTGGTGACGTAGATGTCACCGGGATGCATGTTGGCAAGACCGAAATGCGCGATCTTCGCCTTCACCGTCTCGGCCATCCCGCGGATGAACATCGGCAAGCCAATGCCGATCGAGATCGTCTCGCCTTTTGGCGTGAACAGGCCGGTGGTGAAATCGAGCGCCTCGTAGATGATGATGTTGTAAGCGGTGCGCATCAGGTTCGTTTTCATTTCCTCCGTCACGGCAATGACGCCATTGCGCACGATCTCCGTGATCACAGGATCGATCTTGTGGGGGCTGCGCCGCCTGCGGGGGATACGCGCGTCGCGCGTTAGGCGATTTCTCATTTCTGCCGTGCCCATTATCGATCTGCTGCCACGTCGATCATCAGGTGCCCGCGGACATCGACTTCGAGCCGATCACCCGGCAATAGCAAAGTTGTCGCCGCATGTTCCTCGATCAGCGCGGGTCCGCTGATTCGGTTGCCGGCGCCGAGCGCCGTGCGGGCATAGGTCGGCGTTGGGCGGAACTTTCCATCCAAATACACCGGCCGTCTGCCGGTAAAGGCGGATCGGCCGGGCGCGCGTGTGCCGCGTGCGATCGTCTCCTGCGGCGGCTTGCGCATGACACCGGTGACGGTGCTGCGCAGGCTCACGATTTCGGCGGGCTCCTCCGGCGCCGAGGTGCCGTAGCGCAATTCGTGCATGGCGTCGAACAGGCGCTTGATTGCGCGACGGTCTTGTCGTTCGAACAGCTTGAGCGGCAGGTCCACCGTCACCGCGTGCTCCTGACCCACATAGCGCATGTCGGCTGCTCGCCGCAGCGTGACCTTCTGCGGCTTGAGTGCGGCGCCCGCGATTGCCGCGCGGCCCTGACGCTCAAGATTGCGATAGACTCGTTCGATCGCTGCAAACGGCGCGTCTTCGAGCCGTGTGAACCACGTGCGCACGAAATCGTAGCGCAGATCCGAGAACAGCATGCCGAACGCCGAGAACACGCCCGGCCCGGTCGGGACGATGACGGTCCTGATCCCGAGCTCGCGTGCGACCTGTACCGCATGCAACGGGCCGGCGCCGCCATAGGCCACCAGGGCGAAGTCGCCGGCATCGAGACCGCGCTCGGTGGTGACTCCTTTTACCGCATAGGACATCGCGGTTGCGGCGATACGCAAGACTCCCTCGGCCGCCGCCGTCGCATCCATGCCGAGCGGCTTTGCCACGCGCTCGGTGAGCGCGCGTTCTGCGGCCTCGACGTCGAGCCGCATCTCGCCACCCAGGAACCGATCGGCGGCAAGCCGGCCGAGAATGAGATTGGCATCCGTCACCGTCGGCTCCTTACCGCCGAGGCCGTAGCAGGCGGGGCCCGGCGCCGCGCCCGCGCTTTGCGGCCCAACTCGCAGCCCGCCTTCCTCCGCTCGCGCGATCGAGCCGCCGCCGGTGCCGACCTCGAAAATATCCATCATCGCGATCTGGACCGGCAGCGCCCTGTCGTAGCCGCCAATCAAGGCCGCACCGGTGGTAAGCGCTTCCTCCTTGTGAATGACGCCGGCTTTGGCGGTGGTGCCGCCCATATCGAAGGCGATGGCATTTTTCAGCCCCAGTGCCCGACAAAGCGCCTGCGTGGCGATGACGCCGGCCGCCGGTCCCGACTCCAGCATGTGCACGCAGTGCCGCTTGGCCTGCTCCGCTTGGTAGAGACCGCCGGTCGACTGCACGATCAGGAACGAGCCGGAGAAACCCTCGCGGCGAATGTGGTTGTCGATCTCGCCGATATATCGTCGAACGATCGGCCCGATATAGGCGTTGGCGGCTACCGTCGAGCAGCGCTCGAACTCACGATACTCCTCGGATAGTTCATGCGAGGCGGAGACGAACAGGTGCGGGTGATTCTGCTCCAGGATCGCCTTCGCGCGCGCCTCATGCTCGTGCCGCGCGAAGCAGTTGAGAAAGAGAATTGCGGTTGCCTCGACCCCGAGCCGCTCCAGCATGCGGCCCAACGCCTCAATCTCCCCCTCGTCGAGCGGCGTTTCGATCTCGCCGTCGGAGAGCACGCGCTCCTTGACCTCGAAGCGCAGCGCCCGCTCCACCAGCGGCTCGTGTTTGCGGAAGAACAGATTGTACGCATCCGGCCGGTTGATGCGACCGATCTCGTAAATGTCGCGGAACCCCTCGGTCACCAGGAGCGCGGTCCTCGCGCCCTTGCGCTCCAGGATTGTGTTGATGGCGATGGTGGAGCCGTGCAGAAAGAGCCCGGCGGATTCGTAGGCGCTGCCCGCCTTAACCACCCCCGCGTTGATGCCCTCGACCAGCCGGTGCGGCGTCGACAGCGCTTTGCCGAAGCTCAGCTTGCCGGTCCGATCATCGAAGACGGCGATATCCGTGAAAGTGCCGCCGATATCGGCGGCGAGGCGAAGGCGCGACCCGTTCCTTTTTGCTGCAGTGCGTCGCGTCATGGTCTGCTCGGGCCGCGCTGGATCGATCCCTTGTCGCTTACATTTTATAGGGCTACCGGCTGGTTATAGGGCTACCGCTGGACCGGTCGGCGAGCGCCCGCGCGAAGGAATTGCGCGTGGATATTGGGCCCTGGCCCGACCGAGAGCGATCCTCCCCCGCCCGGCTCTCAAGTCCGCTACCGTAACATGCTGGATTGAAACGCGTTTTTCGAACAGAAAAAATTTGCCGGACGGCTGGAACGAAAGGATCGTTTTGGCGTTGGGGGCGTCAGGTGGTGGTCCGACCTGGACTACCGAGGGGTATAAGCACATGACCGGATCCACCGGTCGGAGGGTCATCTGCAGACGGTCTAGTGATCTCCCGCGCCAGCAGGTTCTGGCGCCGGGGTTGATGCACCAGCACGGCCACCGCGCCCGGCAGAGGCACCTGCGGAGGGCGCTCTTCGCCACTTCCCATCGGCGGGTTTTCGGCTTACCCGTCCAAACATCACCGCAGCGTCGGCTTGTCGCCGTGACGGCGTCGCAGCGGTTGTGACATCGGGCCTGGAGGAAACAATGCAACCGAGCAGAGGGCCGGTCGGGGAACTCAAGACCAATGGTCCGTCTCCAGGCGCGGTGGCCGCGGAAGCGCCCGATGGCCATGTCGACAGCGGCGCATCCCCTGAGCTTTACGATCTTTTGAACGCGCTGCAGTCAATGCGCGTGGGCGACTTCTCGGTTCGCCTGTCCAGCGGTCAGGTAGGCCTCTTGGGCAAGATCGCCGACACCTTCAATGAGATCGTCGCCGCCAATGAGCGCATGGCGCGGCAGCTCGAGCGCGTCGGGCAGGTCGTGGGCCGCGAAGGAAAGACGCGCCAGCGGGTGAAGTTCCCCCTGTCCCATGGCGCCTGGGGCGAGATGGAAAGCTCGGTCAATACCCTCATCGACGATCTGCTTTGGCCGACGACGGAAGTGACTCGCGCCATCTCCGCCGTCGCCAAGGGCGATTTGCTGCAAACGGTGCGCCTCGACGTCGATGGGCGCCCGCTGCAGGGCGAGTTCCTGCGCGCGGCGAACATCGTCAACACGATGATTAAGCAGCTCAGCGTGTTCACCTCCGAGGTGACGCGAGTGGCGCGTGAGGTCGGCACCGAAGGCAAGCTCGGTGGCCAGGCACAGGTGCGCGAGGTGACCGGTGTCTGGAAGGACCTGACCGAGAGCGTCAATTCGATGGCCTCGAATCTCACCGCGCAGGTCCGCAACATTGCGGACGTCACTATCGCGGTCGCCATGGGCGATCTTTCGAAGAAGATCACGGTCGACGTGCGTGGCGAGATTTT
>DATNNX010000073.1:0-2052 GCA_035601615.1 Xanthobacteraceae bacterium
GGGCAATTTGAACTTGCCCAACCCGAAGTTGATGGATGTCGTGCTGCCGGCGAACATGCATGTTGGCCTGCATCAGGACGATCTTGCCAGGCAGGGTCTATCCCTCACCGCGCGCGAGGCGATCGAGAGCCTCGGCCGGCCAGACATTCTTCTGGTCGATCTCAGGGAAAACAGCGAACGCGCCAAGCACGGCATGCTGCCGGGCGCGCTGCATGCGCCCTACCCTGCGATCGGCGAAAGCCTGCAGCCCGGCGGCATGTTGCGCGAGGTCGCGGCAGCCACCGGGCGGCGCATCGTGTTCTTCTGCGCGTTCGGCGAACGCTCGGCAATGGCGGTCGCCGCCGCCAAGGACGCAGGCCTTGCCAACACCGCCCACATCGCCGGCGGCATCGACGCCTGGAAGAAAGCCGGCGGACCGGTGCAGACGGGGTGAGAAGCCGTCACGTTGCCGTCATTTCGAGAAGCAACGCGACGAAGCAATCCAGTTCGCCACCACGGTGAAGCTATGGATTGCTTCGCTTCGCTCGCAATGACGGTCAAAGCCTTTCAGCGCTCCACGCGCTTCAACTCTTTCACCAGCACATCCAGCGCTTCCGCGAGCATCACGCCGCCGCACACGGTCAGCCGGTCCGGGATGACGATGCGCTTGGTCGCCGGATAGAAGCGCTCGAGCGCGGGATGCAGCAGAAAGGCGTGACCGTCGTCCTCGGCGCGGTCGCCTGAGTCCGACACCAGAAGAAAATCGGGTTTTGCATTGACGACCGCTTCGAGCGAGGCGAATCCGCCGGTGCCGACCCGGAGATCGCCGGCCGCGTTGCTTAGCCCGGTCTCGGCCAAAAGCGAGTTGATCAGGCTGTCGCGCCCCGAGACCCAGCCGCGCCGCGACAGCGGCAGCACGGAAGTGTGCTTTTCCACCACGACGCGACTGGCGCGCGCGATCGCCGCGTCGAGCCGAACAATCTCGGCAGCGGCACGATCGGGATGCTGCACGATGGTGCCCATCTCGCGAATCTGAGCCTTCACTTCCTCGAGATTGCGCGGCACCGCGAACTCGGCAAGCCGAAGGCCTTTCTGTTTCAGAAGTTCGCGCGTCGACCGCTTGTCGAACAGGCTCGCCACGACGACATCGGGCCTCAGCACCAGGATGTCTTCGGCGCCTCCCGACAGGATCCGGTACCGGTGCGCGTCGTCGGCCGCCCAGGATTCAAGCCTGTCGCGCGAATAACGGCTGAGACCGAGGATCTGCTCCGGATCGGCCAGCGATATCAGCAGTTGATCAGTGCAGACGTTCATCGAGGCGATGCGCGGCAGGGCTGCGGCGAACGCAGGCGCAACCAAGCCGCTAAACATCGCAAGGGCTGCGATGGTTGATCGGGATTGAAGTCCGAGGCGTTTGCTCATGCTCTAAATTTCCGCCCAGGGCACGATCACGGCCTCGCGCTGATATTCCGCGCGGTAGGCGCTGATCCTGAACACATCGCCCATGGTCTTTTCGGAGAGCGCCTCGGCGGGAGCGCCTTGCGACACCAGGCGGCCATCCAGAAGCACCAGCACCGTGTCGGCAAACCGCGCAGCAAGCCCGAGATCGTGCGTGACCACGATCACCAGCACGCCTTTATCGGCGCTCGCGCGCAGGCTCTTCATCACATCGAACTGGTGACGCGGATCGAGCGATGCGGTCGGCTCGTCCGCCAGGATCACCGGCGCTTCCACCGCGAGCACCCGCGCCAGCGCGACGCGGCTGCGCTCGCCGCCGGACAGCTCGGTGACGCGGCGCTCGCTGAATTCCATGACATCGGTCGCCTGCATCGCCCGCAGCACCGCCTCGGCATCCTTCGGTGTCAGTCGCGCCGGGTCGGTCGCGCCATGCGGATAACGGCCGAGCGCGACGATATCGCGGGCCGCCAGCGGCCAGTGCACGACGTGGCCTTGCGGCAGATAGGCGAACCGCCGGGCGCGCTCGCGCAAGGCGAGCGACGAGAGCGCGTCACCACCGACTTCGATGGCGCCTTCGGATCGCACCAGTCCCGCCAGTGCGCGCAACAGCGTGGT
>DATNNX010000074.1:0-2143 GCA_035601615.1 Xanthobacteraceae bacterium
TTCCCGCGGAACCTTTTTGCGCAGACGCTTGCCGTGTTGGTAGCGCTCGGCGCGTGGGCCCCACGGGCCTTGGGTTATCTGGCCTGCGACATAAAGCATTTGAAGCACCGATCGAGAAGCGCCCGGGGGCCGCTTACCTAAGCCGTCAACACTTCGAGCACGTGCCCGTTGGGGTCTCGGAAATAGAAGCCGCGTCCGCCATGACGGTTATTGATCTTCATGTCGTCAAGGGCACGGGGTCCGCTGCCGTAAGCAATGCCCTCGGCGCGCACCCGTTCGAAGATTCCGTCGAAGTCCGCTTCGTCGACCTTGAACGCATAATGGTGGCTCTCGAAATTCGTATCGTTGTCGAAATCGAAGGTCAGCGTGTCGTTTAATCCGCAGCGGAGCGAAGTGAGAGAGGGCTCCCTCGTAACGCAAGCCCAGGATGCGGGCGAGAAACCGCGCGGATGCCTCCTTATCGTGCGCCGGCACGATCGTATGGTCGAGCACAATTGCCATGGGCACCTCCTGCAGGTACCCCCTCACCCCACTTAGGACGCTGCGCTGCCGATTGTAAGGCCGGCGACGCATCCGCTTTAACGCCACATCACCGCATTGGATGACTTAGCGGTAGTGAATCGTAATCGTGGTCACTTGATCCCCGGCATGGCGATCCACAAATCCAAGAAAGGACGACAGCAGCTTGCGTTCATCCTCGGGGGTTGCAGCGCGAACCTTGGCGGTGACGCCCTCGGCGGTCCCGCGCTTGAGCTGCAGGGTGCCACTGAATTTCTTGTGCTTCCATCGGGCGGCGTGCTGACTCTTGCGCCCAACCCGCACGTAGGTTCCGCGGCCGCTTTTCCGGATCTCGGCCTCTTTGGCGACGAGAGTGCCATAGAGGCGCGTCCGGGCGCGCGGAACGATCTCCACGATTTTCATGAGTTCCCCCCTGCCTCACTTGTCTGTGGGCAAAATATACAACGATTGCGCCCCATAAGACCACCGCGACGTATCCTATGTGCCCACATAAGGGCGGCGCGGCCGCAACGCCGTAGTGCCGCCCCATTCCGACGGTTTTGTTGCCGCATGGGCGGGCGCTGGGACGTCGCTCTTGCGCGGTTTTGCTGTGTGTCGTGCATGGCCACCATTCTGCCGTCGGCTCCCGCGCGCGCGGAAAGTGCAACGCTGAGCGCTTGCCGGTTCGAGACTGTCGCCACGGCAAAGATTCGTGCGATCACCGACGGACGCAGTTTCATCCTGGAGGACGGACGCGAGATTCGCCTCGCCGGTATCGAGGTCCCGCTTCCGCCCGCCCACGGCGAATCAGGAGCGAAAGCCGAGGCGGGTCTTGCGGCTCGCGCGGCGCTTGAATCGATGCTGAACGGTCAGTTCGTCGAACTCCATGAAAATGGCGTGGTCGCCGATCGCTACGGCCGCACGCTCGCGCTGGCCTATGTCACCGGCAAAGGGGCGCGCCGCTCGGTCGCGCACGAGATGCTGGCCAAGGGATTTGCGCGCGTTTCGGCGCATGTTGGCAATCGGGCTTGTGCCGAAGAGCTTTGGGCGCAAGAACGCGCGGCGCGCCGGGCGAAGCTTGGCCTCTGGAGCGAACCGTACTATGTCATCGTGGCGGCCGACAGCGGGGCGGATCTCGCGGCCGAGCGCGGCCGTTTCACCGTGGCGGAAGGCAAGGTGTGGTCGGTCCGCGAGCGCGTAGGCACGATCTACATCAATTTCGGACGACGGCGGGCTGAGGCGCTCACCGTCACGATCTCGAAGCGCGACGAGGGCGCATTCGCGGCTGCCGGAGTCGAGCCGAAAAGACTCGAAACTCGGCGCGTCCGAGTCCGCGGATGGATCGAGGAGCGTAGTGGCCCCAGGATCGAGGCTACCCGCCCGGAGCAGATTGAGGTCGTCGAGCGCAACTGACGGATCTGATTGTCATCATGCATGCCGCAGCGGGACACCGCGACGTTTGCGCCACCTGGACGGTGACGGCGCTTCTCGCCGTGCTTGCTGTCGTCCTCGCCGGCTGCAGCTCGTCCCTGCTTACCGCCGGAGCACCGCCCGGGTCACTCCCGGAAGCGCCGCGCCTGGTCCAGCCACAGCAGCAAAATCCGCCGCCCAATACGCGCGAGCATCAACGCATTCTCGCCGCCTA